>NZ_JBRJGQ010000004.1:0-350783 GCF_053628575.1 Roseovarius sp. MBR-51
CTTGCTATATGAGGGCCGCACGCTCCAAGGCGCTCGCCCCAAACTGGCCGACTTTTGCTCCGCCACAATGGCCGAATTTTACTCCGCCGTTGACAGCATCAGAAAAAAAGAAAAAAATCAAAGTAATAAAAGGCGTTCTAGCAACCCTAACGAGGCTCCAAAAGAAGCTGGAAGACGCAAGCATCAACCCTTCACACATTGCCGGCGTCGCGGAACGTTACAAGTTTCGAATCGGCTTGATCGAAGCCAGCATCGGACACGAGAAGCGGACCAAGAAAGGGGGTGTGAATTGGCAGGCACGTGATGCGGCAGCAATGGTAGCCTTCGCTTTTGCCTATCACGGCGCGAAACTCACATTCGGGACGCGACCAGGGTCGGATGAACCTTCCACAGCCTTCGGACGAGCCGTGAAAGGCGTCCTTGATGCGCTCGATATTCGGGCCGATTGGCGACGACCGACCGAAGATGCCATCAAGCTCGCTATAAAGATAGAACACGAGATCCATAGGGCACAAGAGACCGGCTTCTATGACTAGGGCAAATCATATTGAACGGCAGCACCCCCTCTAAACAAATCGCCATGCCAACGCGTTCGGAAGGCAATGTTGGTACGGATAAAATCAAAACAAGGCAGAGGTCACCATTTACCACATAACTTCTCTGCGCCAGCGAGACCATTAGTGTAGCGTTTACCGTCTTGTTTATCTGAGGTAAATTCTACGAACTCCCAATCATTTACAAACTTCATAAACTCAGGCTTTTCGCAGATCACTGCAGCGATGGTACATTCGTAGCCGGGTTCAACAGGGCGAAGACTCGGCGCGACCTTCTTAATTGAATCTAGGCATTGCTGTATTGCGCGTGTAACTGATCGGTATTTTGAATCCAATTGTTCAGGCGCCACGTTGGACGTAGCAACAATCATCTCCAAATCAGTTTCAATTAACTCATCATAGCTTCCTGGAGCACGCCTTGCCACGGCAAGATCACCAAAGGCCTGCGAACTACTTATATTGTCCAATTCGATGAAAAGATCGTCCACCTTCCAGCTGGGAAATTCGGTTCTAAGCTTCGCTAACGCTATGACATAACCAGTTGCGATTGAGTAAATAATATCGGTGACGCCAAGTTCACGAGCAATTTTGTCGTAATGAAAGGACGTTTGCTGTCCCGTTGGTGTTAGGTAGCCATCGAAAAACCTTTCGGCGAAGTTAGCTTTAATCAAAAAATCTCCGTAATCCGTCAACTTTCCCTGATCGACGGCCTTATTACCACTCGAGTTTGCAACTTTTTTACGAACTTCCTCACCTGACTTTCTCGGCTCAGCCTCTGGCTTGATGGCAATCTCTTGTTTCATCTCATGAGATTCTGGTTCGCTTTCACACTCTTCACATTCATCGCCTTCATGGATCATACCGCTAAGATGCAGAAGGACATTCAGTGCTCCAAGTTCCGTCTTGATATCGGTCGCTCTAAACTCGCTTTGACGCCTTTCATTAAAAAATAGCATAATTGCCGCTTCTGTTCCGCGTCCCCATAATCCGTCCACAGTAGATTCATAGTATTCGAAATCCTTCAAGTTTTGTTGGAGTTGCTTTCGATCCAACTCCGACATTGAAACAAACGCTTGTCTGAGCGCGGCACCCTCAGAAATTGGCAATTTAGCGACTATCGAAGGATCATGCATTGTGCATCCAGCATCAGTCGCTTTGCCGGATTTTATGAAGTATCCATTCATTGTATTTACGCCGAATGCCTCGCCATTTCGCGCTACCAACCAACGGATCCATTCTCCATCGTAGTGCCACGTCACAGACTCAATTGATGTGAAATTATTTTCAATTGTGGATTGTTCTGTCTCGAGTTTAAACTTTATACCGCCGCATGAAAAACTGACCGTCTCTGCGAACGCTGTCACAGGAACAAGGCCCGCGGTAACAAAAGCGCCTAAAATTAGCGGAGCATTTAAAAATATCCTCTTGTTATGAGACGTTTTGACTGCGTGAGGCTCATGACCCATATTCTATGACTCTATTATGTGAATTTCATTTTGCTCAAGCGTACCATAACAATTAGCCGTGTGAAGCTTGGTGTCTATTTTAAGCGGTGCTAAACGAGGCTGTGCATCTGCTTCAACAGGTGGTCGCAGGAAGGTATCTGGGACAAAGCGGTAGAGTCCTCACCTCTGCCTAATGACGATTCAAGATTTCAACAAAAACACTGCATTCCTTTGACTTTGACATCAAGTTGTCGATGCCCGCTGTTATATCCCATCGCACCTTTAATGCGGGGCCCTCGTCTACAGATTTGGCAGTTATGACACGGTCGTGGAAGTGTAGAGCGCGCCCTGAACGTGGTTCAAATCTTGGCGTTGCCACCAAGCCGACTCGCTTAATTTCTATGCTCATGGCTGATGCCTGAGCGGAAGCAGATTCTCCCTCTTGGTTCTCCGGATTCCAGACAACCGTAAGCCCTTCGATTTGAACGCCTGACGTGGACACAGCATGCAGAAACTCCGCCAATCGGGCTCGGTTCTGCGTGCGCGCTCCACACCAAGGATCCTCGATATGCAGATCAACGCGACGTCCGGCCACCGACTGAAACAAAGGCTGGAGCTTGCGATGACTCCCAGGACGAAACCGGAACGCACGCAATTGTTCTGTGAGTGCCGCCAAAGGACCCGGCAAAGGTCGTGCGTCCCCCTGCACAGCCGAAAGCCAACTATCTGCTGCGCAGCCAGAACTTTGATGGCTTACGCCAGCTAGCGCTCCGGCCAAAGCAGGCAGCACATCTGCGCCAGCATGGAAAGCACGAACTTGACCATTCACCAGGAGAGACAGTCGCGGAGCGCTGTTAATCCGATCAGCTTGAAGTGTAGCAAAACGAATACGGCCGCTTTTCTCGTATTCGACCAGCCGCAGTGCAAGCTGGCGGTCAAGTCCTGTCGCTGAACCCGAAGCGATCGAGTCTTCGGGAATGAAGAACACAACATGCCTTTCGGGTCCCTCATCAAGCCAGTTCCGCAGCGCAATAGCGCTGATGAGCGCTTCGCCACGATCCGTGGCTCCCCAAAGTTTTTGTGCGGCGACAGCGACCAAAGAAGCGCCCTCAAGCCTTACCCCTAACGTTGCTGCCGCTGTTTGTGCCACTGGCACAGACCCGTCGGGCGCATGAGCCGGGCGTGGCGAATAGCTTGCCAAGAGAGTATGTAGCCAAGCCAGCACTGGGTGCCGATTAAACTTATCCCACTGTGCTTGGTTCGAATAGTCATTGAGGCAACGCGAACAACTGCTTTCGCAAGCATCACCTCGCGGACAATCCAGCACAGCAACTGCTCTGCCGATGAGTGCCCGGGCCGAAAACCGCGGTTCGTCAAATAGCCGTCGACAATACCCTGCTCCGCCGGGCACTGCATCCGACAAAATCACCATAGGGCTGCCACCGGGCATTTCAGTGGTCGCGCGCAGGTCACGCGGGTCAGTGTCCAGAAGATCTGCAGCGGCAAGTCGAAGGGATTCAGCAAGAGTGCGAACAAATCCGTCGTGTGCGGCCCGTCGTTCAGATTCAATCAGATCGGAAAAGAGTGGCATCGGTTGTGCAATGCGGATCCCACGCAAGTCTGTTTCGAAGATATGCGCGAGGTCCACAGGCCATTTCAACGTCTCAACGCGGCAGCGATCGCCTGTACGCGGATTGTTGTGAATGGCACGAATCTCCGCACCCCCAATTGCATCGATTGGAGCCGGTCTTGCATGTTCGCAGATCGGACACCATAGATAGCCCGCGCCTTGGGGGCCGCGGTTTAGGATCAACATTTGTCCAGCCAATTTACCGTCCCGCGTAATAGCTGGAGCGAAGAAACTGGTTACGCTGGAAAGGTCGGACTGTTCGAAGTCTTCCGGTCTCGGGCGAGTCAGCAACCGTGCCTCATCCACCGGTTTCACCCTAAGGCGGCTTGCACCCGGATCGCGCCCAACCCGGTCTTCATACGAGGTGAGAAAACCCACTGGTTCGACAAACGCTCTGCGCTGACCGCTCGCACGTGCGCCACACTGCGGACAAACGTCTCCGAAATCGTTTCTGTCATGGTGGATTTCGACGTGCTGGCAAGACGAGCAGACGCGATGGAACCCGCGCTCCATCCACGCATCGCCTCCACCGTGAATCGCACGGCGTGCAATTCCAGAGCTCGTCCAAATGCGTCCGCCGGCCACCACCTCTGCACCCGGAGCATACTCTGCGATAGCGAGGCTCGCGTCGCGGTCAAGCTGGAGTGCACGTTCATCGTCCCCGCGGCCGCTGCGATCGGTGACAATCTCGAGATGGATCGCGTGCACGGGAAAACTATAGGTGGGTATGACGGCCGCACGGGAAAGCGTTTCTACCAAGAAGCGGTCAAGGAAACGCTGCATATCGCCGAGGCTTCCTTGCATGCGCCCCGTCGCGCGCTTTCGGTCCCGTTCTGAAGCTTCCGGTCCATCAAGAGCCTCCTTGGCAGCTTCGTAGGCGGCCTGCATTTCACGCCACCTTTCAGCGGCAGACGATATCCAGCGTGTGACTTCTGTTCTGAAATGTCCGCTGAGCGCTGGACCTTTCAAACCGACATAGGCCAAGCGACCCGGTAGCGCTTCGACCATCTCTTCGGCGATCAACTTAGCTGTTTCCCCTTCTGGAGAAGCTGCCCAGTTCGCCAGATCTGACTTCAGGATTTCCTCATCGGGGGCAGTGAGCCTGTCGCCAAGGACATCTCGTAGACGCGGGGCTCCTGTCTTCTCCCGTCCCACGAGCTTGTGGTCCAGCCAGCCTGCAAGGAGGCAAGAGACTTGGTGGCGTCGGAAAAAACTTGGATTATCGAGAGTAAGGTAGGGGGCAGGGGGCATTGCCTCAAGATAGCTACGAAGGCCGTGAAACTGGGCTTGGTCGTATCGGCTTGAGCGAGCCATCATCAAAGCAATCGGCGCGGCTTGAGCACGTCTTCCCGCCCGCCCGGCCCGCTGCTGGTAGTTGGCAATTCCAGGCGGCACGTTGCGACAGAACACCGCTTCCAGATCCCCAAGGTCAACGCCCATTTCCATCGTGGTGGTGCAGCTGAGAAGGTTTACTTCGCCCTGGCGGAAGCGCTCTTCGATCTCGGCGCGTTCCGCAGAACCTATGGCAGCGGTATGCTCGCGCGCGACGCCACTAAGGGCAGTCCCTGTGTAACGCACAAGATAGTGGTTCCGTCGCCGCATCTCTGCACGATCGATCGCGGGCATCATTATGGTGCGTCCGGTGCATCGCCATGATGCACAAGCCCCGTCAAGGTCGATCTGACTCATTCCTCCACAGCTTTGGCAGCGCCACAAATGACCTTCAGGCGCTGGAGTGAAGCGCAGGGCGGCTAGGTTCAACACGTAGCCAAAGCCACCTGGAACCAGAAGGCGATGACGTGGACGCGTTGCCTCGTCCCAAAAGGCCGAGAGAATGTCTCGCGCTATCGCATCGCTTAGGCCAAGCTGATCCACCATCAGCCAGAGAGGACGATTAGGACGTCCCGCTTCGGGAAGCATCGTCCGAAGGCGTCTGCTTGCATTGGTCCTTGTAAGCGACCAGGAGATGTCTGCGCTTGACTGACCTTCACCCCAAATCGACTCATCTGTGAGGTCGATCACCTCGAGGTTATTGATAGCGCGGGAATGTCGTATCAGGTCCAGCAGGAATCTCACCAGCGCCGGAGCCAAGGACTGCCGTCCCGCAGGGAGAAGCTCGGCGACACGTCGAGAGATTGCTGGGGCACCCTCGTAGACTACAGTTGCCAAACCTAAGGACTCGAGTGAAACCCGCAATGCGCCCCCGCAGACTTCAGCTGCGATGAGAGCAGTCAGTCTGTCTTTCGCTGCAGTTGTGCTCATCGCCTCGGGGTTTCTTCGATCATAGAGGCGAAAGCCTTCGCGACGAAGTCCACGCCAGACTCCATCGCAGAGGCTTTGCAAATCCAAAGGTTCATTGGCTTCGCGCTCAAGAGCCTTCACCACGGCAGAGCGAATTGCTTGATCTCGTGCTGTTCGTTCGAAGAACGGGGCGAAAAATGCAGCATCCTGTCGACTATCGGCAAAGACAAGAAGGTTACGGCCCTTCATGGGAACGTCTGGTGCATGACCTGGGGCAGGAGGCAGCGCCTCGATCAGCGCCTGCGCAGTCACAGCGGCGAGTGCGTCATCCCCTGGATGGATAGATGTAACTGGCTCCGCGAAGCGTCCCCCCGTTTGGCCACAGGAGATGCACTTTCGCACGTAAGCGCGTCGCTCTTCGCGATCCTCACGCATGATCGCTGGCTCTAGCGAAAGGATGCCGTCACCAGGACCATCTTCCAGCATTCCGTTTTCAGGGTTAAAATCAAAAGGTGCCTCGGCATCGATCGCGTCATCAACGTCGTCGTCCAACTCACCCGCCACTGCGCCTGCTGCAGTGAGCCTAAGTACTCGCCGTCGTGAGTTCGGGCTGATGTCAGATCGCGGGTGAAGGGTGGAACCGTCATCCCATGCCTCAATATATGGCTCCCCGCAGTTGCGGCAAACCAGTAGGGGATACGCCGGTGCATTGTCGATGTGTGTCCCGGTTCGGGAGAGGCGAAACTGCGACCAATGCTCACCGTCCTGCGCAGATAGGCGCAACGCAACGCCTTCGACACCGGACGCAGCAAGATGATATCGAGCAGGCAGTAGCGGAAAGGCACCAGCCATAGACGGTTTCGCCAAAACGCCGAGAGAGATCAGCGCGGTAAGCGCCGTCCGTGCCTCTTCTGCCGCTGCAGACGGAAATACTCGTGCGGCAAGGTCCTCAAACGGAAGAGCGCGCCCGATCAGGGCCTCGGCAACCGCACGGACTTCTTCCCGTCGCGCTAGTTTTACTGCCAATGCATCACCAAAGGATTCGGTGTCATCGAGCACGAATGCCGAAAGACCGGAGCTACGCATCGCTGCGTTCCAATCGGCAACGGCGTAAGATGCATTGTCGGGGCTTAAGGATCCTTCTTCGCGAACCCGCGCCAAGACAGCCCCTGCTGCAACCCACTCTGAGACTGGCAGGTTCCTTTCAGTATCACCTTCGGTCAGTGCGGGGTGCAATCTGCGTTCAGACGTGATCACCGCACCATCGCCGCTTGGGAATGGTTCGCCAAAGAGGTCTTCTGCAAAACGCGCTAATTCTTCTCGTCGAGAAGGATCAAGGCTCGCAGAAGTGCCAACACATCTGACCTGGCTCTTTGGAATGCCCAGTCGCGCCTTAAGTTTACGCAGAAGGAAAGCGACCTCAATTGCTTGAGCACCTGTGTAAGTGTGTATCTCATCTAAAACCAGCCAGCGAATGTCGGCGTCTTTGAGCAACATCCTATTACGTGGCAACAAAAGGATGTGTTCGAGCATGGCGTAATTGGTCACAAGGATGTGCGGAGGCCGATCAAGCATTTCGCCGCGCGAAAGATACCAATTTTTGGGAGCATGACGGGCATCTGGAAAATCAGCTTGAAACGTCGGAGTTGCAGTGATCCTTGTCTCTTCATCAGCGCGCGTCGAATTTGATCGCACCTGACCGGTGAATCGACCAAGAGTAATGCCGGGATCTCCGAGGTCTCGGAACAAGAGCCGTGCAATCCGGTGCATCTGATCATTGGCCAAGGCATTCAATGGATAGACAAGAATTGTCCGTACTCCGGGGCGATCAAGGTCGCCACGACGCAAAAGGTCATCGATCATTGGAAAAAGGAAGGACTCAGTCTTGCCCGAGCCTGTGCCTGTAGCCACTAGGTAATTTTCGTCGCGCCCTATCGCTGCGGCTTGATGAAGATGAAGAGGCCTGTTGTAGAGATTCTGTCCCTCGCTGCTATGCTCGAGAGCCTGCCACCCTTTATGCAGGGGTCCCGCTGCCACGTGCTCTGCTATCGAGCCTCCCTTTTCGAAATCGGGCAGACTCTCAACAAACGGGCCCCTGACAAGATCAGCTTGGCCGCAGGCGTCCGCGACCGCGCGCGCGAGACGTGGTGCTCTTGATGATGATATCGCTGCGGCGGTTGTGATGTACCGCGCGAGGGTGCTGCCAAGTTCTGTCTTGAAGCGAAGTGGGTCGAGTTCGGCTGTCATGGGCGGTCCTTGGCGATTTGCCACATAAGGAGAAAATAGGCGAAAAGTTCGGGGGCAAGTCGAAGCAGAAACGCGAGCGATGTGAGAACGTCTGCTTCCGACCATTTGAGTTGCTGACGAAGCGCAGAAAGGAATTCTGGTAATTCGCCAGTCCGGTTTGCTTTGGCGTATGCGGAAAGTGTAGAGGCGGTCCAAACGTCGATAGGCGACTGTTCTTCCGCATCAGAAGTCCGGAGTGGGGCTGGAGGGCGTAAGTCCGGGGGCGCAATCGTCCAAGCCGCGTGGATCAGTCTCTGTAGGGCTTCTTGCCGACGGCTGTTCGGGCCGTCGTCAGCCTCGTCGGTCGTGAACAATCCTGCCGTCTCCAAGCGTTCCGTGAAACGCAGAAAGGCCGCGCGCCAATGATCCGGACCAAGAAGAGTAGTCCCTCGCCAGAACCACCCTGCCGAAGGATCGCCATCAACGAGTGGGATGTTCTTAAAGAACCGCTTGGGCTCAAACCCAGCAAGCGGCTGTCCGTTCTGCATCGCAGCGATGCGGTTTCGGAATGCTAAAAAAACTGTTGGATGAAGGTGAGAAAGGTCGCGAAGGCGGGCCGTGGTCAGCGTGAACAGCGCTGACATTTCGACAACCCCCGGATCGCTGGATGCGGCCAGTGCAGCAAAAGTCTCGACAGGTCCCCCGTAGAGGTCAGGCACCAGCTGTATGGGATGGGCAATGGGAACCCATGATGCTGCTGTATGTTCAGGTGGCGGAACTGCTGCTGCAATCATCAGCGAAGTCCGGCCAAAGGGGAGTGCACTCAATGCCCTGCCAACGGTTTGCCAGCGCGGCACTAACACCCGCTCGATTTGAGACCAGCACTCTGGGGCAAAACAGTCAGCCAGCCATTGACTGAGCACCTCGAAGCGCCTCTGGATCCTTTCCAAAGAAACTGATGTTTCGGTCTCGGGATTCTGTAGGGCGAGGGCGAACGCGTCGCCTCTGGAGTTTCGCAAAGGCCTCCATGCGCTATTTTCATCTGACTGAGCGTCGGGTCTGACGAGGAGCCGCGCCAAGCTGACGCCATCGACGAAATCATTAAGGCTGATTGAAATTTCAATTTGCTTCGGGTCGTTATTGATGAGGCTGGCCGCAAGCCAAGATGGTTGTCGGCCCCCAACGGGGCGACGCCCAAGTCCCACCTCGACCATTTCAACCGCGCCGCGCTCGTCCGCAATGTCCAAGGCAATCGCGTCGATCGGTTGGCTAAGCCTGAGATGCAGGCGAAAAGCCGAGCTTGCCGGCAGAAATTGAACCGCGACCGGCGCCAAGGAAGGGACGAGCTCAAACAACAGGACTTCGGCACCGCTTTTTCGTCGAAGTAGTACTTTGTCATCGCTCGCAGGCATCAGAAGATCCCGTAGCGCTAGGTTCCGAGTCAGGCCGTGAGCAAAAGGCCGCCTTTCCTGCCTGCCTCGAACGATCAGCGAAGCATCCGCATCCGGACAACGGATCGTTATCGTGTCAAACCGGTTCTCTTCGCCGACACTGAGCCGCGTCCCAGTGGGGAGGCCAATTGGCGTTCCGTCACTCCGTTGCCGTACGACCGTCACGTCAGGCCATGGAAAATCGAAGGGAATGAATTTACTCTCGATCTCGAACACGGCCCGAGCGGAGATGTAGCCACCCGCCGGATCCAGACATAGCTGACCACTATCGTCACGTCCGGCATGGCGTGACTGCTCTTCCATTAAATTCACTGGAGGTCGTTCGCTATGAAAGATAAGGCCGTTGCTCGCACGAAAGCCTGGCCACACCCATGCTTCCAACGATATGCCAGCGCTGCGAAGAGGTGAGGCACCGTCCACTGGTGCCAAGAGTTCGACACGAATCCGCAGCGGATCGGCCTCACAAATTTCAGGCAGATATTTTAGAAGGTCGGCCAAGCAGGTCTCACCAAAACCGTTTACAGTCTCGATTTCGACATCGGCGGTTCTTGTTCCAACTATGAGGCGTAAGTATCTTTTTTCAGTTCGATCCAGACCTGTTTCGACATTCAAAAGCGCCGACGACGCGTACAGTGGGCCTCGCGGGCCGCCCACCACAATGCCGTCTCGCAGCGTAAGACGTCGGCGCGGGCGGGCCCGGAGGATTGTTTCACCATCTTGTGTTGTCAGCTTGACCGGCACGCAACCAAGTTTTGCAAACCCGATGAAACCGTGTGCGCCGGCTTCAAGTGCAGGTTCACCATGAATGGAAAACGAGCTGCGGGACAAAATCACGGCGTCTGAGGCGTCAACCTCAATTTCGCGGCGAGCGCCCTCACTGTCTCTTACTAAATATCCCGTAGTCCGATCGAATATCGCAAAGCCCGTCGATGCAACCAAGAATGTGAGTTCGCCACTTTGCGTCCCAATTTGCCACCGCATGTGCTTTGGCCATGGTTGGGGCAACATCCAATCGTCGCCGCCCCGAAGGCGAAGAGGTCGCGTTTCGTGGTCCTGCCAAAACTGTATGCGACCTTCGGTGCGCGCTAGCCGAAGGGAAAGTGCGCCATCGCGCCACGTAAGCCTTGGCTTCGGTACGGGCATCAGACCCTGTGCTGCCTGTGACGTGCCACTCCTGCGTCCGTTTAGTCTTTGAGCCAAAACCTCCGCAAAGCGCTCCTCGAATTGAATAACTGGCTGAAATGAAGTTGTTGCCTCCCTTACTCGGGCAAAAAGGGTGGCATGCCAAGCGGTCTCATCCCAAAGAATGGCACGGCGCGGAGTGATGATTGAGGGATGTACAAATTCTAAAGAGTCATCCTCCCACCTATTGAGCAGCACTGTCGATTCGATTGGAGTTGGGCCGAAAGCGGCTTCCTGGCGCAAAAACGCTTCAATGATAGTTGGCAAATGCGAAACAGGGACACCTGCATGAAGGAGGTAGACATCTACCATCCTGTCGAAGCCACGCGATGGAAGTCCAAGCTTGTCACACACATGGCAGAAGCCTTCGAAAAGCATGCGTCGGCTTTGCTGCGTTTCAAGTGAAATGCCGAGCACGTCTTCGATGTGTCGGTATATGCCGTGATCGGTTTCGCCGTAGGAATCGCTGAGCGCCTGCGTTACGCACCATGCGGCAACATAGGGGAAACTCTGAAAGAGGTTCGGCAACCGAGACGGGGAACCACCAAGGAAGGCCTGAGTCTTTTCCACAGCACCATCCCGAAACTTTGATTTTAGTGGAGCAAGGCCAATAAACGGTGGAGAATTATGCGACCTCAGAGATTGGCTGAGGAGAAAATCAGTAGTGCGGCAACCCATGGAATTTATATCTCGTTATACGTAAGCGTGCAGCGTGGCTTTCTGGAGAGGAAATAACGAGATTTTTGATTTTTTTTAAGTACTTGCATCGCGTTCCGTTCCTTCAAAAACAACCTAAGCGATTTAATCTATGAACGTAAAGATGGCACATCAAAGGCTTCTCCAAGTCAATGGGGTGCCACTTTCATTAATTTTCGTGCCTGATATGGATCGACGCCAGTTCTGCTTTAGACAGCATTTTTGCGCGAGCATATTCGTTGCCAGCAACGGCGCCGATCCATGACGAGGCTAGTCTTTGGACGCAGCCCTTCCGTACCGTCGCTTCTAAGATCGTGCTCCGTTACGCAAGCGGCGCCACGTGCGCTAACTGTCAAGTCAAAGGGGTTTTCAAAAAATCTGCTAGACCCATTCGCGCAGGGTCTGGGGAATACAGCCAATATTCTGTTCAAGGGCCGCAATCGTGCCCGCCTGCGATTCGTTCCCAACAAAGCAGGCGACCCGCCAGGATACGCCGTCTTCCCAGCCCTATTCACACAATTCCTGGCATAGCTCGCAAGCCAAATATGCAGAGTTCATGACCATGCCGCCATAACGCTACGAGACCTATTGCACACGTTCCCAGATCAGTGGCCCGTGTCGTGCAGCGAAAGACTGACCCGTTCAGTCAATGGGTCAATAGATGAACACTCAGTGGCAGGTCAAAGGTTCAGCAGTAAGGCGCACGGACTTGATTTCGTCTGGCCTTCGGCGTTTCAAGGTGAGCATATCGACCCTTGGAATACCGTCGGCAGTCAAGACCATGCCCGTTTGCAATAATGGTCGCCGCATAGTCCTCGCCATCGACATAGCAAGTGCCAACCATGCGATCGTACGTCTGCTGCCCATTAAGGATGCATGTAATTATTTTGCCCTGCACGAGGCGCTGAGCGAAAAGTTTTGCCTCCTTGAATCCGGCCGCGCCGCTCTCCACGCCATCCAGCCCATTGATACGGATAGGTGTGCCCGCAATAACAATCGTGTCCGCATCTCGCACATTGGTGACACGTCCTTCGATAGTCGACGCAGACAGGGCTGCACCGGCCACCGACAGAATAATGCTCGCAAGCACTAGCTTACTCATTAATCCTCTCCAATTTTTCGAAATATTTACTGCTTGCTGTCACCACGCACAGATTTTGCTTCGGTTTCAATCTGGTCTATCAAGCTCTCTCTATTAGGGGCCGCGCTCAATACAACACGGCGAGACGCAGCTCGGTCCTCTTCTCCATCCTTCATTACGGGTCGCACAGAAGAATAACCGACCGCGATCATATGTGCTCGGGCCCAATCAAGCGTCCTATTGTTTCGAATAAAGTCGAGACAGACGCGTAAGACAGCCTGTGAACGCCGTTGACTCAGGTCCAAGTTGCCAAGATAGGCCTGCCTCGGAGACGATCCGGAACGCCACTCCGAAGACGCGTGCCCTTCAATCTTTATCTCAGCTATATCGACGCCAGAGCTTTTTAGGGTGGTCACCCAAGGCTCACATGCCTCCGCCAGAAATTTTTCCAGGACCGGTGTAATGCGAGCCTGGCCCTGCTCAAACAAAATAGTATCAGGCAAGATAATCGCCCCATTCTCGTCAATTTGTCCACCGACGCTTGAGACAATCTCTCCCAACTCGCTTCTCAAGGCACCAACCATCATTTTTTGTTGGGCCTCCGCCTGGGAAATCTTGCTCGCGATCCCCTCGAGTGTCTGACCAGCCTCCTGTAAGGCTGTCAGCGTTTCCAAAGCGTCTACAACTTCCTCAAAGGTTCGACCGGATTCATCCAGCGATTTCAGAATGCCCGCTGTTGCAAGGAGATCTTGAGGGCTCATCCCGGATTCATCAATCGCCTGTGCGACTTCCGTTGAGGCAACGAGATCTGCAATTTCCTTTCCAGAGGAGACCAACTCTTCGAGTGCACCCATTTCTTTGAGGATTTGTTGCGCCTCCTCGCTTTCCATCATATCAGCCAGATCTCGCTGAATGTCCTCTGGAAACTTGGACGCCGCATCGAGAAGGCGCCGAACCTCGTCCTGGTCGATGAAGCGCCATTTCTCTTTTGGCTCGTCGACTGTCGAGGGCGTTTTGAAGTCCACGCCGTTCTCCTTCAGAACCATGAATGCCTCAATCGATCCATCTTGCGAAGCGGTCAGCACTGTCTGCCTTTGATCGTACGGCATGTCTTTGAAGGCTTGGACCTCCGGCGTATTTTCTTTCTCTTTTTCCCATTGCCAGAATGCAAAAAGTAGGAGAAGTGCAAATGCTATAAGGATAAACGCCTCCGCCATGGTTAGACCCATTATGGCACCACGCCGGTAGCTTCGATCCATATGTGTTGGATCACTCATACCTTAGATTTTCCCACTCTTGCCCCGCCAAGGCCCAGGGGGCGTCTCCGCCTTCAGCGAGACTGGCTGATCGGCAGGGTCTTCAAGATTTTTCTTATCTACATTTTTACTCTCTAAGGACGCAACTTCGGCCGGGGACGTGGGCGGAAACGTATCTAGTCTTTCTTTCATGCCATCGAGCGCCGGGATAAAGCGCATTGAGATCGCATCCGTTGCACGGCGTGTAGCTTTGATATGTGCTTCCGTAACCTCGCTCTGGGTCTTTATCGCTTTCTCGTACTCTGCGATCTCTTTCAGAAGAACCTTTCGCCGGGCGCCAATCTGTTCGAACGACTGTGCCTCTTGCTCATTAAGCCTGTTCTTTAAGGCCTCTAGTTCTTTCAGCGTGGATTCCATCTGCTCGTGGCTGGCCTTCTGCGCCTCCGAAAACTCCTTCACAACATCCCTCATCGCTTCGGAAAATGCCTCCTTCATGTGGTCAGCCAAGCTCGTCGTGCTTTTCTTGAGGGCTTGTCGGTAGTCATCCACGAAATTCTCAGTCGACTTTCTTATTCGCTCATCCCGCTCGGATGCCAGCTGCACAGACTCAGCCGAGTAAGCCTTCATCTGCGAGAGCATGCCGGCCATGTTCTTGCGGAAGTCACTGAACGAGCGATTGATGTCGGCCCGCACTTCTCGGTCTTTCGCAACGAAATCAGTGCGCAGCTGCATCATTAAGACGCGAAGAAATACGCCGACGATAGTGGAAGACAAGGCAACCCCGAAGCCCGATATGACAACTGGGATATCGACAGGACGCCCCGCGTTCGTAGTCGGATCCGACATTTGATAAAGCGTGTAGGACAGGCTCGAGAGTGTGAAGAGGAAGCCAAGATAGTAGCAGTTGTCCCCGATGGTTTCGGGCTCGAGTTTCACTCGACCTCCTGCCCAAGCTAGAAGAGCGTAAGCAATAAGAACCATTGCAGCATAGCCCGCTGCAAAAAACGGGTGTGTACCGAGGGCCTTGATCGCAATGCTGCCAAATGCCCCAGCAACGAATGCTACAAAAAAAGCAACCCTGTCGAGAACGTCGCGTGGCGCAACATCATGCATGCGTCTGGGTCTTGACATTAAAGATCCCCCAAGGAGCTGACACTTGGCGGTTGGCTACCTTGCTTGTCGAAGTACCGTGTCCAGAAGCCTTCAACGACACTGCGGGAAGGCAAGTTTCCTGCCGTGCGGGGAATCCGCAGGATCTCAACGATGACGTTGGACATGTTGCTGGCAAGACGCTGCTCGCCCTCGTTGTCCGAGAAATAATCCCATCCCTGACCCCGGTAGAAGCTCAGATAATCACTGTGCTGAAGCATGTCCGAAACAATGATGATCTTCCTTTGCCCACGGGCACGGGTGAAGTCGGGCGTGCTTGCGATTAGAGACTGGAGCGCTTCCATGATCGGAGACTGGTTTTCGACCTCACCCTGGAGCGAGGCTTCCATCTTGTCCCGAATGGGCGTCAGAAATTCTCGATTGTACCGTGCCATTATAAGTGTCGGGTTCTCGTATAGCGCGTTCGCCGCTTCACCGGTCGCTGGTTTGCACTTGGCAAACAATGATCCCCACCGATTTGGATCTTCGCTGACTACTCCAAGCGCAATCATCGTGTCTGTCGAGGAAGATGCAATTTCATTTTCTATGATCGTCTTAAGGCGGGCTTGTTGCGTGCTATTCAACGGGTCCGTCAGGTCAAGCAGGATGGAGGTAACATTGACCGGGCCCCCGGCATGACACAGCGTTGCCTCGTCGATCTTCGATTTGGAGAGTAATGCCTGAGAGCCCCAGAGGACGCCTCCAATGATCAGCAAGCAGGCACCGATGGCAATATACCATCCGAGATTGCTGCTACCACTTTCGCGACTGCGAGCGGAACCCCTTCTGCGAGAATTGGGCCGGTTGTACTTCCTACGTCGCGCCATCAGACGGCTTCCTTGTCGGCGGCCACGACCTTCAAGTCGCCAGTCACGGGTACGCTTTTTGAGATATGGCGATTCATTCTGTCAATCTTAGTGCCTTCGAGTTCGTCAATCTCGTAATGCTCCTGAACAGAGCGATGGAACACGTCAAAGATCTCTTTGATAGCCCTGTCGACCATTTTTGAGACTTCGTTCACTTGCTCTTCCGCCTCTTTGCGTCGGTCATCTTCAGAGACCGGAGACTGGAAAACTTCGAAAGCATATTCTTTATCGAAATACGCTGGGCCATCGTCCTTTCGCGCAGCTTTGTTGGCATCCCGGTAGACTGCAAGCAGGTAGTTTGCAGAGATGTTGCACTGTTCCAAAAAGGGGCTCAGGTTCGCCTGCAGTGCCTTTTGTCCATAGAGAGCATCCACGGAGTCGTGAATATGCCGGGCCACCTCGTCACGGGCTTGCCGCAATGCGTCCACGGCTTCGTCTCGGTGCTCCGCCAAGGTGTCGATGGAGTCTTCGAGATATCCAATGTAGGTATCGCGTGCTTGGACCACATCCGCCGCAACCTTCGAATAACCTGGATACGGGTCGGATGAGTGGTAGCCCTTTAAGAAGGCCACGATAGAAATAAAGAAACCTAAAAGGAACAGCACGTAGGATTCCATTGTGTTCAATCCGACTGGGTTCGCAATCAAAGTGTCAATTGCCATCTCACCAGCCTCTCGCCATTGTAGAGTGGTCTCGACGGCATCTCGGAAATGCGCGACGGCAGCGTTGTATCCCAAGGCGAATGCTAGCCAAGCCATGCAGAAAAGAAGACCGAAAAATTTCTTCAAGAGATTTTGAAAGCCTTTGACATTGATGAATCGCGCAGCAATCCCCAGAAAGGTGCTCATGCTTACGTTCGCGAAAGACACCAAGAAGGCAGCGATAAGCCCGCCCAGAATGCCGAGTGGGTTGTTCTGAGAGAACAGGTATGCGTTTCCAGCGGCCTCCAGCAGGATCATAATCAATGCAAGACCGATGATGTTTGGCCAACTGCTTGCGAGCCTTGCAGGGCGAGCACCGATCTTGTTCTGTTCGCGAAACTGAGTGCGCCAGCGATAGGTCTCCTGTACACGCTCGCGCGGCGTGACCATCATAGCCCGCCACTTGGTTACCTCCTCTGTGAAACGCGCTTTGGCATCCTCAGCCTCGGTCTCGACCAGCATTCGTGCTGACGATGCCTTGTTGAGGCGTTCGGAATAGACCCTTCTGTTGGTCTCGAAATTCTCCAAACCGCGGCGCCGCAGCGATTCAACGCGGGAAATGGCCTTCAACTCGATATGGTCCAGCGTCTCAGAAGTTGTTCCAGGCTGCCCCTCGCCACCTCGCTTCCGTCCGGCCTCTTCAAGGCTCAGATCTCGAGCAATGCGGTCTTTGTCGATATCTGGGAAAATTTCCGAACTCGAGATAAATTCATCCGAGCGGAAGATATTTGACAACGTGCGGATCACAACCGGCCCCTTTGCTTCTTAGCTGCGAATTGGCTCAATGCGACTGGCGCGGTCCTAAGGAAATCGCAAATCTTACAATAACCAAACTGTTCTCACCAAATTGTTCGAGATTGATAGTCATGGGCGCTTCTTTATGCAACAGAACTTGTAATACGTTCACCGTTTTTGACGCGGTGCCACTGTAGAATTTACGCGGTCACATTCAGTTTCATGGCGGCTGTATTGCCGGCTATCTTCAAGTTGGGGTAGTTTATGACGCCGACTGGATCAGGAAAATGATCTGGGAACAGGGTGCAATCGAGGTGATCCCGCCCAAAGCCAATCCAAAGCTCCCCGCCGATTTCGACGCTGAACTTTACAAGGAACGCAACAAGATAGAGCGGTTCTTTGGCAGGCTGAAGGCCTCCTTTCGACGCATCGCAACACGTTAAGGGGGCGCAGACGATATCGATCGGCCAGAAGTCGGCATTGGGGCTACTGGGATAGTAGCAATAAGACCGTTTCGGCCCTGTACAGCTCAGCGTCATGACCCTCGGCGCGCCAGATATTCTCCAACAGTTTGATGTTGGCTGAGCAGGTTTTTGGGTTCGTAATTTGGGGGCTAGACAGCAACTCGATCTCCTCTTGGTCCATGCCTCGGAAAACTTGATTTCGTAGGGCGTCGGAGTATGCAGTAAGCTGTGGTCGCGGGACAGGCGACATGGATCCGTCATACATCGCTTGGAACTTTGTAACCGCGGCCACCTCTATCATGGAGTACGGTACCTCAGTCTGGATTAGGCTCGAGGAAGCGCCATATACAAGGTAATTATTGCAGTCATTGCCGTGTGCTTGCAAATACTTGATTGGCTGGATGTGCGCCTGAAGGACATTCAGTAGGGCGATGTTGGGCGCGTTGTAGACATGGGTCCGGTAGTTTGCATAGAACTGTGCGATAGAATTAGCTATATCCTGTGACATGCGCGTGACATCGTCGATCGGAATGATGTCGGTGCGGTCTACGCCAAGTCGATCCGCAGTCCTTCGTAGGCTCACCTCCAAGTTTCGAGCATCCTCCGGGAAATATTGCGACATCGCCCTAAAAATGGGGGTGAAGTCTGATTCCTTCAGCAGACCAGTCACGAAATCGCGCCCCCCGGGCCCACTTTCGGCACTTGCAAAACTGGGAATGCAGATAATAAGTGCAAGTGTCAGTAGGACACTTCGGGTAAGACGTGCCAAGAAGAGTGACATCATGAGGGCGCTTCTCTAAGTTGAGTCGATCCAATTTCTGGAACGATATTGACGTTCATTGATAATTGGCTCGAATTACTCTTTCTTCTTAAATGGAAGCCTCACCAACCAAACCAGCGCGGCTATGATAAGAACTATAGCCAAGACACCAAGGCCGCCGATCATGCCTTCTGCGGCACCCGCGCCATCGCCTCTGAGTATCGGGAATAGAGTTCCAATTACGAGGAAGCAAACGGCGACATATATCCAAAATTTCATAGTGAATTCCTTAGCATGCACTTTTCGTCGGCTGGTAAGGTAAGCCCATGCTATGCGCAATGGTGAAGTCGCTGGTCGATGTACGGCGAGCGCGCAAGAGGCCGCAGGACGGCTCCGAAATCTTTGCTGCATATGGGCCCGGGGTGGCTACGGTCGTGTGATCATTCGCCGCTCTCGGTGGAGTTCTTGACAGCGTTTCTACAAGGCCCGCAGGAGGGGCAGCGATGAGGCAGAGCCGGACAATGTTGTTGGCCGAGACCATCGCGAACGTGACGGTCGGCTATCCGGGGTGCCTTGGGGAAACCCTCCTCCCGTTTTGTCGCGGCCTTGCGTCTGTAAACACAGCGCATTCAGGGGCACTCCGGGATGTGAATACCAACCTGGAAAGGAAAACACTTCAAGTTGGCATTTTGCCCGCACCCCCACCGCATTGATAAATCTCTGGACATGGCGCGATCCGGTCGTTGCGACCGTTGCGCAAAACATGGAGAGACGCATGCCCATTCTGGATGAATACATTCCGCGGACCGAACTCGCCAGGCAACTTGGCGTCTCCGACCGCACCATTGCACGCTACGAGACAGAGCCGGACGGGCTGCCTTCGCTGATGGTCGGTGGCCGAAAACTCTATCCTACATCTGCCGTCAAGGCTTGGTTGGAGCGGCGCATTCACTATCCGAACACAAGACCAATGGCGACGCTTGGCCGCTTCAATGGGGGGAAGCGTTATGGCCGATAAGATCCGCATCAACGGCGTCAAATACCACGCCCCTGTGGGCAAACGTTTGGTATTGAACAAAGATGGTAATGGGCTCGAGAAATCCACCTTGATGGGTCCTCGGTCTGGACCAGGGGAAGTGATAAATCGCTGTTTTGCGACTGCAGAAGAGGCCTTTAAGTATCGCCTCTCTGCGACCAGCGAAACCATGTTCGTCACTGGGACGTTTGATCCCAACTGTGGGGCAACTATTGTCCTCCCGAGTGCGCGCCTAATAGCTGCGACTATGGGTTCTGAGCAATGGCCGGTGGACAGCTTTGTCGCGCTTACCAAGGACTACTTGGCGTTTCGCAAGGAACGCGGCCTGATAAGCATAGACATTGATCCCTGCAAGGCAGACACCGCCTACCCAAACAAACCGTCGATCCTTGAAACGCCTGACGAGGTTCGTGCGGCTGTTCTCGCGCTCCTTCCGGAAGCCAAGGCAGCGCCCATGCTTGTTCTGCCGTCAAGCAGCAGCCTTATCGAGAATGCGGATACTGGGCAGCTTCTTTCCGGCGCTGGTGGCTGGCGCGTCTTGCTGGTCACCTCTGATGCCTCCCTTACCCCGAAGGTTCTCGAAACAATCCACCTGCGGGCCTGGATCTCAATGAAGGGGTGCTATGCTTACGTGAGCAAATCAGGGGCAGTGCTTCCGCGAAGCCTTGCCGATCAGGCGCTCGGGCGTCCGACGCAGCCGGACTTCCCCACGGCCGATCTAGGGGAGGGTCTGCGCAAGGTCGACGGCAGTCATAAGATGTTCTGTGTTGATGGTCCGGATTTCGACCCAAGCTCGATCGCCGAGAGGCCAACGCGCGCGGCAGAAGCCCGCCTCAAAATGGACGCAGCACGTCGAAAGCTTCGGCCCGAGGCGGATGCCACAAAAGGGCGGGCGATGGCCGATCACGCTGAACGCCTACAAAGGTCTGGGATCCCTGCCGAGCTGGCCGAAAGGACCGCCCATGCGCGATATAAAGCTAAACACCTTGTGGGCTCTGACATGATCGAGTTCGACGACGGCAAGTCCGTGCCGGTTGCGGAACTGATGGGGCCTCGTGGCGCGGATCTGGATGGCAAGACCTGTCCCGACCCTCTGGAACCAGACTACGATGGTGGACGCTCGGTTGCTAAGTTTTACTGGAACGAGGGTAAGCAGCCTGGGATCTTCAGCTTTGCACGCGGCGAACAGTATTATCAGCTGCGTCATGACCTATCTACCGCTTGTGCAGCGATCAAAGACGCGAACGGCGTCTACAACGCCATTGTGAGGATCATTGCACTATCTGAACTCGACCCACTCGAAACCGACTTGATCTATAAAGAGGCGTGCAAGAGCCTCGGTTTGGGGCGCAAAAGCAGCAGTCTTAAAGGCGCCGTAACGGCTTGGCGCGCTGCAAACGTTCCTCCCAAAGACGATGTGTCCCTTCATCCGCGTGACGAGGACGAAAGCTATGCGAGCTTTGTTCCCATAGAAAAGCCAATTCCATCGCCCGGCTTTCCTCAGACCAAGTTGGACCGCGATGGTAGGTTGGTGACCTTGGACCACGGCGACAATGTGGAATATCTACTCAACAGCTATGGGATTACGTTCCGCTATGATGAAATCTGCAAGGAGATCGCTTGGACCCACCCAAATCTCGCCTCAACCGGCGACAACTCAGACAGCGGTCTGTTGTCTCAGGTCATCGGAATTTGTAACCTGAACGGGGTTCCCACCAAGAATTTGCGAATCCATATGACGGCGATTGCAGACCGCCGGTCGTTCAATCCCGTGACGGAGTATTTGAAGTCCAAGAATTGGGACAAAAAGCCCCGCTTCGAGAAGTTCGCCGCCGATCTTGGGGCAACGGATCCGCAAATCGCGCGTATTGCAGCTAGAGTTTTCCTGCTTCAAGCTTGTGCTGCCGCAGATCATGCGGTCGCTGCCCGTGCAGTTAACCCCGAGGCCCGTCCGCATTTCGAGAATGTCGTGGTCTTTGTCGGGGCACAAGGGATTGGCAAGACAAAGGGCATTGCTCGTCTTCTTCCGGCGCCGTTGCGCTCCTATCTCAAGGAGGGCATGGTGCTCGACCCCAAAAACAAAGATTTGGTGAAACAAGCGGTTTCCTCTTGGGTGACAGAGCTTGGCGAATTGGACGCGACCTTCCGCAAATCTGACATCGAGGCTCTCAAAGGTTTTTTGTCCAACGGCAGGGATGAGCTGCGCATGCCCTATGCAGAAACGACATCGCGCTTTCTCCGTCGGACGGTTTTTGTCGGGACGGTCAACGACGAGGCTTTTTTGGCTGATCGCACTGGAAATCGCCGGTTCTTGCCACTTAAGATTGGGCGTTTTTCGTTTTCTTGGAGCGATGATGAACTCGACCAGCTTTGGGCCGAAGCTTGGAGCCGGTATATATCTGGTGAGGCGTGGTGGCCAAACGCCGAAGAGGAGGCGCTGTTGCGTGAGAACGCAGACAAATTCCGAACGGTCGGCTGGATCGAAGAAATGCTCAATATGCGGTTTGATTGGACCGGCCCTTTGCCGGACAAACTCAAACGCATGACCGCAACTGAAATCCTGATGTCATCTACGAAAAAGAACGATCATTCTGTGCGCCAGCCAACACAGAAGGACCTGAGTGACGTGGCCGCCTTGATGAAGCGGATGTGGAGTTCTCACCCAAGCGTGGTTTGCGTTAACGGAGACCTGTTTCTAGGGACAGACAGAGGTAATTTGCCGGTCCATACCAAGGGAGGAAAGGCAAATGGGTGGCTCGTGCCAAATCCGTGTGACGCTTCGTTTCAGGCGCAAGGGGTCGCTCGTAAGCTTGAGGAGCTTGGTAGCCCGCCATCAAAACTGGTTGGGAGATAAAGGCCCGCCAGTATTGACCTGAACGCTCGAGCGCTGCGCTTTGTCTTATCACCGCCCCCCGCCAAAAAAAACACCAATAGCGAGGTGTCTTTGTGAAGGAGCTGTTTTAATGCTTATCAAACTGAAAGAATATGAAAGAATTTTTCAAATCGTCTCGGCAGTTGTCGAAAGTGAAGGAGGTGATCCCGCCCATTCTTGCATCCACTACAGCCTTTTTGGAGCCAATATCCTAGTTGACCACTTTCGATTGGACGCGAAAGTTCGATGTGGTCAGATCAAGGGGCCGCGCGTGCGGCGGAATGGCTGCGTCGAGTGGCCGACGAAATAGAGGGAATACAGTTGCGCGAAACAGTGCAGTGAGGTAACATGATACCGTTGTGGCTGGTGGTGCAATCGGCTGCGATTTGATTGCGGAAGTGAAGGTTCGGTCATGCTCTGCGCTGGCCGGACCGGACTCCCGAAACAGTTTCACAGGTATGCTTTGCGCTACCTGTTCCGGCGATAACGTCACGCGCAACGCTGGCAGCGTCAACGGGCCAATCCTTCCATACCCGGCAAAATGCCGTCCAACGGCTACGCCCAAACATGAGGCTACCTTATGTCTAAGATGTTCACCCCTGCGCGCGGGATCATGCGCGTCAATGCAAACCAAGATCCTGTTGCCATGCTTCAGCAAATCAACGCCGAGGTGGTCAATTTCAAAGCCGATCACAAGGCGCAGCTATCCGACCTGCAAAGCCAAATCGCAGATGTTGCCGCAAAGTCGGCGGCGCGCGGTCTTGGTCAATCCGGCGGCAACTTCGAACCGATGGACGGAAACCAGCGCGAAATCAGCGCGGCCCTTCGCAGCTTCATCCGTTCGGATGACCACGAGGCGCTTGCATCCATCATGGCACCCAATGCGGCCATGTCGGTTGGCTCAGATCCTGACGGCGGCTACAGCGTCTATCCGACCCTTGGCGGGGCCATGAACAAGCGCGTGTATGAGGTGTCGCCCATGCGGCAACTGGCGCGCGTGGTCACGGCATCCTCATCCTCATTCGAGGAATTCAACGACCTTGACGAGGCAGAGGCCGGATGGGTTGGCGAGACAGAGATACGCCCCGAAACTGGCACCCCGAAGTTGGGTGTTCTTTCGGTTCCCGTTCATGAAATGTATGCCATGCCGAAGATCACGCAAAAGCTGCTGGATGACAGCGAGTTGGATCTTGCATCGTGGCTGGTCGAGAAATGCGCCATGCGGTTTGCACGCAAAGAAGGCGCAGCCTTTATCGGGGGCGATGGCATCCTTAAGCCGCGCGGCCTGCTAAGCTACACGACCGCAGCGACACCAGATGCAACCCGCGCATGGGGGACTATCGAGCATATCAATACGGGAACCTCTGGCGGCTTTGGTGCGGCAGGTGGCGACGTGTTGATTGACTTCGCATACTCGCTCAAGACGGTTTACCGCCCAAATGCCTCTTGGCTTATGAACCGCAAGACAGCGGCCACGGTGCGCAAGATGAAGGACGGAGACGGCAATTTCATCTGGGCGCAGTCCCTTGCGTCCGGTGAACCTGATAGGCTCTTGGGCTTCCCGGTGGTGCTGGACGAGGAAATGCCCGATATCGGGGCCAATTCCCTATCCATCGCCTTTGGTGACTTCCGAGAAGGCTACATAATCGTAGACCGTCATGGCCTGCGCCTGTTGCGTGATCCCTTCACCAGCAAGCCGAACGTGCTGTTCTACGCCTACAAGCGTGTAGGTGGCAGTGTGGCGAACTTTGAAGCCGTCAAGCTGCTGCGGTTCGGCACTGCATAAGAGAGCGGGGGCACCCTGATTGTTCGGGTTGCCCCTGACAGCGGACCGGCGGCCAAGCTCTTAAACCATAAACGTGGAGAAACACCGATGGCAAAACGAGGCAGACCGAGTGCGGCAAGCACGGCGATAGCGCCGGCACAAACGCCCGTGGAGAGGCAGGCGCGCCCGGACGCTTGCTATTCATTGGCGGATGAGGGCGCGCAGGTCTGGCACGCCACGCTCGAGGCTTTGCCCGCTGACTGGATTGGGGCCGAGTCTTTGCCGATCCTTGCCGCCTATTGCCGCACGACTGTTTCGCTGCGCCGCATAGGTCAATTGATCCACCAAGCCGAGCATGGGCCGGGGGCTTTGGACCTTGCGGAATATACGATCCTGCTACGCGAACACGCGCGGCAGGCGCAGGTTCTCAAAACGCTGGGCACCAGCCTGCGCCTTACGCCCCAAAGCCGTCTGAGGGCCGAGAGCGCGGCGCGCAGCGTTGATCGAAACCCCAAGGGGCCGAGGCCGTGGGAAACGTGACGCCCGACGCGGCACGCTCTTGCGGGGGATATTCGATTGTTGCCAGAATCCAAATCAGCGAACCGGCGGCCAAGGCGTTTGCACATGTCCACAGTTGAAACTTTCAGGAGGCTACCATGCCGAACCACAAGACACCGCTCGCCAAAGCCCGATTGACTGGGGCAGACAAGGCGAACCCGCAGCGATACCGCGACCGCAGCGAACCCGCCACGAGCGGGGATCCGGTTGGCGCACCGCCGACCTATCTGAGCAAAGACGGCAAAGAGGTTTGGCGCGAGGCTGCGGGCATCATGTCTTGGCTTGTGCGCGAGGATCGTCTTGCGCTGGAGATTGCCGCGCAGGCGGTGGCCGCAATCCGCGAAACCGCAAAGGCCAGTGATGCGGTCAAAGCGGCGCAACTGACCGCCGCGCGACAGGCTCTTGCAAGCCTTGGAGCAACCCCGGCAGATCGAAGCAAGATCCACATTCCCGGCGATGGCGACGAACACGACCCATTCGCTCAATTCGACGCGTAGCCAGCATGCACGAAATGCGATGCTCCAACAGAGAAAGGACGAATTTATGAGGGAATATCAAGAGCGGCAAATTTTTAACCCTGGGTCGGTAGACGGCCCTTCTCCCGAAGTGCATCGAGAGAATCAGGATCAAGCGAGTTTGCGTGATTTAGAAGCTGAAGTGCGCGACTTACGAGTGCGGCTTCAACTTCTGGAAGGCTGTTTTTTTCAGGGTGATCATCGACGGAGGTAGTCACAGCAATCTCCGAGCCTTTGCCGAACTGAAAGTTGATGCGGCCATTTACATAGCCGCCGTTGGAATCCGCCCCACGTTGAATTTCCAAAACCTGAATTCGTGTTAAATCGTTCACATTAATATTCCCTGATTCCTACTTTCACAGATGTTGTCACCTAAAGCCTTCTGTGTCGAATCCCGGTCTTACTAATAAAGCAGAGGTGGTGCGTTAGCGTGTGAAGCTGCGCGGCTTTGAAACTATAGTCTCGAGAAAGAACTTGCGCGGTTCAAGATACTTTGCGTCAATAGATAATAGCCGAATTCGGGAGAACGGGCATTGTTCGGACAGTTCAAGATTGTTGCTGGTGATTTTCGCACCGACGTTAAACACCAATACCTGAATCAAAATTTAATGCTTCACGAGGTTGGAGGCTGGGGATTGAAGGCAACTAAGTATCCAACTTCAAGTGTTGTTGCCGTTGAAGAAGTAAACACAGACACCGACCGCAAAATGGGCGGCACTGTTGGCTGGGGCGTTGCAGGAGCGCTTATTGCTGGCCCACTTGGAGCGGTTGCCGCAGGTTATCTGGGAGGGAAGACGAATGACGTGGTTTTCATTTGTAGGCTTGATGACGGAAAAGAATTCGTGGGTGTCATGAAAAAGAGCATGTTCGCCTCTCTCTCAGCGCCGTTTTTACTCAAGAAAAGTTGACGGCAACGCCCTGTCACAACTTGATACAGCGGATGGCTAAGGGCACGAGCTGAACGAGGGGCGGGCCAGCATCGCGGCGCGGGTTGCGAATATGCCGAGGGGCTACCGGAGTGACGTCGAACCTAATGCAAATTTGCACGAGGTCCCGCATCTTCCCGGCGTTCCTCTTTCGGAACGGGCGGCGGCGCAAGCGCCCGTAAGCCGAGGCGATGCCGCCCGCCTGCTGAACGTGTCCGAGCGGAGCGTGGCTAGATCGTCTTGCGCAGCCTCACACCAGCGCCGCCGCCATTCTCTGGGATGAATTCCACCCCGGCAGATTCGAGGGCTGCGCGGATGGCCGCGATGGTGCGCGGATAGGGCGAACTCTGGCCCATTTCAAAGCCTGCAATGGTTCGTTTTGCAACGCCGGTGGCGCTGGAGAGATCATCTTGCGACATGGCCAGCATGGCACGGGCGGCGCGGCATTGTTCGGGCGTCATATTCTACCTTGCACTTTTGATGCAGTTTGCGTTATTGATGCAGAGTTGCACCATTGGTGCAATATCATAATGGGAGACTATGACAATGACATTCATTCAAACAAACCGCCGCCGCTTGTTGCTTGGGCTGGCCGCCGCATCGACCGCCGCAGCCACGGGGGCCGCAGCACAGGGCCATGCAGCACCGCAGGAAGCCCCTGAGTTGCTTTCACTGGCAGACGGGCTGAGCGACCGGCTACAGGCTTACAAAGATGCTACGGCACAGGTTCAGCAGATTGCAGAAACTTGGGGGCCGCAGTGGCCTAAGCCTGACACAGAGATCTTTGCCTATGGTGAAGATTGCAAAACTCATCGGGATATTCTTGGCCGAGGGATCCAAACCGAAGGTTTTGAATGTAAACTCTTTGTTCGGGATGTGGGAACGCCGGAACATTTCGGAAAGTTGGCAAAATATGGGTGGGGCAGGTATCATCATAAGATGCAAACCAAGACCCAAAGGGGGGCCAAGCTGGCGCAGCGGTGGGCAGAGCGGGAAGCTGCGAAGGTTGAACCGGCCCGCGCTTATTGGTCAGAGGTTGACCGGATCACGGAAGCCTCTGGCATTGAAGCTGCACAGGAGCGAGCGGTATCGGCACGTAAGGAACTTAAGGGCTTAGTTGGCCAGATCATCCATTTCAGGGAAAAGACCGTCACCGGGTTAATCATCAAGGCACAGGCCATGCAAGCATGGCAGGAGGTGGAACCCTTCTATCGACAGCTTGACCTAGATGCTATTGCATGGGCCGAGGCCATGACTGCAACGGTGTTGCGACAGGCGGCTTGAACCTATCACCAGATCGACAAGGGCCGGGCGCGGGAATCGCCCGGCTTTTTCTATGGTGCGAAATGTGGTGACAAATCCGGTGACAAGGCAAAAACAGGAGGGGAAGGCGTAGCTTTATGCTATCCCTAACCTCTTGTTTTTTCTTGATTTAGTGGTGAGCCGTGCAGGATTCGAACCTGCGACCCACTGATTAAAAGTCAGTTGCTCTACCAACTGAGCTAACGGCCCACTAGACGCGGTATCTAGAAAGAGCGGGGCGGGGGGTCAACCCCGAAAGTGCAAGATAATTCCGCGATCTGCTGGATTCGTCGCAAGGCGCAGTTTATATGCGCGAGCATGAGCCACGATGACCACACCGGATTGCCCTTTTTCAAGATGCATGGGCTGGGAAACGACTTTGTCGTGCTGGACGAGCGCGCGCGCGATCTGGGGCTGACGCCCGCGTTGATCACGGCCATTGCGGACCGGCATCGGGGCATTGGATTTGATCAGTTGGCGGTCATCACGCAAGGCATGGGCGATGCGCATCTGACGTTCTACAATGCCGATGGCTCGACCTCTGCGGCCTGCGGCAATGCCACGCGCTGCATCGCGCGGCATTTGATGGACGAGAGCGGCAAGACGCGGCTTGAACTGAGCACGGCGCGCGGCGCGCTGGTGGCGGTCGATGCGGGCGGCGGGCTGACATCTGTGAATATGGGGCGGCCGCAGCTGGATTGGGCCGAGATTCCGCTGGCCGAGGCGATGGATACGCTCGAATTGCCGATCGAGGGTGGTCCCGTGGCCACGGGCATGGGCAATCCGCATTGCACGTTTTTCGTGGCCGATGCCGAGGCGGTGCCGCTCGAGCAGTTCGGGCCGCGGTATGAGCATCATCCGCTTTACCCGGAGCGCACGAATGTGCAGGTGGCGACGGTGATTGGCCCCGATCACATCCGTATGCGGGTCTGGGAGCGCGGGGTTGGCGTGACGCTCGCCTCTGGCTCGTCGTCCTGTGCGACGGCGGTGGCGGCGGCGCGGCGGGGGCTGACGGGGCGCCGGGTGCGGATTGATCTTGATGGTGGCACGATCCATGTCGACTGGCGCGAGGATGGCGTCTGGATGACCGGCGAGACGGCGCATGTGGCAAGCGGCGTGTTCACGCCGGCGTTTCTGGCGGCGAAGCGATGACATCCGCCCCGAAATTCACCACGCTCGGCTGTCGGCTCAATGCCTATGAAACCGAGGCGATGAAGGAATTGGCGGGCCAAGCGGGCCTAGGCAATGCGGTCATCGTCAACACCTGTGCGGTGACATCCGAGGCGGTACGCAAGGCGCGGCAGGAAATCCGGCGCTTGCGGCGCGAGAACCCTGAGGCGCGGCTGATCGTGACGGGGTGCGCCGCGCAGACCGAGCCCGAAACCTTTGCCGCGATGCCCGAGGTGGATGCGGTCATCGGCAATACCGAGAAGATGGTGGCGGACACATGGGCCCGGCTGGCGGGGGATTTCATCGGCGAGACCGAGCGGGTGCTGGTCGATGACATCATGTCGGTGCGCGAAACAGCCGGGCATCTGATTGATGGATTCGGCAGCCGCAGCCGCGCCTATGTGCAGGTGCAAAACGGCTGCGATCATCGCTGCACGTTCTGCATCATCCCGTTTGGCCGGGGCAATTCGCGCTCTGTGCCTGCCGGTGTCGTGGTCGAACAGATCAAGCGACTGGTGGGGGCAGGTTACAACGAGGTCGTGCTGACCGGCGTGGACCTGACAAGCTGGGGGGCAGATTTGCCGGCCACGCCCAAGCTTGGCGATCTGGTGATGCGGATTCTGCGGCTGGTGCCGGACCTGCCGCGCCTGCGGATCTCGTCGATCGATTCGATCGAGGTGGATGAGAACCTGATGCAGGCGATTGCCACGGAGCCGCGCCTCATGCCGCATCTGCATCTGAGTCTGCAACATGGCGATGATCTGATTCTCAAGCGGATGAAGCGGCGGCATTTGCGGGATGACGCCATTCGCTTTGCAGAAGAGGCGCGGCGCTTGCGGCCCGAGATGACCTTTGGCGCGGATATTATCGCAGGCTTTCCGACCGAGACGGAGGCGCATTTCGAAAACTCCTTGCGGCTGGTCGAGGACTGTCATCTGACATGGCTGCATGTGTTTCCCTATTCCCCGCGCCCCGGCACGCCCGCAGCACGGATGCCGCAGGTCAATGGCCGCGCCATCAAGGACCGCGCCGGGCGGTTGCGGGCTGCCGGTGAGGCACGGGTTATCGCCCATCTGGCCGCACAGCAGGGGCGCGAGCACGCGGTGCTGATGGAGGCGCCGCGCATGGGGCGCACCGAGCAATTCACCGAGGTCGTTTTCGACAGTGACCGCCCCGTGGGGCAGATTGTGCGCGCGCGGGTTACGGGCTGGCAGGGCGGGCAATTGACGGCGGCCTGAGGGCGCAGACCTCTGCCGGAGCGCGTGGGGATGGGTGGCAAGGAGTATTTGCAGAACGGTGAAAGCCGGGCGCTTGCCAAAAATGCCACAATCGGGGGTCTAGACCATTGGTTTTGCTGGACCTGAGGCCGGGGCTTGGGTAGATTCAGGGAAACGGGACGCGAACGATCCCGAACCTTGAGGCAGTATCACATGTATCCCGAGCGGTTTGCGAACCTACCGGCCTATGCGTTTCCGCGCTTGCGGACCCTATTGGACGCCCATGCGCCCGGCGGAGAAGTCGTGCATATGACCATTGGCGAGCCCAAGCACGCATTTCCGCGTTGGATCGTTGATATCATTTCGGAAAATGCCGATGGCTTTGGCGTGTACCCGACCAATGAGGGCATGCCAGCGCTGCTTGAGGCCGCGAGCGATTGGGTGGGGCGGCGCTATGGCGTGACGCTTGATCCGGCGACGCGGATCATGGCGCTCAATGGCACGCGTGAGGGGCTTTATAATGCGATGATGGCGCTCAGCCCGGAAACCAAGGGCGGCAAGCGCCCGGTGGTGCTGGTGCCCAACCCGTTTTATCAGGTCTATATGGTGGCGGCGCTGAGCGTGGGGGCTGAGCCGGTGTTTCTGAATGCCACCCATGAAACCGGCTTTCTGCCGGATTTCGGGGCGTTGTCGGAGGAGGTTCTGAACCGGGTGACGGTCGCCTATCTGTGCTCGCCCGCCAATCCGCAAGGCACGGTGGCGAGCCGTGCCTATTGGGCGGATTTGATCCGGCTGGCGGAAAAGCACGATTTCCGCATTTTTGCCGATGAGTGCTATGCCGAGATTTACCGCGATACGCCCCCGGTGGGCATTCTGGAGGTCGCGCAGGAGATGGGCGCGGACCCTGAGCGGATCGTGGCCTTTCACAGCCTCTCGAAGCGGTCGAACCTGCCGGGGCTGCGCAGCGGTTTCGTCGCGACAGGACCGCAGAACATCGCGCAGATGAAACAGTTGCGCAATTATGCCGGATCGCCGCTGCCGATGCCGTTGCAGCATGTCGCGGCCCGTCTTTGGGCGGATGAGGCGCATGTGATCGAAAATCGCCGCCTCTACGGCGAGAAATACGAGATGGCCGATGACATCCTCGGCAACTTGCCGGGATATCACAGCCCCGAGGCCGGGTTTTTCCTGTGGTTGCCTGTCGAGGATGGCGAGGCGGCGACGCTGCGGCTCTGGCGGGAAACCGGCGTGCGGGTTTTGCCCGGTGCCTATCTGAGCCAGGAGGCGGGGGGCGTGAACCCCGGTCAGGGTTATATTCGGGTCGCGATGGTGGCCCCAAAAACCGAGATGGCGGGTGGCCTTAGGCGGCTGCGTGACTGTCTCTATGGATGATTGAGGACGAGGGACGACATGGCATATCAGACGCGCGGGCGCGACCCTTTGCTGGACAGCAACATGGCTGAGGCGATCGAGAAACGTGGCAAGGAATTGCTGGGTCTTGTGTTGATCGTCCTCGGGCTGATGGCGGCGGCAATGGTGGTCTCGTACAGCCCGGATGATCCGAGCTGGATGTCGGCCACCGATGCGCCGGTGCAGAACTGGATGGGGCGGCTGGGCGCGTCGATGGCGGCGCCGCTGTTCATGATCATCGGTTGGGGGTCTTGGGGATTTGCCATCGTTTTGGCGGTCTGGGGTGCGCGGCTGGCGCTGCACCGGGGCGAGGAACGGGCCATGGGGCGGTTGATTTTTGCACCGATCTGGCTGGCGGTTCTCGCTCTTTATGCCTCGTCTCTGGCGCCGGGCGCGGAGTGGGCGCAGACCCATAGCTTTGGGTTGGGCGGGCTCTTTGGCGATACCGTGCTTGGGGCACTGCTGGGCATCCTGCCGATTGGGGCAAGCGTCGGGCTCAAGGTTTTGTCGCTGGCGCTCGGCGCGGGGGTGCTGGTTCTGGGCGCCTTTGTCTTGGGCTTTACCAAGGTCGAACTGCGCCGGATAGCGCGGTTCCTGCTGGTGGGGGCGATCCTGTGCTATGCAGCGGTGATGAAGGCCATGGGCCGTGGCGCCGGTGGGGCGGCGCAGGCCGGACAGGCCGTGCAGGCGATGATGGCCGAGCGGCGCGCGCGGCGTGACGAGACGGCTGTTGCGCGTGCAGCGGTGCCGCTGCGGGCAGAACCCGCATTGGAGGGCGCACGGGTGCGTCGGGCCGATACTGTTCCGTTGACGGCGGACCGGCGCGGCCCTGCCGTGTCAAAACCCCCGCAGCCGGTCGAAAAGCCGGGTGGGTTGTTGGCGCGCATGCCGATGTTGATGCGCAAGCCCGACGTGATGCCAGAGCCGGAATTGGTGGAGGCCGCGACCTATGAGGGGGCCGCGGAAATGCCCGGTGATGATCGTATCCGGGCCAAGATCTCTGACGTGATCAAGTCGCGGGTGCGGCAGAATCCTGCGGTGCGTGTGGAATCGGTGGCGCCTCTGACCAAAGGCCGGGGCAGGGGGCCTGATCCGTTGATCCTGAACTCTGCGCCGCGCGGATCATTGCCACCCGAACCGCCGCTGACCGCGCGCCATGCCGCGCAAGCGCCTGCGCTGATGCAGAGCGCGCGCCCGGCAACCCACTACCCGTCCGAGCCGCCGCTGACGGCGCGGTTACCCGCAGCAGAGCCCGCGCCGACGATTGATCTGGATGAGGATGAGGATTTCGACGCAATGATCGAGGCCTATGGTCTGGATGATGCACCGGAGATGGCTGCCCCCGCGCCGCGCATTCCGGTGCCCGAGCCTCGCAAGGTGGTGCAGCACGCCCCGCGCAAGCCGGTGCAGCCCTCGTCGCGGGCCATCGCCGAGGCGCAACCGACCCTGAAGTTCGAGGCCCCGGCGCAACCGGAATATGAATTGCCGCCGCTCAGCCTCTTGGCGGACCCCGAGCAGATTCAGCGGCATCATCTGAGCGATGAGTCGCTGGAAGAAAACGCGCGGATGCTGGAAAGCGTGCTGGATGATTATGGCGTCAAGGGCGAGATTGTCAGCGTGCGCCCCGGCCCCGTGGTCACGATGTATGAGTTAGAACCTGCACCGGGGCTCAAGGCGAGCCGGGTAATCGGTCTGGCGGATGATATTGCGCGCTCCATGTCGGCGCTCTCGGCGCGGGTCTCGACGGTGCCGGGGCGGAGCGTCATCGGCATCGAATTGCCCAATGACAACCGCGAGATGGTGGGCTTTCGCGAAATCCTGTCGAGCCGTGCCTATGGCGATGGCAATCAAAAGCTGCCTTTGGCGCTGGGCAAGGATATTGGCGGTGATCCGATTGTGGCCAACCTTGCCAAGATGCCCCACCTCTTGATCGCGGGCACCACCGGGTCGGGGAAATCGGTGGCGATCAACACGATGATCCTGAGCCTCTTGTACAAGCTGACGCCGGATGAATGCCGTCTGATCATGATCGACCCCAAGATGCTGGAACTCAGCGTTTATGACGGCATTCCGCATCTGCTCAGCCCCGTTGTGACCGATCCGAAAAAGGCGGTGGTCGCGCTCAAATGGGTGGTGGCCGAGATGGAGGACCGCTATCGCAAGATGTCCAAGATGGGCGTGCGCAATATCGACGGCTATAATGGCCGGGTGGCCGAGGCGCTCAAGAAAGGCGAGATGTTCAGCCGCACGGTGCAGACCGGGTTTGACGACGATACCGGCGAGCCGGTGTTCGAGACCGAGGAATTCGCCCCCGAGAAGATGCCCTATATCGTGGTGATCGTCGACGAGATGGCCGATCTGATGATGGTCGCGGGCAAAGAAATCGAGGCCTGTATTCAGCGTCTGGCGCAGATGGCGCGCGCCTCTGGCATTCACCTCATCATGGCGACGCAGCGCCCGTCGGTTGATGTGATCACCGGCACGATCAAGGCGAATTTCCCGACGCGGATTTCGTTTCAGGTCACGTCAAAAATCGACAGCCGCACCATTCTGGGTGAGATGGGCGCAGAGCAGCTTCTTGGCATGGGCGACATGCTCTATATGGCCGGGGGCGGTAAGATTACCCGTTGCCACGGACCCTTCGTGAGTGATGAAGAGGTTGAAGAGGTGGTTAATCACCTCAAGGCTTATGGTCCGCCGACCTATGTGGGATCGGTGCTGCAAGGCCCGGACGAGGACAAGGCCGACAGCATCGATGCGGTGCTGGGTCTGTCTTCGGGCAGTGGGGCCGAGGGCGATGATCTGCTCTATGATCAGGCGGTGGCGATTGTGATCAAGGATCGCAAATGCTCGACCTCCTATATTCAGCGCAAGCTGGCGATTGGCTATAACAAGGCTGCGCGTCTGGTCGAGCAGATGGAAGATGAGGGCGTGGTCAGTTCCTCGAATCACGTGGGCAAGCGCGAGGTTCTGGTGCCGGAGCCGCAGTAGACCGCTGCGAATTCGGCGGCCTGTCGCCTGTTCCACGACTTTTTTACCTCTCCCACTGGTGCAATCCCACGCGGGACGCCCTAACTTGAGAGCATGAAACACATGCGTATTCTGATGATGCCCGTCCTCTGGGCGGCGATGGCCCTCCCGGCGGCGGCGGAAAAGCTGACTTTGGGGGAAATTTCCACCTATCTCAACGGGTTGAAGACCGCGCAGGGCGCCTTTACCCAGATAAATGAGGATGGCACGATCAGCACCGGGCGCATTCTGATCAAGCGTCCCGGTCGGGTGCGGTTCGAATATGACCCGCCAGAAGAGGCGTTGGTGGTGGCCGATGGCGATACGGTCGGGATCATTGATCCGCGCTCGAACGACGGGCCGGTGGGCTATCCGCTCAACCGCACCCCGCTCAAGATCATTCTGGCACGCAACGTGGACTTGACGCGCGAGCGTATGGTTGTGGGGTATGGCAGCGACGGCACCTCGACCACGGTGCGGGCGCAAGACCCGGCTAACCCGGAATACGGCAGCATTGATCTGGTCTTTACCGGCAGCCCCGTGGAATTGCGCCAATGGGTGATCCATGACGGCAGCGGCAGTCAGACCACGGTCGTTCTGGGGGACATGCAGCGCGATGTCCGGCTGAATGACGACAGTTTCGTCATTCCCGGCAAGAATCGGATGCGGATGGACCGTTAAGCGACCCGTCCTGACGGACGAACCGCCGTTGCCCTGTCAGATCAGACGACGCGTGCAGGTGCCAAGCTGGGCACGATAGGTCTGAGACCGGCTTTCCACATCGCCCGCCACACGCAACAGCCACGGTTTGCTGTTGTAACTGGCGCGCGCGAACCCGGTGCGCCCCTCGTGATAGGCGAGATACTGGTTGCGCGCATCGCCGAGCGAAATGCCCAAGCGTTCGTTGGATTGTGCCATGTACCAGCCCATGAAATCCGTGGCATCCCTGATATCGGTCCGCCGCGCGCTGTATTGGCCGGTGGCGCGCTGGTACTCTTCCCAAGTGCCATCGAGCGCCTGACTATAGCCATAGGCCGAACTGATTCGTCCGGTCGGGATAATGCCCAACGTCCAGCGAAACGGCGTGCGCGCATCGCTGATGAATTTGCTTTCCTGATAGAGTGTCGCCATCTGCACATGGGCTGGCACGCCCCATTTGCGCTCGGTCGCGCGAAAGGCGCGGGCGTATTCGGGGCGCTCATCCAGAATGGCGCATGCGTGGTCAAGATTGCGCGGGGCAGTGCCATAGCCATTGCCGCCCCCACAGGAGGCCAGCACGAACAACACCATCAACGCGCGAAGAGTTCTGCTCATTTGCCTCTCGCTCTCTTTTTTTGCCAGTTTAACGGAAAGCGTTTCCGGGGGGAATCACGAATTCACAGGCTTTGCGCCGAAGTCCGCTGTCACGCTTGTGTTCACAGACTGTTTCCCAAGTGTTTCAGCCGATTATTGGACAAACCACCCTTGAAAGGTTTACAATCCAAGGGTAGGGGCAAACGCGATATGATTAGAACACGTGCAAAATATCATCTGGGCCAAGTGGTCCGTCACAAGAAGCACCCGTTTCGCGGGGTAATCTTTGACGTGGATCCGCAGTTCTCGAATACCGAGGAATGGTATGCCTCGATTCCCGAGGACAGTCGCCCGTCCAAGGAACAGCCGTTCTATCACCTGCTGGCGGAAAACGAGCAGAGCTACTATGTGGCCTATGTGAGCGAACAGAACCTCGTGGCCGATTATTCGGGCGAACCGGTGGATCACCCGGACATTCCCGATCTCTTCGGGCCGTTCGAGGATGGGCATTACCCGCTGCATTTCCAATTGAACTGATACAGGCAGGGCGCGCCAGACTGGCGCACCCTCTCCGATCTCAGTACCCGAGCGCGCAGCCGTCCTTGCGCGGGTCGCTTCCCCCCTCAAGAACGCCGTCCTCATGGATATAGATCGCCTGCGCGCCGCCGATGGGGCCGGGTTGACGCAGGATGTCATGCCCCATGTCGGCAAGGGTCTGTGCCACATCGTCCCCATAGCCCCGCTCAAGATTGAGCCCCAGAGGATCGGCAAAGGCGCGCGGCGCGTCGATGGCGGATTGCGGGTCCATCCCGAAATCGCGCAGGTTCGACACCATCCGCGCATGCCCCGTTGACTGATACGAGCCACCCATCACGCCAAAGGGCATGGTGACGCGGTCATTCTCGGTCAACATGCCGGGGATGATCGTGTGCATCGGGCGCTTGCCGCCGCCGAATTCGTTGGGATGCCCCTCTTCCAGAGTAAAGCCCGCACCGCGGTTTTGCAGCAGCACGCCGAATTTCTCGGACGCGATGCCAGAGCCGAAGCCGTGGAAGATGGAATAGATCAGCGACACTGCCATGCGGTCGCGGTCGACCACGGTAATATAGATCGTGTCACGGTGCACCGCCTCTGTCAGGGGTTTGGCGGCGGCCATGGCGCGTTTGGGATCAATCAGCGCGGCCAGTTTCGCTGCCGTCTCATCCGAGAGCATATAGTCGAGTTTGCGCATGTGATCGGGGTCGGCGATGAAGCGGTTGCGCGCGTCATAGGCCAGTTTGGTGGCCTCGGCCTCGATATGCACACGCTCGGCGCCAAACGGGTCCATCCCGGCAATATCGAAATGTTTCAGGATGTTGAGCAGCAGGATTGCGGTGGCACCCTGACCGTTTGGCGGATGCTCGACCAGATTGGCGCCTTTGTAGTCGCCGCTGACGGGGGTGGTGTAATCACAGCGCTGGCCCGCGAAATCAGCCGCCGTATGGGTGCCGCCCAGCGCGTTGAGCGTGGCAATGATATCCTCGGCCACTTCGCCTTCGTAATAGGCGGCGCGGCCGTCGCGGGCGATACGGCGCAACACCTCGGCCTGACCGGGGGCGCGGAACATCTGGCCTGCCTTGGGTGGGGTGCCAATGGGCATGAAATGGGTGCGGCCATGCCCCTGAAGCACAGCGCCCGCCGTGGGCCAGTCAAAGGCCACGCGGGGGGCCACTGGCACGCCCTCTTCCGCGTAGCGGATGGCGGGGGCAAAGAGCGCATCGAGCCCAAGCCGCCCGTGATCGGCGCTGAGTTGGCAAAAGGCGTCGATGGCACCGGGGACGGTGACTGCATGCGCGCTCTGGAGCGGCACGGTGTCATGGCCTGCGGCACGCAGCGCAGCGGCAGAGGCGCCAGCGGGCGCGCGGCCAGAGCCGTTGAGCGCCTGAATGGTGTTGCTGCCGGGCGCGTTGAAAAGCACAAAGCAATCACCGCCGATGCCGGTCATCTGCGGTTCGCAGAGGCCCAACAGGACCGCGCCCGCGATGGCCGCATCCATGGCGTTGCCACCGCGTTCGAGCATGTCGATCGCAACCTTGGCCGCAAGTGGATGCGACGTGGCGCACATCCCATTGGTGGCGAATGTGGCCGAGCGGCCGGGCGTATGAAAATCGCGCATATCGTGTCCTTGTGTCAGTGGTAGAAGGACACTAGGCGCAGCCGCAGGATTTGCCAATCGGGGAGGGGCGGTAAAACCTCGGCGTCGCGCGCTGGGTGGGGGCAATTACACGCGCCGCCGAGGGAAGCCATATGCAGCTACAGACTTTGTTATGCTGGGGCTGTGCGGCGTGAGTTTGCTCAGATTGAGGTAAAATTGCGGCGGGCGATTCCTCTGGTTGTATCAGGGCGTGATCAGCCCGAATTCGAGCGTCAGGTGGTTCCAGCCCGCGTGGCGGCGATAGGCGATCCGGTCCGTGAGGTCGCGAATCAGAAACCAGCCGAATCCCCCCTCGGGCAGATCGTCGCGCGCGGCGGTGTGTGCAGGACGATCGCCGCCGGGGAGTTCAAGGCCGGGCAGCGGCCTGCCGTGGTCACTGAGCACGCAGATGAGCCGCGCCGGGGACAGAGTGGCGGCGAGGCGGATCGCGCCCCGTGCGTCCGCTGCATAGGCATGTTCCACGATATTGTTGAGCGCCTCTGCCAAGGCGAGTTCGACTGAACCACAGAGGTCGTCTGCTAGGCCCTGCGCCTGCAGCCAGTGCCGCGCCTGTGCGAGGATATCCCGCACCGTGAGGTCGGTTGCCGTTGCGGTGAGTGTGACTCTCTGTGACGTTTTCTGCGCTGTGCTCTGTGGTGTGGCGTCCTGGGTCAACGCGCGCTTCCTTTGGTGATGGTCATGGCGCTGTGCGCGCAACCGGGTCACCCGGTTGCGCGAGATCTGAGATCAAAGATATCATCATGGATCGTAAAGACCGATTCCATCCGGGTGAGGCGAAACACCTTGGCGACATCGGGTGTGAGCCCGGCCAGATCGAGCCGCCGCGCCCCCCCCATCTGTTTCATCGCGGCGACAATCGCGCCCAGACCGCTTGAATCGACAAAGGTCACATTGCTGAGGTCCAGCACCACATGACCCGGGCCGGTCGCGGTGGCGGCACGCATGGCGTCCTTGAACCGGATGGCCGCGGCGGCATCAACGCGCGCCTCGCCAACCGTGATGATGGTCATCTGAGAATATTGGGTGGATTGCAGATCCATGGTGCCTCCGGCGGGATACGTAGTAATACAGGGCACGCTAGACCCAATTCCTTACCATTCGGTATGCAGGATCAGGATTTGCGAGGAGGCAAAGATGCAAGATGTGGTGATCGCAGGGGCGGCGCGCACGCCCATGGGCGGATTTCAGGGCGATTTCGATGGGGTGCCCGCGGCGGAACTGGGCGGCGTTGCGATTCGCGCGGCGCTGCTGGATGCCGGGGCCAAGACCGTGGATGAGGTGTTGATGGGCTGCGTGCTGCCCGCAGGGCAGGGACAGGCCCCGGCGCGGCAGGCGGGCTTTCTGGGGGGCTTGGGCGAGGAGGTGCCGGCCACCACGCTCAACAAGATGTGCGGATCGGGCATGAAGGCCGCGATGATGGCGTTTGACCAGATCGCGCTGGGCCACGCGGAGGTGATGCTCGCGGGCGGCATGGAATCAATGTCGGGCGCGCCCTATCTCTTGCCCCAGATGCGCGGCGGGGCGCGGTTGGGGCACGCGCAGGCGGTCGATCACATGTTTCTTGACGGGCTCGAGGATGCCTATGACAAGGGCCGCCTGATGGGCACCTTTGCCGAGGATTGCGCAGAGGCGTTTCAATTCACCCGCGAGGCGCAGGATGCCTATGCACTGGCCTCGTTGCAGGGCGCGCTCGATGCGCAGGCCAGTGGTGCCTTTGCGCGCGAGATTGCGCCGGTCACGGTCCGGACCCGCAAGGGCGAGGTGGTGATTTCCGCCGATGAGCAACCGGCCAAGGCGCGGCCCGAGAAAATTCCGACGCTGAAACCGGCGTTTCGGCCGGGTGGCACGGTGACGGCGGCCAATTCCAGTTCGATCAGCGATGGGGCTGCGGCACTGGTGCTGGCGTCGGGGGCTGCGGCAGAGGCGCGGGGCTTGCAGGTGCGCGCGCGAATCATGGGGCATGGCAGCCATGCACAGGCGCCCGGCCTCTTTACCACCGCGCCGGTTCCTGCGGCGCGCAAGCTCTTGGACCGTCTGGGTTGGAGCGTGGCGGATGTCGATCTCTGGGAGGTGAACGAGGCCTTTGCGGTGGTGCCCATGGCGTTCATGCATGAGATGGGCGTGGCGCGAGAGCGGCTCAACGTCAATGGCGGGGCATGCGCGCTGGGTCATCCCATTGGGGCGTCGGGCGCGCGGATCATGGTGACGTTGCTCAATGCGCTGGAAACACGCGGGCTCAAACGTGGCGTGGCCGCCATCTGCATCGGCGGCGGCGAGGGCACGGCGATTGCGATCGAGCGGGTTTGATCCTGTTCAAGCCGCTTCGAGATCGCGTCGCATCGTGGCCATGCCCTTGCGGCGCGACAGTTCCTCGTATCCTGCCTTGCGGTAGAGGTTGAGGGCTGGCGCGTTGTCGAGTTCGACCTTGAGCGTGATGGTCAGCGCGTTGAGTTGGCGCGCGGCCTCTTCGGCCATGGACAAGAGCACCTCACCGGTGCCGCCGCGCATGCTCTCTTCGACAAAGACGTAAGTGAGGTGGCGCACCTCGGGGCCGATGCCCACACGCAGCGCGAAAAAGCCCACTTCGCGCCCGGCCTCATCCATCAGATAAAAGGTCTCGTCGTCAAGATCGCCCACCCATTTCAGCGCCCATTCGCGCGTATCAAAGGGATGGCTGGCCTGCGGATTGACGAGGGCGAGATCGTCCTTGTCGGTCAAAAGGCGTGCCAGCGGTTCCAGATCACGGGTCAGGTTGCGGTGCAGGCTCAGCCGGGGCATATGTCGGTTTCCTTATAGTCGATGTCGGATTCGTATTCGGGGCGCGTCTTTGCCATGGTCGGGCAGGGGATGCAACCCAAAGGCGGCACGCTGCCTCTGGCCTTGGCGCGCGGGGCGTGGCATATCTCGTCCATGCGGATCGACTATGACCATATCACCCGGACCATCGCCGCGCTCACCGACGGGGAGAGCGACGAAGTTGCGCTCATGGCCACGGTGGTATGCGAGGTGCATCACGCTGATGACCGGTTCGACTGGACCGGGTTTTACCGTGTCACAGCGCCTGAAATGCTCAAGATCGGGCCATATCAGGGCGGGCATGGATGCCTGAGCATCCCGTTTTCACGCGGGGTTTGCGGTGCTGCGGCGCGCACGGGGGCTGTGCAACTGGTGCCGGATGTCGATGCCTTTCCGGGGCATATCGCCTGCGCGAGTTCCACGCGCTCCGAGATTGTCCTGCCGGTGCGGGACGGGGCGGGGCGGTTGATTGCGGTGTTCGATATCGACAGCGATCAACCGGATGCCTTTACCGAGGAAGATGCGGCACGGCTTGGCGAGATACTGGCGGCTGTGTTCGGGCGGATTTGAGGCGGGTTGCCTTCGCCTCAAACACCCCCTCTCAACGCCCCTTCCACACCGGATCGCGTTTCTCGGCAAAGGCGCGTGCGCCCTCTTTCTGATCCTCGGAGGCGTAGAGGATATCCACCGTCTCGAACTGCCGCCGGGTGATCCGGTTCATCGCATCCTGAAAGCGCATTGCCTCGGCCTCGCGCACGATTTCCTTGATCGCGGCATAGACCAGCGGCGGGCCATTGGCGATGGTCTGGGCCATGGCGCGGGCCTCGGCCATCAAGCGATCAGCGGGGTGGATATGGTTGACCAGTCCCCAGTGCGCGGCCTCTTTTGCATCAAACCAGCGGCCGGTGATCAAAAGCTCCATGGCGATGTGATAGGGGATGCGCTTGGGCAGCTTGATACTGGCGGCATCGGCCACGGTGCCGGACCGGATTTCGGGCAGGGCAAAACTGGCGTGCTCGGCGGCAAGGATGATATCCGTCGAGAGCGCCAGTTCCAGCCCGCCGCCACAGGCGATGCCGTTGATCGCGGCGATCACCGGCTTGTTCAGCCCGCGCAATTCCTGCAACCCGCCAAAGCCGCCGACGCCATAATCGCTATCAGGCGCCTCGCCCTCTGCGGCGGATTTGAGGTCCCAGCCGGGGCAAAAGAACCTGTCGCCCGCGCCGGTCAGGATCGCCACGCGCAGGTCGGGATCGTCGCGGAAATCGCGGAAGACCTCGCCCATGATGCGGCTGGTGGCGGCGTCGATGGCATTGGCCTTGGGGCGGTCCAGCGTCACCTCGAGCACGGCACCGTTGCGTTCGGTGCGAATGGGCGTGTCGGTCATGGTCTCTCTCCCTTGGTGATGAGCGCGTCCACCGCAACCGCGTCTGATGCGGTGCAGAGGAGCGGGTTGATTTCCACCTCTTCGAGGCTGTCGGCATGGGCTGTAACATAGGCCTGCACCGCCATGACCGCCCGGATGATTGCCGGTCTGTCCGTGGCGGGCTGACCGCGATAGCCGTTCAGGAGCGGTGCCGCGCGCAGGCGGTCAAGTGCCTGCGTGATGTCGGTTTCCGTTACGGGCAAAAGCAGCGTGACGGTATCGCGAAGGATCTCGGTGAGGGTGCCACCGGCGCCAAGGGTCAGCACAAAGCCATGCGCCGGATCACGCAGCACGCCGATCAGCAGTTCCGCGATCATGCCCTCGATCATCTCTTCGATGAGCCAGCTTTGACAGGGCATGGCCATTGCCTTGGCCTGAGCCTCAGGGAGGTTGGCGGCATGGCGCAGAAAGACCACGCCGCCTGCCTCGGTCTTGTGCGCCAGCCCCTCGGCCTTGATCACCAAGGGCAGGGGCATGGCGGTGAGGATCGCCGCGAGTTCCGCGGTAGAGGTTGCACGGCGCGCCTGTGGGATGCGCAGCCCATGGGCGGCGAGCGACGCCTTGGCCTCCGCCTCGGTCAGGGTATGGGGCTGCGCGGGCGTGCCGGGCAGGAGCAGGGGGGCCGGTGTGGTGCGCGCCTGTCCCAGCCACGCAGCGTGGGCAATGGCGCTGAGGCCATCATCCAGCCCCGAGAGTGGGATCAAACCGCTTGCGATGGCGCGGTCTGCCACAGCCTCGGACAGGCAATCGGGCAGGGTGGCTATGAGCGCGAGCGGTTTGCCCACCCGGCGTTGCGCCTCTGCGCCCGCCTCGAATATACAGTCCCAAGCCGCGGGATCGCAGCGGTCGGGGCGCGGAAAATCGGCGATCAGCACACCGATATCGGCAGGACCATCAAGGGCTGCGGCAAAGGTTGCGGCCATGGCGGGCACATCGCCCCAGATGAAGGTGTGGTAATCGAGCGGGTTGGCGAGGGCCACCCGAGGCCCGAGTGCGGCGCGCAGGGCGCTGGCCTGAAGTGGCGTGAGCGGCGGCAAGGTAACGTCGTGATCAAGGGCGGTGTCGGCCATCAGGCTCGCTTCGCCGCCCGAGCAGGAGATCGAGACCACTGCATTGCCGGGCAGGGGGCCCGCGAAATGCAAGAGTTTCAGCGTTTCCAGCATCTGCGGCAGGGATGTGACCTGCGCAATTCCCAATCGCGCCAAGAGCGCGGTCGCCCCCGCGCCGCTCCCCGCCAAAGAGGCCGTGTGCGATTGCGTGGCGGTGCGCGCCTGTTCCGAGCGGCCGGATTTGAGGGCGACGATGGATTTGCCCGCCTTGTGCGCGGCCTCGGCCAATGCCTCAAAGGCGCGCAGATCGCCCACGCCTTCGATATGCAGGCCAAGGGCGGTGACGCGGGGATCCTCCAAAAGCGCGCGGCCAAGGTCAGCAAGACCAAGCTGCGCCTGATTGCCCACGGTCATGAGGTAAGCAATCGGCAGGCCGCGCGCCTGCATGCTGAGGTTGATGGCGATGTTCGAGCTTTGTGTGAGGATCGCCACACCGCGCGCGCAGCGCCGCCCGCCATGTTGGTCAGGCCAGAGCAGCGCGCCGTCGAGATAATTGACGAAGCCATAGCAATTGGGGCCGATGATGGGCATATCGCCTGCGGCCTCCAGGAGCCGCGCCTGCATTGCCGCGCCATCGCCCAGCTCTGCCTCGGCCTCGAGAAAGCCTGCGGCAAAGCAGACCGCACCGCCTGCGCCCATCGCGCGCAGTTCTGCCACGGTGGCGATCGTGGCCGCGCGGTTGACGCCGACAAAGACCGCATCAGGCACGCCGGGCAACGCCTCAAGCGAGGGATAGGCGCGGGTGCCGCCGATCTCGGGCTTGGTGGGATGCACCGGCCAGACCGGTCCGGCAAAGCCAATGCCGGCGCATTGCCGGATGAGATTGGCGCACCATGTGCCGCCGCCGATCACGGCGATGGAGGCGGGGCGGAGGAGGCGGGAGAGGTCACGCATCGGGCTGGCCTTGGGCAAAGAGGTCGGATGCCTCCGGCGGGGATATTTCTGGCAAGAAGAAGCGGCCATAACGGTTTGTTAACCGTGCGCGGCTAATCTGGTCCCACGGTACAGGCGGGGACGCCGATGACCGTGCAAGGAGAAGGGCAGTGTCCTTTTTTCGGGGGGATGGCCGGGTGCCGGTCTCCCCCTTTCTTCTTGCTGTAAATATCCCCGCCGGAGGCATCAAAACTCTATGCCCCCAAGGGCCGCAGCATCTCGCGGCTGATGATGTGGCGCTGGATCTCGGATGTGCCGTCCCAGATGCGTTCGACCCTTGCGTCGCGCCAGAACCGTTCGATTGGCAGGTCGTCCATCAGCCCCATGCCGCCATGGATTTGCAGCGTGGCGTCTGTCACGCGGGCCAGCATTTCGCTGGCGTAGAGCTTGGCGCTGGCGATCTCGCGGTTGGCGGGCAGGCCCTGATCGAGCCGCCAGGCGGCGTTGAGGGTCAGAAGGTCGGCGGCGTCGATTTCCGTAATCATGTCGGCCAGTTGAAAGCTGACGCCTTGGAATTTGCCAATCGCCTGCCCGAATTGTTCCCGCTCTGCCGCGTAGCGCAGGGCGTGATCAAAGCAGCGGCGCGCGCGGCCCACGGCCATGGTGGCCACGGTGATCCGCGTGGCATAAAGCCAGTCGTTCATCACCGCAAACCCGCCGTCAACCTCGCCCAGCACTTGTGCATCGGGCAGGCGGCAGTCGTCGAATTCGAGCACCATGTTCTTGTAGCCACGGTGGCTCACGGATCTATAGCCGTCGCGGATGGTGAAGCCCGGCGTGCCGCGATCCACGAGGAAGGTGGTGATGCGCTTTTTCGGGCCCTTGTCGGTCTGATCCTCGCCGGTGGCGACAAAGACGATCACGAAATCGGCGTGATCGGCGCCCGAGATGAAATGCTTGGTGCCGTTGAGCACCCAATCGCCGCCGTCGCGCCGCGCGCTGCATTTCATGCCGCGCACATCCGATCCCGCCCCAGGTTCGGTCATGGCGAGCGCATCCATCCGCTCGCCGCGCACGGCGGGGTGCAGGTAGCGGTCGATCTGTTCGCCCTGACAAGCCATCAGGATATTCTGCGGCCGCCCAAAGAAATGCGTGAGCGCCATGGAGCCGCGCCCCAATTCGCGCTCGACAAGGGCGAATTCGAGATGGCTGAGCCCCGCGCCGCCGACGGATTCGGGAAAGTTGCAGGCGTAAAAGCCAAGGTCGATGGTTTTCTGCTTGATGGCTTGCGCCACGTCGGGCGGCACCTCGCCGGTGCGCTCGACGAGGGCCTCGTGGGGGTAGATTTCATTTTCGACAAAGCTGCGCACGGTGGAGACGATCATCTCTTGCTCGTCGGTCAGTCCGAAGTGCATCTCACACCTCCTTGTGCAGCTTGGCAAGCGCCTCGACCCGCGCCAGCACATCGGCACGCGGATCGCAGGATTTGCGGGAGGTGAGGTCGACATGCAGCATGAACTGGTCGGAGGTGGCCAGAAGCGCGCCATCGCTGTCGCGCTTCATCTCATGGAAACAGCGCAGCTTCTTGCCCTCGCCTTGGGTCACACGCGTCTCGACGAGGACATATTCGCCAGCATGGGCTTCGGCCAGAAAGCTGATGGTGTTCTCGACCGTGAAATAGCTGAGACCGCCCGCGATATAGGCGGCATCCGCGCCAACATGGGCCATCACCGCATCGGCGGCGTCGCTGAAAAGCTGGCCAAAGCGGCCCTCGTTCATATGGCCGTTGTAATCGGTCCAATCCGCCGGGATCACGCGGCGGGCACTGATAATGGGCGTGCTGTCGCTGAGCGGGGCAGTGATTGTTGCCTGATGTTCGTTGATCAGCCGTCCCGCCGCATTGCCCTGTTGGCGCAGCGCGCGCAGCATGGCGACGAGGTTATTGTCGCGTTTGCGTTCGAGTTCGCGGATCGTCAGGTGGCCGGATTGGGCATCCGACTGATCGGCGATCATCTGGGCCAAGTCCTCGGTCAGTTCCGGCACATCCATGAGCTTGGTCCAAGGCCAGGATAGGCAGGGGCCGAACTGGTCGATGAAATGTTTCATGCCTGCTTCGCCGCCGGCGATGCGGTAGGTTTCGAACAGGCCCATCTGCCCCCAGCGCAGGCCAAAGCCGTAGCGGATGGCGTTGTCGATTTCCTCGGTGGTGGCGATGCCGTCCTTGATGAGCCACAGCGCCTCGCGCCAGACGGCTTCGAGGAAGCGGTCCGCGATATGGGCGTCGATTTCCTTTTGCACATGCAGGGGGAAGTGGCCGAGCGAGGTGAGAATATCCTTTGCCCGCGCGATGAGGTCGGAGGTGTTTTTCTCGGTCGTGACCAGTTCGATCAGTGGCAAGAGATAGACCGGATTGAACGGATGCGTCACGACGATCTGCTCGGGCCGGGTGGCGCAGCCCTGCAATTCCGAGGGTTTGAAGCCGGAAGTGGAGGAGCCGATGATCGCGCCTGCATCGCAATGTTCTTGCAGGGTCTGGAAAACCTTGCGTTTCAATTCCAGCCGTTCGGGCACGCTTTCCTGTATCCACTCCGCGCCCTGGACTGTTTCGGACATGGTGGGGTGAAAGCTGAGTTTGCCCTCTGGGGGCAGCGCCACGTCATAGAGCATGGGCAGGGCGTGGCGGGCGTTGTCCAGCACCGCGTCGATTTTGCGCGCGGCCTCGGGATCGGGGTCGAACACCCGCACATCCCAGCCGTTGAGAAGGAAACGCGCGGCCCAGCCGCCGCCGATCACGCCACCGCCGATGATTGCTGCTGTTCTCGCCATTAGACCATGCTCTCCGTATGTCCGTCCACGGCCAGAATCTGGCCCGTTATCTTGCTTGCGGCGGGTGAGGCGAGGAAAAGCGCCATATCCGCCAGATCATCCGCCGTGACCCATGTGCGCAGGCTGGTGCCCTGCGCATAGAGAGCGCGCACCGCGTCCTCGGTCCGGCCAGAGGCGCGGGCCTCCATTTCCACCACACGCTCCATCCGCGGGCCTTCGACCGCGCCGGGGGCGATGGCGTTGACGCGCACGCCCGCGGGGCCAAGCTCCATCGCCAGCGTCTTGGTCAGCCCCACCAGCCCCCATTTTGCGGCCACATAAGGCGTGCGGTAGGGCACGCCGTGCAGGCCAGAGGTGGAGGTGGTGATCAGGATGAGCCCCGATCCTTGCGCACGCATCACCCGTGCCGCCCAACGACAGGCGAGGAATGTGCCAAAAAGATTGACGCCAACGCAGGCCTGCCACGCGGTAAAGTCCATCTCCTTGATCCGGCCCGCAGGACCGCCAGTGCCGGCATTGGCGCAGAGCACATCCGCCCCGCCCCATGTGGCCTCGACATGGCTCAGGAAGGCGGTCATCTGCGCCTCGTCGGTGACATCGGCCTGATGCGCGATCATGGCGGGATGGTCGGTCTGCATCCGGGCCACCGCCGCGCCATCGGCATCGCAAATCGCCACCCGGTCGCCGCGCGCGGCAAAGCGTTCGGCCAAGCGCCGCCCGATCCCCGACGCGCCGCCGGTGATCACGACGCGCTGGCTCATCCGCGCGGGGCCCGTTTGGTGAGGCGCAGTTTCTGGCGCACTTCGGCGGGGGTCATCAGGCGTGCGCCCAGCCCCTCGATGATGCCCTTTGCCCGTTCGACCAGTTGTGCATTGGTGGCCAGCACGCCGCGGTCGAGCATGAGGTTATCCTCAAGCCCCACGCGCACATGCCCGCCCGCCAGAACCGAGGCCGCGACATAGGGCATCTGGTGGCGGCCCAGCGAAAAGGCGGAAAAGGTCCAATTCTCTGGCACGTTGTTGACCATCGCCATGAAGGTGTTGAGATCGTCGGGCGCGCCCCATGGCACGCCCATGCAGAGCTGCACCAGCGCATCGGGCTCCAGAATACCATCCTTGACCAATTGCTTGGCATACCAGAGATGGCCGGTGTCAAACGCCTCGATTTCCGGTTTCACACCCAGTTCGGTCATCATCCGGCCCATGGCCTGCAACATGCCGGGGGTGTTGGTCATGACATAATCGGCCTCGGCGAAATTCATCGTGCCGCAGTCGAGCGTGCAAATCTCGGGCAGACATTCGGCGACATGGGCCACGCGCTCGGTCGCACCCGCCATGTCGGTGCCTTTGGGCGAGAGGGGCAGGGGGGATTCGACACCGCCAAAGATCATGTCGCCGCCCATGCCCGCCGTCAGGTTCAGCACCACATCGGTGTCGCTGTCGCGGATGCGGTCGGTCAACTCGCGGAAGAGCTTGAGATCGCGGGAGGGCGCGCCGGTTTCGGGGTCGCGCACATGGCAATGCACCACGGCGGCGCCTGCCTTGGCGGCGGCAATCGCGCTCTCGGCAATCTCTTTGGGCGAGCGGGGGACATGCGGGCTTTTGTCTTGTGTGGCCCCCGATCCGGTGACGGCACAGGTGATGAAAACCTCGCGGTTCATGGTGAGCGGCATGGTATCCTCCGGTTTCGCTGTTGGCCTGAGCCTAGCGTGCTGGCAGACGGATTGAGTGTGCGCTATAAGACAATAATCATGCCGCAATGGACAAAATCATCTGGTGCCCCGGTGCGCATCGCGCTCCTGCTCTTTGACAGGTTCTCGAACCTGTGCCTTGCCAATTGTCTGGAGCCGTTGCGCGCCGCCAATACGCTAGGGCCAGGCCGTGGGTTTGACTGGCAAATCCTCACGCTGGATGGGGGGCCTGCGCGTTCGTCCAGCGGGATCGAGGTTTTGGCGCATGGTGGTTTGGGGGCGCTGACATCCTGCGATTACCTCTTTGTGCTGGCGAGTTACGATCATGACCGGCATGACACCGCTGCCACCCGGCGCGCGCTGCAAGCGGCGGCGCGGCGGGCGGGGGTGACGGTGGGGCTGGATACCGGGCCATGGCTCTTGGCCTCTGCGGGGCTGTTGGATGGGCGGCGGGCGACGGTGCATTGGGACCTGCTCGATGCCTTTACCGAGCGGTTTCTGGCGGTCACGCCGGAACGCGCGCGGGTGCTGCGCGATGGGGCGCGGATGACCTGCGCGGGGGCGATGTCGGCGCTTGATCTCACGCTGGGGCTGATCAGCGATCATCTGGGGATGGCGGTGCGGCTGGATGTCGAGGCGCTGTTTCTGCATGGCGACCCGCCTGTGGTGCCAGCGCGCGACGGTGAGGCTGTGGGGGATCCGCTGGTACGTCGGGCGCTGGGGCTGATGCGCGATCATGTCGAGCGGCCGCTGTCGCTGAGCGATCTGGCGCGGCGGTTGTCGTGCCAGCCGCGCACGCTGGATCGGCGGTTCCGGGCGGGCCTTGGCGCGCCGCCGGGGGCTGTCTATCGCCATCTCAGGCTCGCGGCGGCGCGCAAGCTGGTCGAGAACACGCGGCTGGGCATGGCGGAGATTGCGCTGCGCTCGGGCTACGAATCGCCTGCGGCGCTGACCCGTGCGCTGCGGCGGCAGTATGGCACCACGCCGCGCGCATTGCGGCGGGGCTAGGGGGCGTCAGTCGTTCTTATGTTTCTCGCGTTTCGCGCGGTACTCGGCGATCTGCGCCTCTAGTCGGTCGGCATAGGCGGCGCGGTCGGCATCGGACATGGCCGCGAGATGCGTCAAGAGCACCTCCTGACCCATCTCGAAGCGCGCGGCAAATCCGTCGCGCTGGGTGCGCATCTGCGCCGCGACCCGGTCGGCGTCAAACGGCACGGCGCGCAGGTCGATCACAAGCGCGTCGAAACTGTCGCCGATGCTGGGACCGGTGTCCGTGCGACTGCGCCATGCGTCCCGCATCGCGCGGCCAATGGCGCGGCGGTCCGCATCCGAGAGCGCGCGTGTGAGCGGCCCCCCGACCATGTCGAGCCGCGAGGGGTGATGACCGGCGTGATCGCCGCCATGGCGCAGCGCCCAGCCCGCCGCCAGCCCCGCCACCGCAAGGTTGAGCGCCAGAGAGGCCACCAAAAGCGCCCGCACCCAAGGCTTGGGTCGCGCTGCGGTCTGCTGCTCTGCCATCAGAAATCTCCCGCCAGTTCAAACACCGCTTCGGGTGTGATGTCGACCAGATAGGCCGCCTCGCTGCTGCCGGATAGCCCCTCGGGCAGCGCGGTCCCGATCCAGACGCCCGCCACAACGGCCGTTGCCAGCCCTGCCATCGCGGGCCAGCCACCCAAGAGGCGATAGAGTTGTTCCACAAGACCAGCGCGCGGCGCGGCCTCAGAGGCTAGAGCGCGGCGGGTGATCCAGACCTGTTCGGCCTCGGCATCGCTGAGCACGCGCGCCAGAAGATCCGCCGAAGGCGCGGGCGGATGGGTGCGGGCGGCGTCAAAGAACGCGCCAAGCCCGCCAAGATCCTGATCCTTATCGCTCATCGGCATATCCCAACTCCTCTTGTCGCCCCGCCAGAAGCGCGCTGAGCGCGCGCTTGCCGCGTGAGGTCAGACTTTCGACCGCCTCGACGGTCACGTCCATGATGTCGGCGATATCCGGGTTCGCCAACCCTTCGATGTGGCGCAGAACCACCGCTTGCCGCTGCCGTTCGGGCAACTGATCCAGCGCGGATTGCAGGGCATCGGCGCGGGCGCGGTCCTGCATCCGTTCGGCGGCGCTGGCCTGTCCATCCTCGGGCTCGGGGATGGCGTCAAGCGGCACGGAGCCACCGCGCGCCCGTCTGCGCCGGTCGATACAGAGATTGGCCACCACGCGGTAGAGCCAGGTGCTGACCTTGGCCTCGCCGGGGCGCCATTCGGGGGCCTGCCGCCAGAGCCGCAACAACGCCTCTTGCGCCACATCCTCGGCCTCTGTGCGGTTGCCCAAGAGGCGGTAGCCATGCGCCATGACACGCGGTGTGAGGCGCAGCGTCAGGATGCGTGCGGCCATGGCGTCACCCTCCGCGAACCGCGCCAAGAGCGCGTCGTCGGGCAGGTCCTCCATGGCGTCGAATGGCATGCGCATCGCCCTCTAGCGTATCCTTCGGATCGGCCCCTGACCAGAGGCCCGGCGCGGGGGTGCCCCCGCGCCGAGGTCGGTCACTCGCTTGCCTTCTTGTCCTTCATCATGCCGTGATGCTGGCCATGCTGGCCGCGCATTTCCGAGAACTCTTCCTTGGAAATCGCCCCGTCGCCATCGGCGTCGATCTTTTCGAACATCTTGCCCTTGTTGCGGGCCTGCATTTCGTCGGGGCTGAGCTTGCCATCGCTGTTGGCATCATGCCGCTCGATCATGTGATCGGCATAGGCGGCCATGCGCTCGGCCTGACGCTCGGTCATGCGTGTGACCAATTCATCCTTCGACAGGGCACCATCGCCATCGGTGTCGGCCCCCTCGAACCGCGCCTGCATATGGGCGGTCATTTCCTCGGGTGTGATCTTGCCATCGGCGTCGGCGTCCAGATCTTCAAAGCTGTGCTGCATGCCCATGCCTTTGCCCATCTTGCCTTTGTGGCTGTCGGCCTGTGCCACGCTCAGCCCACCGGCCAGAATTGCGGCGGTCAGGCCTACCATCAGAGCTGTCTTGTTCATCGTGATATCTCCCTTGGGGATTTGAAGTGATCTCGCGAAGCCCCCCGCTCTTCGGGGCGTTTCTAAGGTCTCTAACGCGGGGTGCTGGCCGCTCCGTCGCGGGTGATGAAATTATTTGCAGGGGCGGGGCCGTCTTTGCGACATCGCGCCGCAAGGACGGTCTGTCACCTTTCCTCTATGTCCCGCATGCGCCATGTTTGCGCAAACGCTAAGCGAGGCCACCATGCGCGATACCACCGTTGTTCACACTGACCGTGCCCTATGGCCTGCGCTGCGTCGTGGGTTTTCCCGCAAATGCCCGAATTGCGGCAGCGGTCCGATTCTCAGCAGCTATCTCAAACTGCGCGACACCTGCCCGGTCTGCCGCGAGGATCTGAGCCATGCGCGCGCCGATGATGGCCCGGCGTATCTGACGATTCTGATTGTGGGGCATCTGATGGCGCCGCTCCTGCATATTGCGTTTGTGCAGTTCCGGCCCGAGCCTCTGGTGCTCTTTACGATATTCGCTATTGGCACCATCGCGCTCTCGCTCTACCTTTTGCCCCGGTTGAAGGGGGCCATCGTGGCCTTTCAATGGGCGCGGCTGATGCATGGGTTCAAAGAGAGCCACTAGCCCCGCCACAAAGGGGCAGGCATGACCGTTATAGACAAGACCGCCATTCGCGACGCAGCGACCGTGATCGTATTGCGCGATCCCGAGCGCCCGCATGTCTTGATGGGGCAGCGCGGGGCCGAGGCGGCGTTCATGCCGAACAAGTTCGTCTTTCCCGGTGGGGCGGTGGATGCGGGCGATGCGGATATTCCGCTGGCGCGACCTCTGCCGCAGCTCTGTGCTGCGCGGCTGACCGAGGATTGCGACCGCGATCTGAGCCACGCGATTGCCGCCGCCGCCATTCGGGAACTGTGGGAGGAGACCGGGCTGGCATTGGGCACGCCCGGCGCATGGCCGGGGGCGGTGCCCGGCGACTGGACAGGCTTTGCCGCGCGCGGTCTGGTGCCGGTGGCCGATCCATTGCAATTCGTGTTTCGCGCCATCACCCCGCCGGGCCGCCCGCGCCGCTTCGATGCACGGTTCTTTCTGGTCCATGCCGAGTCCTTGGCCGGTGATCCCGACGATTTTTCCGCCGCCTGCGAGGAATTGAGCCATTTGCAGTGGATTCCGCTGGAAGAGGCGCGCCGCTTTGACCTGCCCTTCATCACCGAGGTGGTGTTGGCCGAAGTCACGGCGCGGGCGCATGACCGCAACCCGCCCGCGTCGGTGCCCTTCTTCCGCAATGATGACGAGGAGAGCCTGTTTTTGCGATTGAAGGGCGCGGCGGCTGGGTGAACGGGGGGGCGCGCGTCCCCCTTGCGCGGAATCAAGGTGCCGCAGGCACCACCGCGAGGCGCCCGACCGCCCCCCGGGCGGGCGCCTTTGCGACGTAGCAACCTATTGAGAGCGCTTAATATTTTGCAGATATAAATTGCCCATCATTTCTGTTGGAGCGCCCTCCCGCGGTCGGGCCCCGCGCGGCTCAGCGCTCGCGCCCACACCCTCTTACCTCAACGCCACCACCGCAATCACCGAGAGCGTGATGAGCGCAATCCCCCAACCCTCGCGCTGGGAAATCCGCTCACCAAAGAAGAGCACCGAGGCGAAGAGCGAAAAGATCACCTCGACCTGTCCCACCGCAAAGACCATCGCCGCGTTTTGAAGGGTGAAGGCGGTGAACCAGCACAGACTGCCCGCCATGCCGGTCAACCCCATCCAGACCGCTGTGCGCCGCGCCGCGATCACACGCCCCACCTGTCCCGGCTCTCGCCAAATCAGCCAAAGTGAGAGCGCCACCGCCTGCATCACCGTCACCACCATGAGCGACAGCCCTGCGCGCAGCAGCGGGTCTTCACTCGCAATCTCCAGCGTAGCGCCGCGATAGCCCACGGCAGAGACCGCAAAAAACGCCCCCGAGGCCAGCCCAAGCGCTGCCGCGCGATTGCCGAAACGTCGCCACCAGCGGCCTTCAAATCCCGGTGTTTCGGACAGGATCAGCACACCGATCAGCCCCAACAGGATCGCACCCAGGCCCAACCATGTGATCCGGTCACCCAGAATCACAAGGCCCACGAGGGCGGTCTGCACCACCTCGGTTTTCTTGAAGGTGATGCCAACGGCGAAATTCCGCTCTGCAAAGAGCGCCACCACGCACCATGTCGCTAGAATCTGCGTCAACCCGCCCACGACGGCATAGACCCAGAACAGCGGTGTGTAGCCCGGCCAAGTGGCCCCTTTAGCGGCCAGATACCCCAGCGACAGCGCCACAACGAAAGGCGCGGAATAGAAAAAACGCGCCAAGGTCGCGCCACCTGCGCTGAGCGCGCCCATGCTCAGGTGCTTTTGCAGCATGAATCGCAGCGTTTGAAACGCCGCCGCTGCAATCGAGAGAAATATCCAAGGCTCCATGCCTGTCACGCGCCGCGCGTGGGCGCAGGCGCGTCAGCCGCCAAACTGGCCCTCATAGACCGGTTCCAGCGTCGGCGTGTCAAAGAGCGACGACACACTGGTGCCGCTCCAGATGTTGAGGATGGCTTGGGCAAAGACCGGGGCGGTCGGGATGATGCGGATGTTTGGCGTCGCCTTGACCGCCTCTGTGGGCAGGATCGTGTCCGTGATCACCATGGATTTCAGAACGGATTTGGTGATGCGCTCGACCGCCGGGCCGGACATGACGCCATGGGTGGTATAGGCATGCACCTCGCGCGCGCCGTTTTCCATCAGCACTTCGGCAGCCTTGCACATGGTGCCCGCCGTGTCGCACATGTCATCGACGATAATACAGATCTTGTCGGTCACATCGCCGATCACGGTCATTTCCGCGACCTCGCCCGCCTTCTCCCGGCGCTTGTCGACAATCGACAGCGGAGCTGTGATCCGCTTGGCCAGTTCGCGGGCCCGGGCCACGCCGCCCACGTCCGGCGAGACCACCATCACATCCTGCATCCGCCCCTTGAATTGCGTCATGATATCCAGCGCAAAGATTGGCGAGGCGTAAAGATTGTCCACCGGAATGTCGAAAAAGCCCTGAATTTGTGCGGCGTGCAGGTCCATGGTCAACACCCGCTCAACCCCTGCCTCGACAATCATATTGGCGACGAGTTTCGCCGAAATCGGCGTGCGCGCCTTGGAGCGGCGATCCTGCCGGGCATAGCCGAAATAGGGAATCACGGCGGTGATGCGCGCCGCCGAGGACCGGCGCAGCGCGTCGGCCATGATAAGCAGTTCCATCAGGTTGTCATTGGCCGGGTTCGACGTGGGCTGGATAATGAACATATCCTCGCCGCGCACATTTTCGTAGACCTCAACAAAGATTTCCTGATCGTTGAACCGTTCGACCCGTGCGTCGACCAGCCCCACGTTGACGCCGCGGTGCATCGACATTCGCCGGGAAATGGCCGTGGCAAGCGGCATGTTGGCATTGCCCGAAATGAGCTTCGGTTGCGATGTGGCTGGCATGATGTGTCCCCGGCTGCACAGTGTGACAGATTCGTGATGTTGACACCGCTTAGCATGTGGTCATGCTCAGGCAAAGCGATGCAGCAAAGGAACGCGCCGAAATGGCCCATATTGACTATTATTTCTCGACCCTCTCTCCCTATGCCTATCTGGCGGGCGCGGGGCTGGAGGAGAGCGCGGCGCGCCATGGCGCGAGCGTCACCTACAAGCCGCTCGACATCATGGCGCTCTTTGCGCGTACCGGCGGCGCTGCCCCGGCGGATCGCCACCCATCGCGCACCGCCTATCGCAATCAGGAATTGCCGCGTCAGGCGAAAAAGCGTGGCATGGCCCTGACGCTCAAACCGGCGTTCTGGCCCACCAATCCCGCGCCCTCATCCTATGCCATCATCGCCGCGCAGAGCGCGGGCGGTGGTGATCTGGGCGGGCTGGTGCAGTCCATCCTGCGCGCCTGCTGGGCGGAGGAGCGGAACATCGCCGAAGATGAGGTGATCCGCGATTGCCTCAAACGCGCCGGGTTCGATCCGGCATTGGCCGACACGGGGCTTTTGAGCGGCGCAGAAACCTATGCCACCAATCTTGAAGAGGCGGTGGCCGCAGGCGTCTTTGGCGCCCCCTTCTATGTGGTGGACAGCGGCCAGAATTTCTGGGGTCAGGACCGGCTCGAGGATCTCGACCTGCATCTGGCGGGCAAGCTCTGATCCGATGCCGCTGGGGCTGAGGGGCGGATTTCCGACCTATTGGACAGAGTTGGGCAGCGGGCCACGTCGCGCCTTGGCCATTCATTGCTCTCTGTCGCATAGCGGCAGTTGGGGGCCCTTGGCGCGCGAGGTGAGTGGCGCGCTGCGGCTGACGGCGTTTGATCTGCCGGGGCATGGGCAGAGCGGGGCTTGGTCCGGCGCGGGCGATATTCAGGCGGTCAGCACTGCGATGGCCGCCGATTTTCTCAACGCGCCCACCGATATCATCGGCCATTCCTTTGGCGCGACGGTGGCGTTGCGGCTGGCGGTCGAGCGCCCGGATCTGGTGCGCTCGCTGATCCTCTACGAGCCGGTGTTCTTTGCTGTGGCGCTGCACGATCAGCCCGGTTTGCGCGCAGGCCACGAGGCCGAGATGGCCGACTATGCGGCGGGCATGGCGGCGGGGGATTTTTTGCAGGCCGCTGAGGGATTTACCCGCGTTTGGGGCGATCGGCGCGGATGGACGGCCCTGCCTAAGGGCGCGCGCGCCGCGATGGCGGCACAGATGCCGCTGATCGAGGCCGCGACCGATGCGCTCTATGGCGATTCGGGCGGGATGCTGTCGAGCGGCGCGTTGACGCGGATCAGCGCGCCGGTGCTGTTGATGGAAGGCAGCGCCTCGCCCGCGATCATCGCCGCGATCAATGAGGGGCTTGCCGCGCGGATACCCGATGCGCGGCGCGTTGTGGTGCAGGGCGCGGGGCATATGGGGCCGATCAGCCATGCGCGCGTTGTGGCGGAGGAGATTCGGGGGTTTATTGGGGGGATGAAGGAGGATTAACGCGGGACATTGCATCGCGCGGCGGCGCTCTGTGCCTTGTTCCGCGCGGCGTAAGTGCGCCGGGTGAGTCCGCCCTACATCAGATCGCTGAGCGCCACCGGCTGACCGGGCGCATCGGCGAACTCCACAGCTTCGACATCGACCAGCACAACCGCCCCCTTCGGCCCCTCAAGAATCACCCGCGTGCCCTCGCGCCCGATTCCGTAAGCCTCCCGCGCCCCCGGCAGAATCGCCAGATCGCGGCCCGTGCCGCCGTGCATCCGGTCATTCCCGCCTGAACCGACCAAGACATCGTCCCCGGCAGCGCCCAGCAGAATATCGGCCTTGGCCGTGCCCTCGAGCCGCGCGCCATCCGGTCCGGCGCGCTGCGTTACACCATGCAGGAAAACGCCCTCCGGGCGCGCCGCATCCCAATCCGGCGCCACCGCATTGGCGCGCATCAAAGCGTCCCAGCGGGGTGTCGTATCGTCGAGATGTCGGAGCGCGCCCCAACTGCCCCATTTCGAGGGCGCGGCCACATCGACAAAAGCGTTGAAAAGCGTGCCGCCTGCCGCTGTCCAGCCGCCGAGCAATTCGTCATAGAGCGCGCCCATCTGCGGACTGTAATTGAACCCGACAAAGAACTCGGTCAGCGCGTCATTCTCGACCACTGCCCCTTGGCCCACCACATGCGTGCCGCCCTCATACATCACCAACCGAAGCCCGTGCCGGGCGGCGACCCCGGCGTGATACGGCAGGGTATCGCGCAGCAAGTCGCCCAAGGACCCCTGTCGCAACGCCTCGGCGGCCAGATCGTAGGCCAGATCATAGCGATGCGCGGCCAGATGCGCCTCGGGATCAGCGCCGGTCTCGGCCGCCTTGGCGCGGGCCACCGCCTCGCTCGCGGCGATCCAGCCCAAGACGGTGCCTTGCTGATCCTCGCCGCCCAACTCATAGCCGAAATACCCGGTCACGGCATAGGCATCAAAGCGGCTGACGGGCGGCGCGGTCAGTTGCCCGTGCTCAAGCGCCAGAGGGGCCATAAGGAGCGGCTCTTCCAGCCCCGGCCAGCCGGTATGGGTGCCGACCACGATCTGCAACCGGTCCTCGTGGCCGGTAAACTCGGCGCGCCAGATATCCGCCATCTGCGCCGCACGCAGGCCCGCGAACTGCATCCAGGCGTCGTCGCCCGCGTCATCGCCCCACAGCGCCAGCGCCTGATCGCGGACCCAAGCGGTCTGGGGAAACATGAAATTCCAGACCTCGTTGGAATATTCCACATCCGCCCTGAGGCCGGGGGCCAGATGATCGCGCAGATAGGCGGCAAAGCCCCGCATATAGCCGTCATCGGCCATATGCGGCATGTTCACCCAAGGGTCGGCGCCGATCTGGTTGGCGAGATCCACCATCACCTCGACCGGCACGCCGCGCCAGATATAGGTGGCATCCTCTGGCACCGGGCGGTCGTCCCATGTGACCTGCGGCGCGCCATTGGTGAACATCCAGTCCATGAAGCGGATCACGCGCACATCGGCCACCGTGTCGATCCAGAGCGGGTTGAAGATCACGCCCAACTCATGCAGCGCTACCTGATCCTCGCGCACCACGGTGATGTCGCGCAGTGGGTCGGCGGCATCGGTCTCCAAGAGGCTGAGCGCCACCGGCCCTTCGCCAGGCGTCACATCGAACCGCACCTCGCGCTTGCCATAGTCATAACGCACGTTATCAGCGCGCCCCACGACCCGGATCACGCCGGTGCCGGTGTAGCGCAGCAGATACCGCCCGCTCAGATGTGTCGCCGCCTCAGGCTGATCGGTCAGGATGAACGCCTCCAGCGCCTTAGCCCCGTCGGGCAGCGCCAGCGGCCATCCGAAGGCGTCGAGATAGCCGCCTGCGCGCAAGGCCTCGGTCGAAAACGCACCCCATTGATCGGCGGTATGACCCACCCAGGGGCGCGCAGTCTTCATCACATCAACAAAGGGATGCTGGCTCGACCAATCCGCAATCCCGTTCAGCCCCATGCCAAGGCTGGGGTTGGCCAGCCCCATGCCGGGGGCGGCCTCTGCCGCTTGCACGGGCGCAGTGACCTGCGCCGCGTCGCGCAGCCCCAAACCCTGGGCGATCTCTTCGGTCAGGCGCATATATGTCTCACGCACCAGCGGGTGCAGGCTGTCGGGCAGTTGAAATGCCGCTGGGGCAGGGGTCTCGAACAGCCCGGAATAGGTGATGAGCGCCGCCAGAAAATAGAGCGTGGCGGTGCCGTGCGGTGCGTCATCGGAATAGAGCGCCTCAACCGGGATATCCTCCAACAGGCCGGTTTGCAGGCCAGAGAGCACGGATGAGACCGGCAAAAGCGTGATCTCGACCCCGGGCCGCGCCGCTTGCAACCCCGTCACATAGTCGCGGAACCAGTCGTGATAATCGCTGAGCGCATAACCATGCCAGCGGCGCAGATTGCGCGCTGAAGGCGGAAATCCTCGGGTAAAGCCGCCCATGTCCGGCCAGCCTTCGTAGATCACGATGCGCGCGCCGGGCCAGTCGGCGATGGCGCGGTCGATCACATCGAGTGTCACCGAAACCGGGCTGGCATTGTCGGGATTGTCACCCTCGAAACCCGCATCAGGCGCTTGATATTGAATGAAATTCGCAGGCGTGATCAGCACGGTATCAGCCGCACCGCGCCGCGCAGTCACGCCCTCGAAGGACCAGTTCGAGGACACGCCCTGCGCCGCGAAATCGCGCAGAAATCCCCATTGCCCCGAGAGCGCCAGATCGCGCCCCCCCGCCTGCGCCAATCGCGCCAGCCAATAGGGCACATTGGTGGCTGGATCGTCGCTGAGATGATGTACAAGAGAATTGCCGAACACATGCGCGCTGAGCGCTGCGCGCTCGGCCTGCGCCGGGGCCGTGCCCAGAATGAATAGCGCCCCGATGAGGCCAATCAGATGTCGCACGGTCCATTCCCCCTGTCTTTTCCCCAATATAGAGGCGGGACGCGCGTCTTGCCACTCTCTGCGGTGCCGAGCGGGGAGACGGCGATTCTTGAGTATTTTCACCAAGAAAAAGCAGGGGCCTGCACTTCCTGCTTTGCCCGCGCAGGGGGATCGGGCAGAAAGAGGCATGACGCCTGATGATCTGGTTCTCACCCCCCTTGGCCTGCGATTCCGTGGGCAGCTCTATCCCTGCACCCTCGGGCGCGGCGGCGTGTCGGCGCGCAAACGCGAGGGGGATGGGGCGACGCCGGTTGGCAGTCACCGCATCGTGGGGCTGCTCTATCGCCCCGACCGCATGGCGCGGCCCACAGATTGGGCAGTGCCGATCCGACCCGGTGATCTGTGGTCGGATGATGCGGGCCACGAGGATTACAACCTCATGGTGCGCGCGCCCTATCCGCATAGCCATGAGGTGCTGCGCCGGGCCGATCCGCTCTATGATCTGGTGCTGATCACCGATTGGAACTGGCCGCAGGCGGTGCGCGGGCGGGGATCTTGCATCTTTATCCACCGCTGGCGGCGGCCGGGCTATCCCACGGCGGGCTGTATCGGCTTGCGCCCTGATCACCTGCTGCGCATCGCGCGCCAGATCACCTATGGCGCGCGATTGATCGTGCCGCCTCAGTCGTAATCGCGCGCGCCAAAGATGGCAGAGCCGACGCGGATATGCGTCGCCCCCTGCGCAATCGCGCTCTCGAAATCGCCGCTCATGCCCATCGACAGGCCCGCGAGCCCGTTGCGCGCCGCCATTTTCGCCAGAAGTGCGAAATGCAGGCTCGGCTCCTCCTCCACCGGCGGAATGCACATCAGCCCCTTGACCGGCAGATCAAGCGCGCGACACTCGGCCACGAATCCATCCACGGCCTCGGGCAGCACGCCCGCCTTTTGCGGCTCTGCGCCGGTGTTGACCTGCAGGAACAGGTCAGGGCAATGCCCCATCTCCTGTGCCAGACGTGCAATCGCCTGCGCGATCTTGGGCCGGTCCACGGAATGGATTGCTTGAAACATCTCCATCGCCTGCCGCGCCTTGTTGCTCTGCAAGGGGCCGATGAGGTGCAGGACGATCCCGGCATAACGCTCTTGAAAGGCCGGCCAGCGGCCAGCGGCCTCTTGCACCCGGTTTTCACCAAAGACGCGGTGGCCCTGATCGAGCACGGCGGCAACGCGCTCCTCAGGTTGCACCTTGGAGACTGCGATCAAGTCCACATCCTCCGGTGCGCGTCCTGCCGCGACGCAGGCCTTGTGCATCCGTGCCTTGATTTCGCTCAGCCCCATGACCGCTCCCTCATATTGCCTATGCCTTGCATGCCACAGGCCACGGGCCCGGCACAAGTGCGCGACAAACCGTCAAACGGCTTGCCCCTCCGCCCCGGCTTGGATAGTAGGGATGGAAACAATCTCGGACGGTGCCATGACCCATTCGCGTCTCAAGATCCTCGGCCTCACTGCGACCTGTCTCGTGCTTCTGAGCGGGTGCGGCGGGTTCAAGAACGCCACGCTCGATGAAGAGGCGATGCGCGTGAAGGGCGGGCGCGAGCGGCAGGTCGCGGCGGGAGACGGCTCGATCCTCGATGCCTTTCGCGGTGCCAAGGACACAGTCAAGGTCAACCGCTTTCTCTGGACCGCCTCGCTTCAGGTGCTGGATTTCCTGCCGATCGAGGCTGCTGATCCCTTTACCGGCGTGATTTCCACCGGCTATGGCACCCCGCCGGGCGGCGGACAGGCCTACCGCGCCACGATCCTCATCAGCGACCCGGCGCTTGACGCCCGCTCGCTCAACGTCGCCCTGCAAACGCGAGGGGGGGCGGTCGATGCCGCCACCGAACGCGCGGTCGAAGATGCGATCCTCAACCGCGCTCGGCAATTGCGTATCAACGCTGCGAAGTTCTGAGGCAGGCGTCCGGCTGGCGGCGCTCTTGCAGCGCCTGCCGGATGATCTGTTGCGACGAATTGACAAAGAGCGCGGCCATGAGCCCCGCCACGATCAGGTCGGGCCAGCCAGACCCGGCTCCCCAGACCGCCAGCGCCGCGACCATCACCGCGACATTGCCAATCGCATCGTTGCGCGAACACAGCCAGACCGAGCGGACGTTGGCATCGCCGTCCTTATAGGCCATGAGCAGGAGCACGCTTGCCACATTCGCGGCCAGTGCCAGAAACCCGATGCTGCCCATGATCCCGGCCTCTGGCACACCCAGATAGAACACCCTGTAAACGGTTGTGCCCAGCACCCAGAGCCCCATCGCCATGAGGCTGAGCCCCTTGACGAGCGCCGCCGTGGCCCGCACCCGTATCGACATGCCGATCACGGCCAAGGACAGCCCATAGGTCATCGCATCGCCCAGAAAATCCAGCGCATCCGCCTTGAGCGCCTGCGACTGCGCCGCTTGCCCTGCGACCATTTCCACCCCGAACATCGTCGCGTTGATGGCGATCACCATCCACAACCTCCGCCGGTAAACCGCTGACACACCGTCGAACCGCGCCTCATGGCCACAACATCCCGCCATTGCGAGCCTCCTTTGCATTTGCGTCACAGGCAATGTAATCTCTCTAGTGACTAGAGCTTCAAGAGGGTATTGCATGTTTTTCTCGATTGGCGATCTGGCGGCGCGCACTGGCGTCAAGGTGCCCACAATCCGCTATTACGAATCCCGTGGCCTGCTCTCGGCCCCGCTGCGCAGTTCGGGCAACCAGCGTCGCTATGGGCATGCCGAGTTGGAGCGTCTGGGCTTTATACGCCACGCCCGCGATCTGGGGTTCTCGCTCGAGGCCATCTATGCGCTGATCGAGTTGCAGGGCCACCCCGACCGCGCCTGCGCGAGCGCCACCCGGATCGCGCAGGGCCAACTGGACGCGGTCCGCGAGAAAATCCGCCGGTTGCGCGCGCTCGAGTCGGAATTGGCGCGAATCGCAGAGGGCTGCACGGGCGACGGCGCCGCGCGCGATTGCTACGTGCTGGCGTCACTGGCGGATCACGATCTCTGCGTTCAGGATCATGCGCGCGACACCAGCCCCTCGACCCAACTCACCTGACGCGGCAGGCAGATCGTGCGCAAATCATACTGCGCGCGGATCAGGTCGCGCGCATTGGCCCCCAATCGTGCCCGCTCCTCTGCGTCCTCCAAGAGCGCACAAACCTGACCCACCAGCGCATCGCGGTCAAAGAAATCCACCAGCCGCCCGGTCTCTCCATTCGTGATGACCTCGCGCACCGGGGCAGTATCTCCCGCGACAATCGCCGCCTCGCAGGACATCGCCTCCAAAAGCGACCAACTCAGGACAAAGGGATACGTCAGGTAGACATGCACGCGGCTCACCTGCAACAACCGCAGGAACTGATCATAGGGAATGCGCCCCAGAAAATGCACCCTCTGCCAGTCGGGCGTGGAAATGCGGCCACGCACCTCGTCAATGAACATCTGCTTCCAGGTCCGGCCCTTGGGGGGGCGGGCACCATAGCTCACCTCGTCACCGCCCACGATCAGCACCGTGGCATTGGGCCGCTCGCGCAAGAGGCGCGGCAGCGCGCGCATGAACACATGATAGCCGCGATAGGGCTCAAGATTGCGGTTCACAAAGGTGATCACCTCATCGGAGCGGGTCACATCGCATTGCCCCTCGATCGTCAGCCGCACATCGGGCATGGGGCAGGCCTGTATCGTATCGACCCCGTCGTGGCTAACCGTGATCCGCTCGCGAAAGGGGCTGGGAAAGGTATCCGCCTGGAACCGCGTCGGGCTGATGCCTGCGTCTCCCTGCTCGAAATGCAGATGGTTGTTGATGTTCTTCATCCGGATGCGCAGCGTTTCGGCCTCGATATCCGTGCTGGCAAACTCGGGATCAAAGTTCAGATGCGGATAGCCCGCAAGGTGATACAGTTCGCAATAGAGCCCCAACCGTGCCTCAGGCCAGACATCCCGCAGAAAGAGCGATTCACCCCAACCCGGATGGGCCAAAATGACATCGGGCGCATAGCCCTGAGCCCGCAAGTCGACCGCCGCCCGCCAACACGCCTCGGCGCGTGTCACCTTGGTGTCCAGATCCACCAGCCAAGGGTGCAGCTTTTGCCCATCCCGTTTGGGCAGGGCATAGGGGATCACCTGCACCCCTTGCCAATTGGTCGCCTCCTTGACCCGCAGCGTCAGCGCCACGCAGTCATGCCCCTGCCGCACCAAAAGCGGGGCCAGATGTTTGTATTGGCCGGGAAAATTCTGATGGATGAAAAGGATTTTCATGTCTATCCGTACTCGTTCTGCCCTCAGCCGTTATAATCAGCGCATCCGCCCACGCAAACCCCCCGCATTTTTGCGCGCGCCCACTGGACCCGCACGCCCCAACCGCCTATCACCCCCTGCAACAACCCTATCAGCAAGAGGCTCGCCCCATGTCGCGCTATTCAGCCAGTGACGTCGAAGCGAAATGGCAATCCGCGTGGGACGCGGCCAAGGTTTTCCGCGCTCGTCGCGACGAGACGCGCCCGAAATATTACGTGCTGGAAATGTTCCCCTATCCGTCGGGGCGCATCCACATGGGCCATGTGCGCAACTACACGATGGGCGACGTGGTGGCGCGCTACAAGATCGCGACGGGGCATAACGTGCTGCATCCGATGGGCTGGGACGCGTTCGGCATGCCCGCCGAAAACGCGGCCATGGCCAGCGGCGGCCACCCCAAGGACTGGACCTACGGCAATATCGCCGACATGCGCGCCCAGATGAAACCCTTGGGCCTCTCGATCGACTGGTCCCGCGAATTCGCCACCTGTGATCCTGAATATTACGGCCAGCAACAGGCGCTTTTCCTCGATTTCCTCGAACATGGTCTTGTCTACCGCAAGAACGCCGTGGTGAACTGGGATCCCGTGGACATGACCGTTCTGGCCAATGAACAGGTGATCGACGGCAAGGGCTGGCGATCGGGCGCGGAGGTGGAGCGCCGCGAACTCACGCAGTGGTTCTTTCGCATCTCCGACTTTGCCGAGGACCTGCTCGAGGCGTTGGACACCCTCGACAACTGGCCCGCCAAGGTGCGGTTGATGCAGGAAAACTGGATCGGCAAATCGCGCGGGCTGCAATTCGCCTTTGGTCTCATCGACGGGCCGGACGGGCATGACCGGATCGAGGTCTACACCACCCGCCCCGACACCCTGATGGGCGCCAGTTTTGTCGGCATTTCACCCGATCACCCGCTGGCCAAGACGCTTGAACGCGAGCGCGCCGATGTGGCGGCGTTCTGCGCCGAGGCGCGCAAGGGCGGCACCACCGCCGAGGCGATTGAGAAGGCCGAGAAGCTGGGCTTTGACACCGGCCTGCGCGTGCGCCATCCCTTTGACACCGCTTGCGAATTGCCGGTCTATATCGCCAATTTCATCCTGATGGATTACGGCACAGGCGCGATTTTCGGCTGTCCGGGGCATGACCAGCGCGACCATGAGTTTGCGCGCAAATATGACCTGCCGATCCTCGATACCTTTCTGCCGCTTGAGGGCGATCACGACATTCAGGCCGCGCCCTATGTGCCGCTCAAATCCGAGCGCGTGCGCTACACGCGGCTTGTCGCGGGCGAGGAAATCCAGAGCGGCGAGGCGGGCGTCAATGCCGCGATTGAGTTCTGCGAAACCAACGGCGTAGGGCAGGGCGTCACCAAATTCCGCCTGCGCGATTGGGGTCTCAGTCGCCAACGCTACTGGGGTTGCCCGATCCCGGTCGTGCATTGCGACACCTGCGGCGTGGTTCCGGAGCGCAAGGAAAACCTGCCCATCCGCCTGCCCGACGATGTCACCTTTGATGCCCCCGGCAACCCGCTGGACCGCCATCCGACATGGCGCGACTGCACCTGCCCGCGCTGCGATGCGCCCGCCCGGCGCGAGACCGACACGATGGACACGTTCGTCGATTCAAGCTGGTATTACGCCCGCTTCACCGCGCCTCATGCCGCCACGCCGACCGATATGGCCGAGGCCGAGTATTGGATGAACGTCGACCAGTATATCGGCGGGATTGAGCATGCGATCCTGCATCTCTTGTATTCCCGATTCTTCGCCCGCGCGATGCAGGTCTGCGGGCATCTGCCCCAAAAGGCGATCGAGCCGTTCGATGCGCTCTTTACGCAGGGGATGGTGACGCATGAGATATATCAGACCCGCGATGCGGCGGGACGCCCCGTCTATCACCTGCCCGAAGAGGTGAGTGAGGGGCGTTTGGCGAATGGCACCGAGGTGGAAATCATCCCCTCCGCCAAGATGTCAAAATCCAAGAAGAACGTCGTCGATCCCTCGACCATCATCGCCCAATACGGCGCCGATACCGCCCGCTGGTTCGTCCTCAGCGATAGCCCGCCCGAGCGCGATGTCGAATGGACCGCATCAGGGGCCGAGGCTGCGCATCGCCACCTGAGCCGCGTCTGGCGCATTGCCGCCGAGATTGCGGCGAGCGACGTCCCCGCCACGCTGGACGATGACGCGCTCTTGCGCGAGATGCACAAATGCATCGACGAGGTGACCAAGGGCATCGACAGTTTCGGCTTTAACGCGGCCATCGCGCGGCTCTATGCCTTCACCAACACGCTCGCCAAATCGCAGGCGGGGCAGGGTGCGAAGACCAGTGCCGCGCGCACGCTGGCGCAGCTCATGTCGCCCATGACCCCGCATCTGGCCGAGGATATCTGGGCCATGCTGGGGGGTGAGGGGCTGGTCACGACCGCGCCTTGGCCTCTCGCTGACCCGGAGATGCTGATCGACGACACGGTGATTCTGCCCATTCAGATCAACGGCAAACGGCGCGGCGAAATCACCGTTCCCGCCGATATGCCGAAATCCGAGGTTGAAAAACTGGCGCTGGCCCACAATGCTGTGCTCAAGGCGCTGGATGGGGCCCAGCCCAAGAAAATCATCGTTGTCCCTGGACGGATCGTGAATGTCGTCGTTTAACCGTCGCCTCCTTCTGCTCTCGGGCTTGGCCTGTGGTCTTGGCGCACTGGCGGCCTGTGGTTTTGCGCCCGCCTATGGGCCGGGCGGGGCCGGGACGGCCCTGATGGGGCGGGTCGAGGTGGACGCCCCCAACACCCGCGCCGGCTATCTGCTCACGCAGGAAATCGAGACGCGCCTTGGCCGCGCTACCCAACCGCGTTACGCCCTCAGCCACACGATCACCCTCGACACCCAGGCCATGGCCATCAACCGCAACAACGTGGCCTCGCGCTTTAACCTCTTGGGCAGCGTTGCCTATAGCCTGCGCGATCTCGAGACGGATGCGATTGTCACCTCCGGCGACGTCAACAGCTTTACCGGCTATTCCTCGACCGGCAGCACCGTGGCGGTGCAGGCCTCCGAGCGTGACGCCGAAACGCGGCTCATGTCCATTCTGGCCGATCAACTGCTGACCCGCCTTCTGGCCGCAGACCTGCCGCCGCCGGAATGAAGCTCTCGCCCCGCGATGCCACCCGCTATTTCGCCAAGCCCGAGGCGCAGCGCACCGGGCTCCTGATCTATGGGGCGGACGCGATGCGCGTGGCTCTCAAACGGCAGGAAATGCTGGCCGCGCTGCTGGGCCCCACGGCGGATTCCGAAATGCGCCTCACCCGGATGCCTGCGGGGGATCTGCGCAAGGACCCTGCCGCGCTGATGGATGCGGTCAAGGCCCAAGGCTTCTTTCCCGGCCCGCGTGCCGCCTTTGTCGAGGATGCCAATGACACCGCCGCCGATGCCATTCTGGCGGCGCTCAGCGATTGGCGGGCAGGGGATGCGCAGATCGTCGTGACCGCAGGCGCGCTCAAGTCGACGTCGAAACTTCGCAAGGCATTTGAAAGCCATCCCAATGCCTATGCCGTTGGCCTCTATGACGACCCTCCGAGCCGCGAAGAGATCGAGGCCGCGCTCACCCGCGCCGGTCTGCGTGATGTACCGGGACCGGTCATGGCTGATCTGACCGCACTCGCGCGGGATCTCGACCCCGGCGATTTTCGCCAGACCGTCGAGAAACTGGCGCTCTATAAACTGGGCGATGCCACGCCGCTCAACGCGTCTGATATTGCCGCCTGCGCACCCGCCTCGACCGAGGCGGATCTGGACGACATCCTCAATATCGTGGCCGAGGGGCGATCGTCCGAAATCGGCCCGGTGATGCGGCGGTTGAAGGCGCAGGGAACGCAGCCTGTCGGCCTCTGCATCGGGGCCACGCGGCATTTTCGGGCGCTCTATACCGCGGCCTCTGATCCCGGAGGGGCGGCGCAGGGCATCGCGCGCATGCGCCCGCCGATTTTCGGGCCGCGCCGCGACCGGATGCTGCGACAGGCGCAGGGGTGGGGCGCGGAGCGGTTGCAACAGGCGCTGACGATTCTGACGGATACGGACCTCACCCTGCGCTCCGCCGCCCAACGCGCGCCGGAAATGGCGCTGGTGGAGCGGGCGCTCATTCGCCTTGCCATGCTCGCCAGCGCGCGGTGATCCGGGCGGCCCCGTGCGGCGCAGGACCGCATGCCGTATGATCATCGCCCAGAGCCACCTCATGCTACGCCCTTTCGACACATGCCGCGCCCCGGCGCGACTCCCCTCTCGCTCAGCCTATGCACAGCCTGTTGATAAATCGTTAAACCCTTGCCCATTGCGCGTGGTCCCGCTTTCCAGCAAAGCTGCGCATGAACCACCTCAACAAGGACAATTCCATGTATGACGTCATCGGCTCACGTGCCAGCCGCGCCTTTCGCGTGCTCTGGCTCGCAGAGGAAATGGGTATCCAATACAATCACTTGGCCGTTGCTCCCGGCTCGCCCGAGGCGCTCGCGGCGAATCCGTCGGGCAAGATTCCGGCGCTGCGTGATGGCGATGCGGTGTTGACCGATTCCACCGCGATCATGACCTATCTCGCCGACAAGCACGGGCAATTCACCCATGCCCCCGGCACCGTTGCCCGCGCGCGTCAGGATGCGCTGACCCATCAGATCCTCGATGAGATCGACGGCATCCTCTGGACCGCCGCGCGCCACAGCTTTGTTCTGCCCGAAGAGCACCGTGTGCCGGCGGTCAAGGACTCGCTCAAATGGGAATATGCCCGCAATATCGCGCGCATCTCTGACGCGCTGACCGGTCCTTTTCTGCAAGGCGAGACCATGACCATCGCCGATATCCTGCTGGCCCATTGCCTGATCTGGGCGGGTAAGGCCGGGTTTTCGGATCCCGGTGAAAAGCTCAACGCTTACCTTGGGATGATGTCCGGCCGTCCCGCGTGTCAGCGCGCCTCGGCACTCTCCTGAGCATGGGCGGCGGCATGCCGTCCCGCCCAATGCCCCGTGGCAAGGCAAGCAGTCAGCAGATAGCCGCCCGTCGTCGCCTCCCAATCGAGCATTTCCCCGGCGGCAAACACGCCGGGGCATGCCCGCAGCATCAGCCCCGGATCAAGCGCCTCGAACCGCAGACCGCCCGCGGTCGAGATCGCCTCATCCATCGGGCGCGGCCCCGTGAGGGGCACGGTCAAGCGCTTGAGAAGGCGGGGTAAATCCGCAGCACCCCGCCCGAATTCCATCACCAGCGCCAGTTTCACAGGATCCAGCCGGAAGGCCTTGCGCAGCCGGTTCTTGAGGCTGTCGCTGGTCTTGGTGTGGCTCAGGCGGTCCGTGACCTGCGTCACGCTGAGGTCGGGCAAAAGATCGAGCGTGAGCGGCGCGCCATCGCGAAGCGCCGCACTCACCTCATAGATGCCGCCGCCCTCTAGCCCTTGGGAGGAAATCACGAACTCCCCGCGCGAGCGCAGGGCCCCGGCGTGCAATTCCACGCCCTTGACTGGCTGTCCGAACTGCGCCGCCATATGCGATGACCAATCGACCAGAAAGCCCATGTTGGCGGGGCGGAACGGTGCCAGCGCTGTGGGATCGAGATGCGCCGCCCATGCTCCGTCCGAGCCGAGCCGCGCCCAGCTTGCGCCGCCGCAGGCCAGCACCGTGACGGTGGGGTGTAGGCGTTGCACGCCCAAAGGCGTGTCGAATACCGCGCCATTGTCCCAGCCGCGCCAGCGCCAACGGGTGCGAATCTCGACCCCAACCTCCTGCAATTCCACAAGGAAACTGCGCAGAAGCGGTGAGGCTTTCATCAGCTTCGGAAAGACCCGGCCGGTCGATCCGACAAAGACCTCCTGCCCCAGCGCGCGCGCCCAATCCTGTACCGCCTCCGGCCCAAACGCCGCGATCATCGGGCGCAGGGTGTCGGCGCGGGGGCCGTAGGCCGTCATGAACGCCTCGAACTCTTCCGCCTTGGTCAGGTTCAACCCCGATTTACCCGCCATCAGAAACTTGCGCCCGACCGAGGGTTTGGCCTCGGCCACCGTGACACGCAACCCGGCGCGCGCCATCTCCCGCGCCGCCATGAGACCCGCAGGCCCGGCCCCGATGACAAGAGCGTCGGTCATGCGACCGGGGCCAAGCTCAGGGTCGGGTCCAACCCCAACCCCCGGTGATGCACCACGCGCTGCGGATAGGGCATCTCAACGCCACGTGCGCGCAGCACGGTCCAGATCGCAAAGAGCACGTCGGACTGATATTTGCCGGTCACGTCCTCGATCCCGTCGACCCAGTATTCCACCGAGAAATCAACGCCGCTTTCGCCAAAGGCTTTCAATTCGCATTCCGGCGCAAATTTCCCATCGGCCAACACCGCATCCACCGCCGCGACTGCCGGTTCGACCATCGCCGGGATCAGAGTGATATCGGTCTCATAGCTTACGGAGAATGCCGCCTCATAGCGGTGCCGTTTGCCTGCGTCGGAGTAGTTGACCACGCGGGAGGTGATGAAATCCTCGTTGGGCACCACGATCCAACGCCCGTCGACCGTTTCCAGAATGGCGGCGCGGGCGGTCATCTTGACGATGGTACCTTCGGAGCCGTCATCGAGCACGACGAAATCGCCCACCGTGGTCTGCCCCTCCAAGAGCAGGATCACGCCCGAGACGAAATTGGCCGCGATCTGTTGCAGGCCAAGACCGATGCCCACGCCGAGCGCACCGCCCAAGACGGCAATCGCCGTGAGGTCGATGCCCATAATCGACATGAGCAAGAGAAACGCCGCACCGAAGATCACGATCTGGCTGGCCTTCATCGCGAGTTCGCGGGTGGCGGGGCGCAATTCCTGCTGGCGCTTGATGAAATCCTCGGAGTGGCTGTTGGACCATCGGCCCAGCCAGAACAAGAGCGCCGCCGAGACCGCGCCGCGCAGGAGCGCCAGTGCCGAAAAGCTGATATTGCCCAGATCGACCGAAATCGCGGCCAAGCGCGCGTTGGCCAGCCCCAGCAGGTCAAAGAGATAGAGCAACATGACCGGCATCAGCACATAGCGCCCCAGCATCCGCAGGAACGGATCGGTCAGGATTTCGCGCACAAAGAGCCGGGCCGCCAGAACCAGAAACAGGCGCTTGCCAAAGGCGATCACATCGCCCGAGCCAAAGATCTGACGTGTGACGCCTTCGCCCATGCCGGTCAGGCCATAGGCCAGGAGCGGCATCAAGAGCGGCAGGAACATGAGGACAAAGCGCCGCGCCGAGGCGACCATAGTATCTTGGCCCGCAGGCGGCGTCAGAAGGCGTGCAAGTGCCGGGCGCAAACGGCGCGTGATCATCACCGCCAAGAACCAGGCCGCCACCAGCACCCCGAATTGCGACCAGGCCGCGGGGCTCAGGAGCCAGCCCTTGGCCAGATCCCATCCCTGTATCGCGTACCCCAGAACCTGCCCGACAATTTCCGGCTGCCCGTCCATCACACACCCCTCGTTTTTGACCCAAACACGCCATCCTCATGCCCGCAGGCTGCACAAGGATCAAGCCAAACTATCGGAAACCCCCATTTGCCCAATCTGCCCGCGCCCCATTCCGCGCAGCGCCCGTCCGCCACCTCGGGCGGGCGCTTTTGGACGGTTTCAACACGCTGATAACGCAGAAGGGCGTGGCAGGCATAAAGTGCCAGCCACCTATGACGCAGCGCCGACCCGGCGGACGGGCTTCGCGCGGCTCGCCGCTTGGGCCGACTGTCCGCTCCGGGCCATGCTCACCGTCTCAAATGCAAAAGGCACCCCAATTTGGGATGCCTTCTCAGCCTTAGTCAGCGCCTTTTACTTAGCGTCCTCGATGGACAGCGCCACAAATCGCGGATCACCGGAACTGCGCACCAAGAGAAGCAGCGATTTGCGCCCCGCCTCCTTGGCCTCTGCGATCCGGTCGTCCAGATCGGAAATGCTCGCAACCTTTTGTTGACCGGCTTCGGTGATCACATCGCCCGCCCGCATGCCCTTTTCAAAGGCTTCCGACAACTCGTCGATATTCACCACGACGAGTCCGGTCGCGCTGCTGTCGAGCTCGAGCTGGCCGCGCAACTCGTCGTTCAGCGGGGTCACTGTCAGACCGAGTATGGTCTTTTCGGCCTGTGCCTCGGGGGCATCCTCACCGGGCTGCGCTACGGGAATGGCGCCTTCCGCTTCTTCGCGGCGGCCCAGCTTGATCTTGAGCGTGACGGTCTTGCCCTCGCGGAACACGACGACGCGCACAGTCTTGCCGACCTCTGTATTGCCGACAGTGCGCACAAGGCTGCGCGTATCGGTCACGTCCTGACCGTCGAACGACATGATGACGTCCCCCGACAACATGCCGGACTCGGCGGCCGGACCTTCTGGAACATCCGTGACCAACGCGCCTGCGGCTTTTTCCAGCCCCATTGCCTCGGCCACATCCTCGGTCACGTCCTGAATGCGCACACCCAGCCAGCCGCGCCGGGTCTCGCCGAATTCCTGCAACTGATCGACGACGCGCTTGACCACGTTCGAGGCCATGGAAAAGCCGATCCCGATCGACCCGCCGGTCGGGCTCAGGATCGCTGTATTCACGCCCACAACCTGTCCGTCGAGATTGAACAGCGGCCCGCCAGAGTTGCCCCGGTTGATCGCCGCGTCGGTCTGGATGTAATCGTCATAGGTGCCGCTCAGCGCGCGGTTCCGGGCTGAAACGATCCCCGCCGAGAGCGAGAAACCCTGACCCAGCGGGTTGCCCATGGCCAGAACCCAATCGCCGACGCGCGCCGTGTCGCTATCGCCAAAGCTGACGAATGGCAGCGGCTTGTCCGCCTTGACCTTGAGCAGCGCGATGTCGGTCTTGGGATCGGTGCCGATCACTTCGGCGGGCAGGGTTTCGCCGGAAAAGAACTCGATGTTGATCTCGTCGGCGCTCTCGATGACGTGGTTGTTCGTCACCACAAAGCCATCCTCGGAAATCACGAAACCAGAGCCGAGTGCCGATGACCGTTGTGGCCGGTCGCCTTCGCCCAGACGGTCACGAAACTGTTCAAAGAAATCCTCGAACGGAGATCCCTCAGGCACGATTGGCGCAGGGCCGGTGCCCCGCTCGACCACGGTCGAGGTCGTGATATTGACCACCGCCGGGCTGATCTTGTCGGCCAGATCGGCAAAGCTGTCGGGCCGCGCCTGCGCGGCCAGTGCCTGCGCCAGCAACAGCCCCACCATCAGCGCCATAGCCCAGAGCGCGCGCAGGCTGTGCGCGCTGGATCGTGTTTCGGAAATCGTTTGGGTGTTCACACCAATGTCTCCTTTGGTTCGTGCAACTGGCGGCACGCGCGTGCCACTCCTGCTTATGAATGTAGGTCTCCGGCACTGGATCGCCAAGGCTGCAATATCAGGTCACGGTCATGTGACCCCTTTGCCCCGCCGAAATCAAGCGCCAAGCGTCTTGGCGGCCCAGACAAGAATCAATCCCAACACCAGCGCAATCGCGCCCATCAACCGCCGCGCCTCAACCGGTAGCGCGCTCAGCGCCACCAGCATCTGTTCAATGAGTGAGGGGGCCAGCGCATAGACCAGCCCCTCCACAATCAGCACAAGTCCCAGCGCAAGAAGCGCGGTTTCGATCATTCCGGGGCAGTCCCTGACCGCAGATAGTCAAAGAATTCGCTGTCAGGTGTCATCACCATCGACGAATTGCCCCCGGTCAGCGCCTTTTCATAGGCCTCGAGCGAGCGATAAAACGCGTAGAACTCGGGGTCCTGACCATAGGCCTCGGCATAGATTGCGCTGCGTTCCGCATCTGCCTCGCCTCGGATCACCTGCGCTTCGCGCTCGGCATCCGACAACGTTTCGGTCACGGTCCGATCCGCCAGGGCGCGCACCCGCTGCGCCGCCTCGTTACCACGGGCGATCTCATCGGCGGCTTCGCGCTCGCGCTCGGCCCGCATCCGGGCAAAGGTCGCCTCCAGATTCTGCTCGGGCAGGTTAGTCTGCTTGAGACGCACGTCCACCACATCAAGACCCAGCCCCTCGGCGCTGCGCTGCGCCTGCCGCTGAATGCGGCGCATCAACTCGCGGCGATCCTCAGAGAGGATGGTGTCCGACGTCACCTGATCGGCACCCAGAACTTCACGGATCTGCGCGTTCAGGATCGACGACAGCCGGTCCTCGGCGACGCGGATACCGCCCACGCCGACCGCCTGCCGGAACTGCACCACATCGCGGATACGGTAGCGGGCAAAGGCATCGACCACCAGTCGACGGTCATCCGACGGCGTCACCTCGATCGTGTCGGTATCGAGCGACAGAATCCGGTCGTCATATCGCACGACCTCCTGAATGAACGGGATTTTGAACGACAGGCCTGGCTCTTCCTTCACGGATTTGATCTGCCCGAATTGCAGCACCAATGCCTTTTCGCGCTCATCCACCACAAAGACCGAGGACAGGCCCAAAAAGCCCAGGATGACCACAACGGGGATTAGAAATTTTGTGTTGCCCATGATCTCAGTTCCCCTCGCTGGTGGTATTGCGGCGCAGCTCGTTCAGCGGCAGATAGGGCACGACGCCATTGCCGCCCCCTTCGGTCCCCACGATCGAACTGTCGAGGATGGTCTTGTCGATATCACCCAGAACCCGCTCCATCGTCTCGAGATAGAGACGCTTGCGCGTGACGTCCTGCGCTTTGGAATATTCTGTCAGAACAGACGTGAACCGGCTCGCGTCACCCTGCGCTTCGTTGACCACGCGGGCGCGGTAGCCCTCTGAATCCTCAAGAATTTGCGCGGCCTGACCGCGCGCTTCGGCGAGGGCACGGTTGGCATAGGCATCCGCCTGTCGTTGCAGCCTGTCGCGCTCCTGCTCGGCAGCCTGCACCTCGCGGAAGCTGTCGATCACTTCGTTCGGCGGATCCGCCTTGTCGAGGTTGACCCGGACGATCCGGATGCCGCTATCATATTCATCCAAGGATTCCTGAATGTTCTGCATCGCGGTATCTGCGATGATCCCACGGTCCCGGTTGAGGATCGGCGCAAGGTTCGACGCGGCAATGATCTCGCGCATCACCGATTCCGACACGGCCTGCACCGTCAGTTGTGGATCGCGGATATTGAACAACAGCTTGCCCGGATCAGAAATATTCCACACCACCTGAAACCCGATATCGACGATATTGGCATCCGTCGTCAGCATGAGACCTTCTTCGCGCGCGCCAGCGCTGCGGCCGACGTCTTCGGTCCGTTCCGACGTCACATTGACGATCTCTGCCGTGACCAGCGGCCAAGGGGCAAAGTTCAGACCCGGATTGCCGGTCTTGTAGTATTCACCCAGAAACAATTCGACTGATTGCTCTTCCGGCTTGACCGTATAGACGCTGGCAAAGACCCAGAGCGCCACAGCACCCAACACAGCCAGACCAACCGTGCCCTTGCCGAATTGTGGCCCGTCACCGCCGCCGGTGCCGCCGCCCCGGTTGCCGCCGCCACGCCCGCCCATCAGAACGCGAAGCTGGTCCTGACCCTTGCGCACCAATGCGTCGATTTCAGGCAGTTGCGGTCCTCCCTCGGGGGGGCGTTTTCCACCCCCTGTGTTGCGGTCGCGGTCATCGCCGCCACCGCCCGAATTTCCGCCGCCGCCCCACGGGCCGCCAGAGTTTCCAGCCATACGTATGTCTTCCCTTGTTGTCCTGCCGTTCCCGGCTTGTTTCACTACCTGTGCAGCACAGGCGAAAAATCAAGCGGTACGCACAGGCGTTTTCATCGTCACCAGTTCTTCCGACATGGTCGGATGCACCGCCACGGTGCGGTCGAAATCCTCTTTTGTGGCCCCCATCTTGACGGCAATGCCGGCAAGCTGGATCAATTCCCCCGCACCGGGTGCTACGATATGACACCCTAGCACTTTGCGGGTGGCCTGACTGACGATCAGTTTCATCAGCACCCGGTCGGGCCGTCCGGCAAAGGCGGTCTGCATCGGCCGGAACGAGGTCGCATAGATTTCGATCGGCTCTTGGTCGCGCGCCTCTTCCTCGCTCAGCCCCACCGTGCCCATCTCGGGCTGGGTGAAAACCGCCGTGGGGATGAGATGGTGATCGACCGGGGTCGGGTTGCCCTTGAACACCGTCTCGACAAAGGCCATCCCCTCGCGGATCGCCACCGGCGTCAGGTTGACCCGGTCGGTTACATCGCCAATCGCATAGACCGACGGCACGCCGGTCTGGCTATAGGTATCGACCAGAATCTCACCCTTGCGCCCGACCGCGACGCCCGTGGCCTCGAGCCCCAGATTTTCCGTATTGGGCGCGCGCCCGGTGGCAAACATCACCTGCTCGAACACCGCCTCGCTGCCGTTGGTGCCGGTCACGCGATAGCCGCCCTCGACCACCTCCATCGCCTCGATATTGGTGCCCAGATGCAATTTGATCCCAGAGGCAATCATCTCCTCCGACACAAGGCCGCGCGCCTCGTCGTCAAAACCGCGCAGGACTTGCGCGCCGCGATAGAACTGTGTGACCTGCACCCCCAACCCGTTGAGGATACAGGCAAACTCACAGGCGATATAGCCGCCGCCAATGATCAATATCGACCTTGGCAGCTTCTCCAGATGGAAAATCTCATTGCTGGTGATTGCGTGCTCTGCCCCCGGCAGATCGGGTTTCACGGGCCGCCCGCCGGTGGCAATGAGGATATGCTTGGCGCTCAGGCGCGTGCCGTCGGCCAATTCCACCGTATGCGGATCGACCAGCGCTGCGCGGCTGTCATAGGTCTCGACCCCGTTCGTCTTGAGAACACCGCGATAGACCCCTTCCAGCCTGTCCAGTTCCGCATGCAGCTTGTCCCGGAACGTGACCCAGTCGAACCCGCCCGCATGCACCGTCCAGCCATAGGCCTGCGCATCGGCCATCGCGCCGCGATATTCCGAGGCAAACACCATCAGCTTTTTCGGCACACAGCCGCGAATGACGCAGGTGCCGCCGTAGCGGTCCTCTTCGGCCAAGGCCACGCGCGCGCCGGCCTGCGCCGCGACCCGCGCCGCCCGCACGCCGCCAGAGCCGCCGCCAATTACAAAAAGATCATAGTCAAACGCCATGGTGCTCCCTCAGTCCGTCAGATCACGAAAGAGATTGTCGGTCTCGACGAAATCGAGCCGGTCTTCCTCGACCGTGCCCTCGTTGATGTCGCGGGTTTCCACCCGGCCATCGCCATAGCCCAGAATGACCACATCGCAGATATCAAGGAAAAGCCCGTTTTCCACCACCCCCGGCATCTGGTTGAGCGCCATCGAGAGTTGATGCGCAGCGCCGATCCGGCCAAGATGCAGATCAAGGATATAATTGCCCTCATCGGTGATAAAGGGCCGCGCGCCGTTCATTCGCAGCGAGGTGTTGCGCCCCAGCACATCCATATTGATCAAGAGTTCCTCGACCAGCGACTTTGTGGTCTGCCAGCCAAACGGGATCACCTCAACCGGAAGGGGAAACGCGCCCAGCGTCTCCACTTCCTTGCCGACATCGGCAATCACGATCATCTGATCCGAGGCTGTCGCTACGATCTTTTCCTGCAAGAGCGCGCCGCCGCCACCCTTGATCAGGTTGAGATTGCTGTCGAACTCGTCCGCCCCGTCAATCGTGAGATCCAGCCACTTGGCCTCGTCCAGACTGATCACCTCAATGCCGACTTCCCGCGCCAATTCCGCCGTGCGCGTCGATGTCGGTACGCCGCGAATGCGCAACCCGCCCTCGCGCACCATCTCGCCCAGACAGCGCACCATCCAGGCGGCGGTCGATCCGGTGCCAAGACCCACGCGCATCCCGTCTTCGACGAAATCCACCGACCGCTTGGCGGCAACAAACTTGGCCTTGTCGATCGGCGACAATTCTCCGGTCATGGCAGCGACTCCCAGCATGTTTCGCAGGGGTTATATGAGAGATGCGGCGCAGGTGCGAGACCGAATTCGCCCCGGTTGTCCGCCCCGCGCTCGTTAACCATTCCTAAACCCCTGCCGCGCTAGGCATTAATCCGGCATCAACCATAGGGGACCGCATGGTCGCGCGCGCCTATACCGTGGCTTTTGAGGGGGTCGAGGCGCGGCCAGTCGAGGTGCAATGTGCCATCACCGCAGGCGTGCCGGCCTTCTCGCTCGTGGGCCTGCCCGACAAGGCGGTGTCCGAGGCGCGCGACCGGGTGCGCGCGGCGCTCTCCGCCATGGCCATCGCCCTGCCGTCCAAACGCATCACCATCAATCTCTCGCCCGCGGACATGCCCAAAGAGGGCAGCCATTTCGATCTGCCCATCGCGCTCGCCCTCTTGGCCGCCCTTGAAATCATCCCGCATGACGCGGCAGAGGGCACCACGGCCCTCGGAGAACTGTCGCTCGACGGCACGCTCATCGCGGTGATCGGCGCGCTCCCCGCCGCCATGGCCGCCGCCGAGGAAAACCGCATCCTGCTCTGCCCCAAATCCTGCGGGCCCGAGGCGGCATGGGTCGGTGCGGTGCAGGTGATCGCCGCCGCCTCGCTCACCGATGTCGTGCGCCACTACACCGGACAGGCGCTCATTCCTGCCTCGAACCCCGGTGAGGTGATCGCCGCCCCCGCCACCCGCGACCTGCGCGACGTCAAGGGGCAGGAGCGTGCCAAACGCGCGCTCGAGATTGCCGCCGCCGGGCGCCACCACCTGATGATGATCGGCACGCCCGGTTCTGGCAAATCCATGCTCGCGGCGCGCCTGCCCGGCATCCTGCCGCCGCTGTCCGCGCCCGAGGCGCTCGAAACCTCGATGATCCATTCCCTCGCGGGGCTGCTGACCGAGGGCGGCATCAACCGTGCGCGTCCCTTTCGCGAGCCGCATCATACCGCCTCGATGGCGGCCATCGTCGGCGGCGGGCGCAGCGCCAAGCCCGGCGAAATCAGCCTTGCGCATAACGGCGTGCTCTTCATGGATGAATTCCCCGAATTCCCCCGCACCGTGCTCGAAACCCTGCGCCAGCCGATCGAGACCGGCGAGGTCATGGTCGCCCGCGCCAATGCGCATGTGAAATATCCCTGCCGTTTCCTGCTTGTCGCCGCCGCCAACCCCTGCAAATGCGGCTATCTCTCGGACCCGAATCGCGCCTGTTCCCGCGCGCCCAACTGCGGCGAGGATTACATCGGCCGCATCTCCGGCCCCTTGATGGACCGCTTCGACCTGCGGGTCGAGGTGCCCCCCGTCGCCTTCTCTGATCTCGATCTGCCCGCCTCCGGCGATGCCTCGAGCACGGTCGCAGGCCGGGTCGCGGGGGCGCGGGCGGTGCAGGCGGCGCGCTTTGCCAGCCACGCCCATATGCGCCTCAACGCCGATGCCGAAGGCGCGGTTCTCGATGACATCGCCACCCCCGATCCCGAAGGCCGCGCGCTCATCACCCGCGTCGCCACCCGCTTTGGCCTCACGGCACGCGGCTATCACCGCGTTCTGCGCGTCGCGCGTACCATTGCCGATCTCGACGACTCTGTGGATGTCCGCCTGCCGCATGTTGCCGAGGCGGTGAGTTTTCGCGTGGCCGGTCTCAAAGAGACCTGATCCACCGCGCCAGATGGCGCAGGCTCGCCCCGGCTTCGGGCAGGACATTGTGAAAGATGGGCCAGACATGCGGATGATCGGGCTTGACCGAGAGCACGCTTTGCACGCCCTGCGCCTCCAGCGCGGCCTGCATCCGCAGGGCATCATCGCGCAGGATTTCCGTATCGCCCACCGTCATCCACACCGGCGGTGCGCCGGTAAATCGGCCAAAGAGCGGCGAGGCGCGCGGATCGCGCGGGTCATCTGTGCCTAGAAACATCTCCAGCATCTCGCCGATTCGACCTGCGGAGAGCACGCAATCGCGCGCGTCATTCTCGATCACCGAGGCCCCGGAATAGGTCACATCCGTGAGCGGCGAAAAGGCAAAGACACCCAAAGGCGGGGCGAGGTCGTGCGCCAGAATCTCATGCAACAGCGCCAGCGCCAGCCCGCCCCCTGCACTGTCCCCGCCGATGATCACATCCTGCTCGGCCCGGAGCGCGCGGTATGAGGCCAGCGCATCCTCGATCTGCGCCGGAAAGGGATACTCGGGCGCCAAGCGATAATCAGGCAGGCAAGCGGGCAGGCCGGTCAACGCCGACAGCTTGGCGAGCATCGCCCGATGGGTGGTCGAGGTGCCAAACACATAGGCCCCGCCGTGGAAGTAAAGGATCACGGGCGCAGGCCGCGCGCCACGGGCCCGCGCCCATTGCACCGGCACCCCGCCCAGCATGTCGCGCTGAAACAAAGTACCGAAGGGGGCATGGAAATAGAGCCGCGACTTGAACGCAAAGGACCGCCTGAGGCGGTCCTTGTCATGGCGCGCCAGCGCCGGTTTCTCAAACCAACGCAGATGACGGTTCAAAAGGGCAAGCTGCCAACTCATGTCCGCCGCGCCTCGATCGCCTCCCAGACCTTGGCCGCGATGTTCACTGCGTCGAACCGCTCCAACTCCTGTATGCCGGTGGGCGAGGTCACGTTGATCTCGGTCAGGTAATGGCCAATCACGTCAATCCCCACGAAAACCTGTCCCTTTTCGCGCAAGAGCGGACCAATCGCGGCGCAGATTTCCAGATCCCGCTCGGTGAGCGCAACCTTCTCGGCGCGTCCGCCCACATGCATGTTGGACCGCGTCTCGCCTTGGGCGGGTACGCGGTTGATCGCGCCGACGGCTTCTCCATCCACCAGAATCACCCGCTTGTCGCCCTTGCTCACGGCAGGCAGGTATTTCTGGACAATAAGAGGCTCGCGGCTGAACCCGGTGAACATCTCATGAAGGCTGGCGAGATTGCGGTCGCTCTCGGGCAGGTGGAACACGCCCGCGCCGCCATTGCCATAGAGCGGCTTTAGGATCACATCGCCATGCCGCGCCCGAAACGCCCGGATCGTGTCGAGATCGCGGGCAATCGCGGTGGGGGGCATCAGGTCTGGAAAATCGAGAATCAGCAGCTTTTCGGGATAGTTTCGCACCCAGAACGGATCATTGACCACCAATGTTCCGGGGCTCAGACGCTGCAATATATGCGTCGTGGTGATGTAGAACATGTCAAACGGCGGATCCTGCCGGAGCCAGACCACATCGAACGTGGACAGATCGACCGTCTGTTCTTCGCCCAGCCGGAAATGGTCGCCCTGAACCCGCTGCACCGTCAGCGGCCACCCCCGTGCCGTGACCCGCCCCTCGTCATAGGCCAGCCGGTCTGGCGTGTAATAAAACAGCTCATGCCCCCGCGCCTGCGCCTCTTCCGCGAGGCGAAAGGTGCTGTCTCCGTTGATATTGATCGGCCCGATCGGGTCCATCTGAAAGGCGATTTTCATGTCCTGCCCCTTTTTTCGGTCTCCCGCTTACATGCGGCATGACGGGCGGGCACGCAATTCAGAAATGGCCAAAGGCATTCTCGAGTATGCGCACATCCCCCCGGCCATCCACGATCCCGAGATCAAAGCGGACAGGGGCCAATTGCCCCTCAGGCAAGAGGCCCAGATACTCCGACGCCGCCGCATAGATCCGCCGCATCTGCCCCTGATGCAATCGCTGCAATGCCAGATCAAAACTGGCCGCTTGCTTGACCTCGCAGAACACATAGGTATCGGGCGCACGCAGGACCATGTCGATCTCTCCGCTTTGCCCGCGCCAGCGCTGATGCAAGAGGGATGCCCCCCGCCGCTCATAGGCGCGCAAAACACTCGCCTCCGCCGCCTGACCCGAGAGATAGGCCCGCCGCCCCCGGTCCTGACGGCGCAAGATATCTGGGGCCACCACGATCGCCGCCACGCCAACCGCCTCAAAGTCAAATGCCAGTTGCCGCATCTCTTACTCCGTCTCTTCTTGCCTGCCCTTTGCCAAAAGCAAGGCGCGTTGATAGACCTCACGCCGCGGCGTGCCCGTCTCTGTCGCCACCAGATCCGCCGCATCGCGCACAGAATGCCCTTGCAGCGCCTCCAACACCATCTGGTCTAAATCAACTTCCCTAATTTTCTCCAAACTTCCGCGATCAATAATCACGACAATTTCGCCCTTTGGCGGCGCATCTGCCCAGATCTGCGCCAGATCCTCCAGCGTTCCACGCCGGACCTCCTCGAATTTCTTCGTCAGCTCGCGGCAGACCGCGGCGGATCGTGTCCCGCCCAGCACCTCGGCGGCATCGCGCAGCATGCCCGCTACCCGCTTGGGTGATTCGTAAAAGGCCAGGGTTGCGGGCACCCCGGCCAACTCCTTCAGCACCGCCTTGCGCTTCGAAGCGGTGTTGGGCAGGAACCCGGCAAAGAGAAACCGATCGGTTGGCAATCCGGCGAGCGTCAACGCCGTGATCACCGCCGAGGGTCCGGGGGCCGAGATGAGGGTATAGCCCTCCGCCACCGCCGCGCGTCCCAGATCAAACCCCGGGTCCGCGACCATCGGCGTCCCGGCCTCAGAGGCGTAGACCACCGATTGCCCCGCGTCCAGCGCCTCGAGAATCTTGGGCCGCATGCGCCCGCCATTGTGGTCGTGATAGGCCCACATCGGGCGATCCCGGAGCGGGACGCCATGAATTTCCATCAACCGGCGCAGGCTCCGCGTGTCTTCGGCCACCAGCACATCCGCCGAGGCGAGAATGTCGAGCGCGCGCAGCGTGATATCGCGCGCGGCCCCGATCGGGGTCGCTATAAGGTAAAGACCACCGGCCAGTTTCTGCTCTATGGGATTCACCACTGGACCCGCTCCGTATGACCGTTATGATTGCCCGCAATCGCGTCTGGCCACAGGCAAACCGCAAAAAAGGGAGTGAGACCTGACCATGTTCGCCGTTTTACAAACGATCCGCAAGCCGTTCACCCGCCCTCTCTTGGTTCTTGCCGCCCTCGTGCTGGCGGCTTGCCAACCGATTTCGGTCGCCACACCCGGCGGCGGCGGCACAGCACCCTCCGGCCCTGTGCCCGTGGCGCTCTTGGTGCCACATGGCAGCGGTGACGCCCAAGAGGCGCAGTTGGCGCGCGATCTGGAGAACGCGGCGCGTCTCGCCGTCTCGGACCTTGCAGGCGTGCAGATCGACCTGCGCGTCTATGGCACGGCCGGTCAGGCTGGACAGGCGCAGCAGGCCGCCCTCAACGCCGCCGCAGACGGCGCGCGCATCATCATCGGGCCGCTGCATGCCGAATCGGCCAATGCCGTGGCGGTCGCGATGGCCCCGCGCAACATCAACGTGCTGGCCTTTTCCAACAACCCGACCATCGCGGGCGGCAATCTCTTCATTCTCGGTCAGACCTTCCAGAACACCGCCAACCGGCTCGCGAATTTCGCCACCCGTCAGGGCAAATCCCGCATCATGGCCGTCTATTCCGACAATCTCGCAGGGCAACTTGGCCGCGCCGCCATCGAACAGGCGGTGCGCGACAACGGGGCAACGTTGGCGGGCAGCGTCGGCTATGAGTTTTCCCAAACCGGCGTGATCGACGCCATCCCCAAGATCAAGACCGCCGCCGAAACCAATGCCGCCGACGCCATTTTCCTCACCGCCAACTCTGCCGGTGCCCTGCCGCTCTTTACCCAGATGCTACCGGAGAACGGGCTTGGTCCCGACCGGGTGCAGTATATCGGGCTCTCGCGTTGGGATACCCCGCCGCAAACGCTTGATTTACCGGGGGTTCAGGGGGGCTGGTTCGCCCTGCCGGACCCGGCCCGCGCCAATCAGTTTACCCAGCGTTTCAGCGCCGCCTATGGCAACACGCCGCATCCCATCGCAAGCCTCGCCTATGACGGCATCGCCGCCGTGGGCGCGTTGGTAAAATCCGGCAACCGCGAGGCGCTGGGTCGCAATGCGCTCACCCAATCCGCCGGGTTTCAGGGTGTCAGCGGCGTCTTTCGCCTGCGTCCCGATGGCAGTAATGAACGCGGTCTTGCCGTCGCCACCATCAGCGACAAGCGTGTGACCATCCTGTCACCCGCCCCCCAGAGCTTTGGCGGGGCCGGATTTTGAACCATGCCTCTCTCTCGGCCTCTGAAACGGGTGCGAAACGCATAGCATGAGGCAGGCCATTTCAGCGCGGGACGATCTGATCTGTCCCGCCGAGACGATTTTCGACATCCCGGCTGTCGCGGCGGAGATTGACCGCGCGGTGGCTGAGGCGGGCGGCGACATGGTCGCGCTGCGCCGTGCCGTCGTCACTTGCCTTGCGGCGCAAATCAAACAGGGCCGCGACGCCATTGCCACAGGGCTTGCGGCGCAACCCTTTGACGCCCGCCCGACGACGCGTGCCTATTGCTGGCTCACCGATTGCGTGATCCTGACCACGCTCGACATTGCCACCCGCGTGATGCACCCGCTGCCCAATCCGACCGACGCCGAGCGTATCGCCGTCTTTGCCGTGGGCGGTTACGGGCGCGGTGAAATGGCGCCGCATTCCGATGTCGATCTACTCTTTCTCACGCCCTACAAGATCACCCCCTGGGCCGAGAGTGTCATCGAATCGATGCTCTACATGCTCTGGGATTTGCGCCTCAAGGTGGGACATGCCAGCCGCACCATCCGCGACTGCCTGCGCTTGGGCGGGGACGATTACACCATCCGCACGGCGCTCTTGGAAAACCGCTTTCTGGCGGGCGAGGCGGCGCTGGCCGAGAAACTCAACCAACGCCTCTGGGACGATCTCTTCAAGGGCACCGAGCGCGCCTTTACCGAGGCCAAGCTGGAAGAACGCGACGCCCGCCATGAAAAGCAGGGCGAGCGCTATATGGTCGAGCCCAATGTCAAAGAGGGCAAGGGCGGATTGCGCGATCTGCAATCCCTGTTCTGGATCGCCAAATACCTGCACCGCGTCCGCGACGTCAGTGACCTTGTGGCGCTGGGCATGTTCACCCCTGAGGAATTCTCCACCTTCGCCAAGGCCGAGAACTTCCTCTGGGCGGTGCGCTGCCATCTGCACCTGATCATCGGGCGGCCCAATGACCAGTTGACCTTTGACATGCAGGTCGAGGTGGCACAGCGCATGGGTTATGCTGACACCGCCGCCCGGCGCGGGGTCGAAATCTTCATGCAGGAGTATTTCCGCCATGCCACCTCGGTGGGCGATCTCACGCGCATCTTCCTGACCAAGCTTGAGGCGACTCAAGTCAAATCCGAACCGCTGCTGCAACGGCTTTTGCGCCGCCGCAAGACGCTGAAACAAGGCTATGTTGAGGTGCATGGGCGTCTTGGCATAGCTGATCCCAAGACCTTTCTTGCGGATCCGCTTAACCTCCTGCGGCTGTTTGAAGAGGGGCTGCGCACTGGCCTTTTGATCCATCCTGACGCGATGCTCTTGGTCTCCGCCAATATCCGGCTGATCGACGAGCGCATGCGCAACGACCCCGCCGCGCAGAAACTCTTTCTTGACCTGCTGCTGAAACACGGCAATCCCGAACGCGCCCTCAGACGCATGAACGAACTGGGCGTTCTCTCGGCCTTTATCCCGGAATTCGAACCCATCGTGGCGATGATGCAATTCAACATGTATCACCATTACACGGTGGACGAGCACATCATCCAATGTATCTCGCATCTGGCCCAGATTGAGCGGCGCGAGTTGATCGAGGAATTGCCGGTCTCCTCCACCATTCTCAAGGAGGGGATCAACCGCCGCGTGCTCTATGTGGCACTTCTTCTGCATGATATCGGCAAGGGCCGCGAAGAGGACCACGCCATCTTGGGCGCGCGCATCGCCCGCCGCGTCGGGCCCCGTCTGGGATTGAAACCGCGCGAGGTGGACACCGTGGAATGGCTGGTGCGCTATCACCTCCTGATGTCCGACATGGCGCAGAAACGCGACATCGCCGATCCCCGCACCGTGCGCGATTTCGCCAAGGCGGTGCAGACCCGCGAGCGGCTTGACCTGCTGCTCTTGCTCACCGTCTGTGATATTCGCGGCGTCGGCCCCGGCACTTGGAACAACTGGAAGGCCTCGCTCCTGCGCGCCCTCTACCGCCAGACCCGCCGCGCCATGGAAGGCGGGCTCGAAGATCTCAACCGCGAACAGCGCGGCTCGGACGCCAAGCGCAATCTGCGCGAGGCGCTGCCCGGTTGGGACGCCAAGGATCTCAAACACGAGACCTCGCGCCACTATCCGCCCTATTGGCAGGGGCTGCATGTCACCGCGCATGTGGTCTTTGCCCGGCTTCTGCACACCCTGACCGAGGACGAGATTGCCATTGATCTGGCTATTGACGAGGACCGCGACGCGACCCGCGCCTGTTTCGCGCTGGCGGATCACCCCGGCATATTCTCGCGGCTTGCTGGCGCACTTGCTCTGGTCGGTGCCAATGTGGTGGATGCGCGCACCTATACCTCCAAGGACGGCTTTGCCACGGCCGTTTTCTGGATACAGGACGCCGATGGCCACCCGTTCGAATCCGACCGCTTGCCGCGCCTGCGCAACATGATCCAAAAGACATTGAAGGGCGAAGTGGTCCCCCGCGAGGCGATCAAATCCCGCGACAAGCTCAAGAAGCGCGAGCGCGCCTTCCGTGTTCCCACGCATATCACCTTTGATAATGACGGGTCCGAGATCTACACGATCATCGAGGTCGATACCCGCGACCGTCCCGGCCTGCTCTATGACCTCACCCGCACGCTCGCGGCCAATAACGTCTATATCGCCTCCGCCGTGATCGCGACCTTTGGCGAACAGGTGGTCGATACCTTCTATGTCAAGGATATGTTCGGGCTGAAATTCCACTCCGAGAGCAAACGCGCCGCCCTGGAGCGCAAACTCCGCGCAGCCATCGCCGAAGGCGTGGAGCGCGCCACCACCTGACGGGGACCGGGGCAGAGGGCCGGGGCAGCGAAAGGGCAAATGCCATGCCGCGCCCAAAAACGCGCGCCGTTTGCCGCGCGGGGACTCGCCTCTTGCGCCACGCAAGTCCTGCGGTCTGATATGGTCGGACGCCGCCGTACGTTTTCACCGCACAACCGTACGGCGTAGCTATGCGCCTTGACGCTCGCGTTAGGCGGTGCTTGCTCGTGAACCAGGCGACAATCCCGAAAAACCTGCTCTGATCTGTTGATTTGATCATAAATTGCTTGAACAAAATGACGTTTACACGCAAACGTGACCCTACGTGAGGTCATGTGAAGACCGGCGAAACGTGTAGATAAATAGGACTAATTCATGCAAAACATTGAACAATCTGTCGTTGCCCAATGGAATGAGCTTCAACTTCAAGTCATTCGCGAGGGTGGCCCGGCCCCCACACCGACAACCTATCAACTCCATATCGTCAGCGCTGCCGTCTATGACGCCTATGCCGCCCTGTCCCCAAGCGCCTCCGGTCATTACTCCGAGATCGCGACATCGCTCGCAAATACCGAGGAAAACAAGGCCGAAGCGGTCAGTTTCGCCGCCTACACCGCGCTCGTCGCGCTTTATCCTGAGCGGACCGCCGATTTCGACGCGCTGATGCAAGACCTGGGTTACGATCCCGCTACCGCATCGACCGATCCAGAAACCCCTGCAGGTATCGGAACCTTAGCCGCCCAAAACGTCTTCACCGCCCGCGAAAACGACGGCTCCAACGCAGAAAACGGGTTTGCCGACACAACGGGCTTTGTTCCGGTGAACGAGGCCGACCCGACCTCCGACCGCGCGCCCGGCGGTGAGAATTTCGATCCCAACCTGTGGCAGCCACTGCGCGAGGCGAATGGCACGCTGACGGATGTGAACGGCATTCCGATCTTTGACAATGACGACCCCAGCACCTTTAAGGATCAGGTGGCCCTGACCCCGCATTGGGGCGGCGTCGATGGTTTTGCCCTGACCTCAGGCGATCAGTTTCGGCCGGCTCCTCCGCCACTCTTGGGCGATTTTTCCGAGTATACAGACGGGCTTGGCAATGTGACCACAGGCGATCAGGCCTACCGGGACCAGATCGCCGAAGTGGTTGAGATTTCCGCCAACCTCACCGATGAGCAAAAGGTGATTGCCGAATATTGGGCCAATGGTCCGCGCGGCGAGACCCCTCCGGGGCATTGGTTCCAGATCGCCCAGGATCTCGCCCTGCGCGAAGGTCACGGGATCGACCAGGATGCCGAGATGTTCTTTGCCCTGAGCACGGCCATCCTCGATGCCGGGATTGCAACTTGGGAAGCGAAATACACCTATACCTACATCCGTCCCTACTCGGCCATTCGCGATCTCTTCTTCGATCAAGAGATTCAGGCGTGGGGCGGTCCGAATCAGGGCACGCAGACGATCCTCGGCCAGAACTGGCTGCCGTATCAGAATGTGACGGCACCTACGCCCCCCTTCCCGGAATTCGTCTCGGGTCACTCGACCTTCTCGATGGCCGCTGCGCGTACCCTTTCCGCTTATCTCGGCAGTGACACCTATTACGACGGAACCAGCCTCAGCAATTACGATCTTGATGGGGTCGAAGGTGTTGATGTGATTGGTGAGTTTGTCACAAGCGCCCTCACCTTCGAGGATTTCGTCGCAGGCGGCGACCCGGTTGTGCTGCGGTGGGAAACCCTCACCGAAGCGGCCCAAGAAGCAGGGCTTTCGCGCATTTTTGGCGGCATCCACATTCAGGATGGCAACCTGCGTGGTCTTGAGGTCGGTGAAAACGTCGCCGCCAACGCCGAAGTCCGTTGGAGCGCGCTGTTCACCAACGGCGGGTCGGATTTCATTACGCTGTCTGATGATGGCGATCTGGCCTTGGCTGGGGCTGGCGATGACAGCATCGTCGGCGGCGCCGGTGATGACACGATCGAAGGCGGTGCTGGCGATGACGTGCTGGCTGCCAGCGATGGCAATGACAGCGTTCTCGGCGGGGATGGCAATGACCGGATCGGTGGCGGTCTGGGAAATGACACGATCGACGGTGGCACCGGCGATGACGTGATCGGCGCGGGCCAAGGCGATGACATCGCCGCAGGCGGTGACGGCAATGACGTGGTCAGCGGTGGTGCCGGCAATGACACGCTGAGCGGTGGCGCGGACAACGACTCAATCTCCGGGAGCTTTGGCAACGACAGCATCGACGGTGGCGATGGCGATGATCTCATCGGCGGCGGCACCGGTCAGGACACGATCCTGGCAGGTGCTGGCAATGATCAGGTTGGGGCCGGAGAAGGCGATGACGATATCTTTGGCGGTGACGGCAACGACTTCCTCGCTGGTGGCGGGCGTGACGATATCATCGACGGCGGTGCCGGAAACGATACGATCAATGGCGGTGCAGGCAATGACCTGATGACCAGCGGTGACGGTGTGGATCTCTTTGTGTTCAACGAGTTCGTCGCTGGCGATGTCGATGTCATCACCGATTTCGAAGCAGGCGTCGACAGTTTCCTGATTCGCGTCAACGACCTCGACAACGGCGGCAACGGGCTTCAGGGCTTCTATGATGCTCTCGGCATCGTTGACACGTTCGCGGGTGCCCAGTTCAACGTCAATGGCAACGACGTGCTGCTCGAGGCCGTGCTCGCGGCGGATCTCACGATCGACAACTTTACCTTCCTCTGATCCTGTGCGGGGGGCGGCGCAGGCGGCCCCCTCTAACCCAGCGGAACGCGGATCACAGCAGGCAAACCAAAGGCCCCGAGAGGGGCCTTTTTCGTGCGGCTAACATCTGAGCGACGTCACTGGTCGGGCTGAGAGGATTCGAACCTCCGACCCCCTGCTCCCGAAGCAGGTGCGCTACCAGGCTGCGCTACAGCCCGACCGTGAGACAGGCGATTATACCGCAAGGCGGGGCATTGCAAGGGGTTTCGCGGTCTTTCGCCCGGACCACCCAACCGGTCCGAAGGTCGGATTGACAGGGCGGGTGGGCAAGGCGTCTAAGGTGTCGTGAAACCCCACTTTTGCAGGCTCCGGAGGCCCCAAATCACCCATCGTCGTACCCATGTCGACAAGGTTCTCGCGGAATCGCAGTCTGGCTCCGCCCCGGCACGCTCGCGCATCGTCGCCTCATGGCGGCGCTCCATGCTCAAACATGGGCTGGACCCGGCAGAGCACCGCGCTCCCGAGCGGGTTGATGCCCGCAATCTTCTGGTTCGGCAAAGCGAACATGCGCAATTCCTTCAGGTGGCCGCCCCCAAACTCGACCAGCTATTCGGTCTCGTCGGGCATTCCGGCTGCGCCGTGCTCTTGACCGACGCCGAAGGTGTCGTGCTCGATCAACGCTGTGCTCAGGGTGACGCCGCGATCTTTCAGGACTGGGGGCTCTGGCAAGGGGCCGATTGGTCCGAGGCGGCAGAGGGCACCAATGGGATCGGCACCTGCATCGCCGAGGATCGTCGCGTGATCATCCACCGCGATGAGCATTTTCTCGCGCGCAACACCGCGATGAGCTGCATGGATGCGCCGATCTATGGTGCCGACGGGCGTATCATCGGCGCGCTCGATGTCTCCTCGGCCCGCTCCGACCAGACCGAGGCGTTCAACCGTCTGATTGCAGCGATGGTGGCCCAGACCGCCCGTCAGATCGAGGCCGACAATTTCCGCGCCGCCCATCCGCGCGCCCGCATCCTCTATGCCGACCATGACGAAACCGAGGCGGCGATGCTCTTGGCGGTCGATGCCGATGATATCGTCGTGGGGGCCACCCGCGCCGCGCGCAAGGCGTTCAATCTGGGGGCCATCGGGCCGATCCGCCCCATTCCCGCCTCTGACATCTTTGGCCGCGAAGATGGCCCCAGCGGCTTTGAACGGGCCGAGCGGGCAGCGGTGATTCGCGCCCTCGCGCGGGCCTCTGGCAATGTGTCTGAGGCCGCCCGCGCCTTGGGTATCGGGCGCGCCACACTCTATCGCCGGATGAAACGGCTCGGTATCGGTGAAAATCTGCATTGATGTGTCTCAGCGCTGAGACAGGTTGCCTCATGCACCGCGCGCGCCCCCGGTGACGGCACATGCGGCAGGGCGCATTCTCCCTCCATTCCCGGCGGAGGACCGGGCGCAACCGGAGGAACCCCATGAACGAGATGACCCAAGTCGCGAGCAGCTATGCCTCGCCCTTCAAGACGCGCTATGACAATTTCATCGGCGGCACATTCGTGCCCCCCGTCAATGGCCGTTATTTCGACAATATCACACCCATCACCGGCGAAGTGGTCTGCGAGGTCGCGCGCTCTGACGCGATGGATGTGGAACTGGCGCTTGATGCTGCCCATGCCGCGCGCGAGGCGTGGGGGCGTACCTCTGCAACTGAGCGCTCCAACACCCTGCTCAAGATCGCCGATGTGCTCGAGGCCAATCTTGACCTCTTGGCGCAGGCCGAGACATGGGACAATGGCAAACCTATCCGCGAGACGACCTTTGCCGACATCCCGCTCGCAATCGACCATTTCCGCTATTTCGCAGGCGTCTTGCGCGGGCAAGAGGGTACCATGTCCGAGATCGACAATGACACGGTCGCCTATCATTTCCACGAACCCTTGGGCGTTGTCGGCCAGATCATCCCGTGGAATTTCTCGATCCTGATGGCGGCATGGAAACTTGCCCCGGCCTTGGCTGCGGGCAATTGCATCGTGCTGAAACCCGCCGAGCAAACCCCCGCCGCAATCATGGTTCTGGCCGAACTCATCGCCCATCTGCTGCCCGCCGGTGTGCTCAACATCGTCAACGGCATGGGGGCCGAAGTGGGCTCGCCGCTCGCCCGCTCGACCCGGATCGCCAAGATTGCCTTTACCGGCTCGACCGCCACGGGCCGCAAGATCATGCAGGCCGCGACCGAAAACCTCATTCCTGTGACGCTGGAACTGGGCGGAAAATCCCCCAACATCTTCTTCTCGGATGTGATGGCCGCCGATGACGCCTTTCTCGACAAAGCGGTCGAGGGCTTTGTTCTCTTTGCCTTCAATCAAGGCGAGGTCTGCACCTGCCCCAGCCGCGCGCTGATCCAGGAAGATATCTATGAGGAATTCATCGCGCGCTGCATCGCCCGCGTGAAGGCCATTCAGCAGGGCGACCCGCGCGAGATGACCACAATGGTCGGCGCACAGGCGAGCCAACAGCAATTCGACAAGATCATGTCCTATTTCACCATCGGCGTGGAAGAGGGGGCCGAGGTGCTGGTCGGTGGCGATGCCGCACGCTTCAACGGCGAGATTGCGGGCGGCTACTATATCCAGCCCACTATCCTCAAGGGGCACAACAAGATGCGCGTGTTCCAGGAGGAAATCTTTGGCCCCGTGGTCTCTGTCACCACCTTCAAGGACGAAGCCGAGGCGCTCGCCATCGCCAATGACACGATGTATGGCCTTGGTGCCGGTGTCTGGACCCGCGATGGCACACGGGCCTACCGCTTTGGCCGCGCCGTCGAGGCAGGCCGCGTCTGGGTCAACAACTATCACGCCTACCCGGCCCATGCGGCCTTTGGCGGCTATAAGCAATCCGGCATCGGGCGCGAAAACCACAAGATGATGTTGGATCACTACCAGCAGACCAAGAACATGCTGGTCAGCTACAACCCCAACAAACTCGGGTTTTTCTGAGTAGACGCAGGTCACGAGTGCGAGCCGCCGGGGTCTTCCCCGGCGGTTTTGTTTCGGCCTGTTGCTGACCTTGGCCCAGAGCCCCTAAGCGCGGAGTCAAGGCGCGTAGCGCCGCCGCGCAGCGGTCATGCCGAAGGCATGCCTCCGGCATGACCCGCCCCGTCGCACCGTAGGTGCGCCACTTTAACTCGGCACGCCTCTGGCGTGACGGGCGGGCGCTTTTGCTAGGTCTCAACACACTGATAACGCGAAAGTATTTTACAGGCATAAAATGCCAGCCGATAAGGTCCCAGCGCCCACCCGGCGGACGGGCCCTGCGCGGCTCACCACTTGAGGTCAATGTCAGCAACAGGCCAATCAAACCCTTGCTTCGCATTTGATCACGCAACGCCCCGTCCAAACTGACAAACTTTCCCCAACAAAAAGGCCCGCACGATTGGCGGGCCTTCGTTCGCTTAACCAGCGTTACCTTCAGAGGCTCGCGTCGAGCGCCGCCACAATCGCATCGCCCATTTGCGAGGTAGACACCGGCGTCACACCCTCTTCACCCAAGAGGTCCGCGGTGCGCAAGCCGTCCGCCAGCACCTGTTCCACGGCCTTCTCCAACCGCGTCGCTTCATCCCCCTGATCAAAGGAATAGCGCAGCGCCATGGCGAAACTCAGGATACAGGCAATCGGGTTGGCCTTGCCCTGACCCGCGATATCGGGGGCAGAGCCATGGACCGGCTCATAGAGCGCCTTGGGCCGACCATTGGCCATCGGCAGGCCAAGCGAGGCCGAAGGCAGCATGCCCAAAGAGCCGGTCAGCATTGCCGCGCAGTCGCTGAGCACGTCGCCAAAGAGGTTGTCGGTCACGATCACGTCGAATTGCTTGGGCGCGCGGACAAGCTGCATGGCCCCGTTGTCGGCATACATGTGGCTCAGCTCCACATCGGGGTAATCCGCGTCATGCACCTTTTGCACGACCTCGCGCCAGAGCACGCCGGATTCCATCACATTGGCCTTTTCCATCGAACAGACCCGGTTGCCCCGCTTGCGCGCCAGCTCAAACGCGGCGCGTGCGACGCGGTCGATCTCGCTCTCGGTATAGCGCTGCGTGTTGATGCCCACGCGCTCGTTGCCTTCGGTGAAGATGCCGCGCGGCTCGCCGAAATAGATGCCAGACGTCAATTCGCGCACGATCATGATATCAAGACCGGCCACCACATCGCGCTTGAGGCTCGAAAAATCCGCCAGCGCGTCAAAGCATTGCGCCGGGCGCAGGTTGGCGAAAAGGTCCATTTCCTTGCGGAGGCGCAAGAGGCCTCGCTCGGGTTTGACACTGAAATCGAGGGCGTCGTATTTCGGCCCTCCCACGGCCCCGAGCAGGACCGCATCAACTTCTTGCGCCTTCGCCATCGTGTCGTCATGCAGCGGGATCCCGTGCTTGTCATAGGCGGCACCGCCCACCAGGTCCTCGGACACATCAAACGCCAGCCCCCGCTTGGCCCCGTACCAGTCGATGATCTTGACCACCTCGGTCATGACCTCGGGGCCGATCCCGTCACCGGGCAGAATAAGAAGCGATGGGTTGCTCATGGGGCGTTTCCTCGGGTTGCATTTTCTGTTGCCCGTTGGCCTATACGCAAGCCCTGGAATGGTCAAGAAACCCCGAAGTTATGGCAGACTCAGATCCACCCACACCAAACGATGCGGGCTGGCCATGGCCGCCAAATCCCCCTCTGTGGTCTCCTCGGGCGGCCAATGCACGCCCGCGCCTGCCACGCTGAGATCACGAGAGGGCAGGATATAGGACACCCGCCGTGCGCCGGGGCCGGGCGGTGGCCAATGGACGGTTTGCAGGCGCATGGCATCCGACCCCGGTTCGGGGCGCATCGGGCGCGGGTCTTGCAGGCGTGGATCGGCCAGCAGATTGTGGATCGCTTGGCGCCGCCCGTCACTGGCCTCGGGGTCCAGGTTGGCATCGCCCATCAGCACAAAACGCCCGTGCGGCGGCGGCCCGAACGCCCCATCAAAGTATAGCTGCCAGAACCGGATTTCATCATGGTTGCGCCGCCCGTTCAAATCCTCCGGCCCGTCAAACACCGGGGGCGTGGCGTGAAATGTCATCACAAGCATCGGTCCCGATGCGAGCATCACCGGCACTATCCAATGTCCATTGGACGACAACCGTTGCACTGCTTGCGCGGCCCCTGAGGGATACGGCAGGCCATCGCGCACCGGCAAGAGCGCGCCGGGCAGGTCGCGCCATAAGAGCGTGCTGAAATCCTGCGCGTCAGTCTGATCCACAGGATAGCGCGACAAGAGCGCCATGCCGCCCTGACCGGCAAAGTCGCCATACCCCTGCGCATCGCGTGGCTCGCCACGTCGCCCGTCGCCATCCATATCGAGCGCCGTTGCCATTCCACTATTGGGGCGGGGCGCAAAGAGATGATCATATCGCGGCCCTCCGCCCTGCGCGATCCGGTCCCGCAATGCTTTGACGGCAAGCAAATCAAGATCGTGATCTACACCTTGCAACACTAGAATGTCGGGCCGAACGATTAACAGCACCCCTGCCACGGCCTCGACCTGCGGATCTCTCCCCGACAGGATATCCCGCAGGAGCAGCCCCGGCCCGGCGCGGTCCAGTTTCACATTCCAACTTGCTAGACGCAGGGTCTCGGAGTGCACGGGCAGGGTGCAGAACGCCAGCACCAGCACCGCCGCAATCAGGCGCTTTGCAACCCTTTGCCCGTCAGGGCATCGCCTTCGGCATAGGCTCGGCGGCGCTTGTCCTCGATCATATCGGCGACCCGGCTCATCGCGATCCCGCGCATGAACATGCTGGCAGGAAGAAAGGCCCATGCGGTCATCGTCCAGATCAAGGTTTGCGGGTTTGCGATGGAGATCGGGTCTATCGAGTTCGAGGCGGCACGGACCGCCGCCGGGATCAAGAATGGCAGCAAAGATCCTAATACAATGTTAAGACCCGCATCCCGGCGCAAGCGGTGCAGCACATCGCCCCCTCCGGTGGGGTCAAACAGAGGCAGGTTGACCCAGACGTTGAATGCACCCGAACGCGCAGGCCATCCCAGAAACCGCACCAGCGTCACGAAATAGAGGATCATCGCCAACGAGAACGTATAGGAGATACCCGACGCAATCCGCACCATGTCGATCAGAGCGACATCGGCATTGGCTGGCATCATCAGTACAACCAGACGCACGGGGGAATAGGGAAAATCAATCGCTTCGCCCAAACCACGTCCAAACTGCGTTAACCCGTCAGTCCATCCAGTCGGATCGGTCGTTCCGCGCACGATCATCGACAGCGAAAGCAGAATGGCCGCCAAGGCAAAGAACTTGCACCGGTTTAACGGGGGCGCAAAGCGGAATTCGATGATGCTGGGATATTTACCGTAATACTCGATAAAGGTCATGAACCCCGCGAGGAAAGACAAGACGATCACGATCTGCGCCGTGTCCGCCCCTGTCGATGGCACGACAAGAGAGGGTGTTGCCACCAGAATTGCAATAAGCATGGCCCGCGAAAGCGCACCTGGAATCAGTGAAAACACTGCCCGTTCCCCTACAACTTGGTCGGTCGCGGTACAGTGCCGCGCCCTTGTGCCAACTTGGTCCCGCACTTTGTGGCGGACTGCCTCAATCTTGCCCAATTTTTGCCTTCTTTCATCCTTCACCACAAGCCTTTGGTTAATAAGAAGAAAGATTTAAGGCCGATTGAGGGTGCAACTGGTGCAGGATTGCATCAAACTTGCAGCAGCTTTGTGACCTAACATGCTGTAAACACTCTATCTTGTGGATTTCACCCAAGGCACCACAAGAGGGCTGGTCAAAGAGAAAGCGCCGCGAGCAAGCCCGCGACGCTTCAATGTCTTCCCCTATCTTGGTCAGACCCAGGGGCGCGCCTGCGCTGCGCTAGATTCAAACGCTTCAATGGCACTCGCCTTTTCGAGTGTCAGGCCGATATCGTCCAACCCTTCGAGCAAGCAGTGTTTCTTGAACGCATCGACCTCAAAGGCGAATACAACCCCCTCCGATGTCGACACAGTCTGCGCCTCGAGATCGATCTCGATGCGCGCATTGGCGCCCTTCTCGGCCTCTTTCATCAGCACATCGACCTGATCCTGCGGTAGGGCGATGGGCAGGATGCCGTTCTTGAAGCAGTTGTTGTAAAAGATGTCGGCATAGCTCGGAGCAATGACGCAGCGGATGCCGAAGTCCTTAATCGCCCAGGGCGCATGCTCGCGGCTCGATCCACAGCCGAAATTATCGCCCGCGACCAAAATCTGCGCCGCGCGATACTGCGGCTTGTTCAGCACGAACTCGGGGATTTCCTTGCCGTCATCATCATAGCGCATCTCATCAAAGAGATTGACGCCCAAACCGGACCGCTTGATGGTCTTCAGAAACTGCTTGGGGATGATCATATCGGTATCGACATTGATCAGGGGCAGGGGGGCGGCAATACCGCTGAGTTTCTCAAACTTTTCCATTCTATTCTCCTATCATCGGCCAAGCCCGTCCGTACGGCTCTCCGTTATTGGCAAACAAGCAGACATGTGTAACCTCATCCCATGGACATGATTGACATCCCGACGCTTTATGATTGCATCTCGCAGCGCTGGTCGCCGCGCATTGGCGACCCATCCGTCATGGGTTGGATTACTGTTGACGGTTACGCGGTTACGGGAGTTCTTTGCTTTGCAACGGCGCGGGTCCGTGTGCAGGACCGTCGGTTCTGGACAATTGTGTCCATTGTCTTGCTCTTTCTCGCCGTGAACAAACAGCTCGATCTGCAATCTGCACTCACGGCCACGGGCCGCTGCGTTTCCAAAATGCAAGGGTGGTACGAAAACCGAAGTTCGGTCCAGTTTGGCTTCATCCTCGCACTGCTGGCAGCTAGCGTCGCAATCATGGTGATCGCTTTCGTTAGATTGCGTCGCCATCTCGGTCGTATCGGCATAGCGCTGTGCGGCCTTGGAATTCTGCTGACCTTCATCGCCATCCGCGCAGTTGGATTTCACCATTTCGACAGGATCATCGGCATGACCGTGGCAAACGTTCGCATGAACTGGATGCTCGAACTGTCTGGGATTGCTTTGATCTTTGTGAATGCCATTTGGGCCTGTGGATCGCGTCAACACTTGCGATCCCTGAAGCCGGATGGCTCGCAGGGATCGAAACCTTGAACGTGTAACATGCGGCTCGAGATCTGACCTTATCGGCCAGTTTCCTGCCATCACATCATCTCCCTGACATCTGTCAGCTTACCGGTGATCGCCGCCGCCGCCGCCATGGCCGGGCTCATCAGATGGGTACGCCCGCCGCGGCCCTGACGACCCTCGAAATTGCGGTTCGATGTTGCCGCACAGCGCTCTCCCGGCGACAATTGATCCGGGTTCATCGCCAGACACATCGAACACCCCGCAAGACGCCATTCAAATCCGGCCTCGATAAAGATATCCGCCAGCCCCTCTTCCTCGGCCTGAGCACGCACAAGACCCGAGCCCGGCACGATCATGGCACGCAAGCCCGCTTTGATCTTCTTACCCTTCAGGATTGCCGCCGCAGCGCGCAGATCCTCGATCCGGCCATTGGTGCAGGAGCCGATAAAGACCGTGTCAATCTCCACATCACTCAGCTTCTGACCGGGTTTGAGGCCCATATACTCCAGCGCGCGCTTGACCGCATCGACTTTGCCACCCTTGAAATCCTCAGGCGCAGGGACGCTTGCGGTGATCGGCAAAACGTCCTCGGGGCTGGTGCCCCATGTGACGACGGGCGCTATATCCTCGCCCTTGAGCGTGACAACCTTGTCCCAATGCGCGTCATCGTCGGAATAGAGTGTCTTCCACCAGTTCAGCGCGGCTTCCCACTGCGCGCCCTTGGGGGCATGCGGCCGGCCTTGGACATAGGCAAACGTCTTTTCATCCGGCGCGATCAGACCTGCGCGCGCGCCGCCCTCGATCGCCATGTTGCAGACCGTCATGCGGCCTTCCATGCTCAGATCGCGAATGGCTTCGCCGCAATATTCGATCACATAGCCGGTGCCGCCTGCGGTGCCGGTCTCGCCGATCACCGACAGGGTGATGTCCTTGGCGGTCACACCGGGGCGCAGCTGGCCGGTGATCTCGACCTTCATGTTCTTGCCCTTGCGCTGAATGAGCGTCTGCGTCGCCAGCACATGCTCGACCTCAGAAGTGCCGATTCCATGCGCCAAGGCCCCGAATGCGCCATGCGTTGCGGTGTGGCTGTCGCCGCAAACCACGGTCATGCCGGGCAGGGTCCAGCCTTGCTCAGGCCCGACAATATGCACGATGCCCTGACGCACATCCGACACCGGGTAGTAATGAATACCAAAGTCCTTGGCATTCTTGTCCAGCGCCTCGACCTGAATGCGGCTTTCTTCATTCTCGATTCCCTTGGCGCGGTCCAGCGTGGTCGGCACGTTGTGATCCGGCACGGCAATGGTCTTGTCGGGCGCATGCACCGCGCGCCCCGCCATGCGCAGCCCTTCAAAGGCCTGCGGGCTCGTCACCTCATGGACGAGGTGGCGGTCGATATACAAAAGGCACGTGCCATCTTCGGCCTCATGGGCCACATGGGCATCCCATATCTTGTCATAGAGTGTACGCGGAGCAGACATGGCTCTCTCTTTTCGTGTTTGGTTTCGATCAATAAAGGGGGGAGGGCGTGCGCGGCCAGCGCTCGCCATCACGGACGTGCGAGGACAGTGCAGGTCATGCCGAAAAAGCGGGCCGGTAGCCGCGCGTGGTCGGTTATGTTGAAAAAGGCGAACCGTTGCATACCCTGCACATAAACCCGAATGGGGTCTCAGGCAAGGACAAGAGCAAGAGTCAAAGAGGCCGCATAAGCGGCCCCTCTCTGGACGTATCAGGCAGGCTGATACTGTGGCATTCCGGATGCTCTCGGGGTCACAAGCACGCATAGCGCTCCGAGCACGCAGGCGGCGTAGGCTACAGGGATGAGATAGGCAAAGGTTTCCGCCGGACTTGCCGCGAGGAACTTGCTGACACCCATCGCCAGAGCAAGCATCCAACTGGCGGTAGAGATCCCTCCGATCAGTCCCATTCCAAACCGCTGCCGCCGTGACAGTTCAAAGATCGTCTGGCCGATCGCAGTCTTCAGGATCGGCATGACCTTGGCGGCGATGAACCACGCATTGATCGTGAGCAGCGTCACCGTGATGACTTTCGCCACAAGCTTTGGTGTCATCTGAGCCGCGTCAAACCCGGTTTTCATACCGATGATCACCAGACCACTCGCCCACATCACGACAAGCGCGGTCACGACCACCCGATGGTAACGATGCAGCAGGTCGAGAAACTCGTCATCTATCCGTTGTCTTAAACGGCTGGCTGCGTGGATATCCGCAAGGATCGACGTCCCAAGCCCTGCGCAAACAGCAAGAATATGTACAAAACGAATACTGTCTGCATACAACTGTGGTTCCATTTCAGTCTCCCGATTTGTCCTGGTTGGCACTTGCGATCCCCTATGTGTTCCGGCATCGCGCCATCGGGGTACGGGCAGTCACGCAATCGTGCAAATCGGGTGACGGGCCTTGTTGACGGGTTTTCGCCTGAGAATGAGCAATTTTCTGCGCGTGCAGCATTCTGGCTCTTTTTCGGGGCTGAAACGACCCGAATCACGCCGATCTCGGCGGCTGATTGCCAATCGAGCGGCGGCATGGCGCCAGTGTCAGGGTGTCGTCCGACCCGTATTGCGACAAGAGTCTACAAGTCTTGCGGTAAAATTTCACGCTGTTGACGCGAATCGATCACGATTTTCAACCTGATTTACCCCAGAGCCCCCGGATTTATGGTCAGTATAATGGTGAACCTCACGCGCGGCGATACGGCAACGCCGCACAGAATGCGGCTTCATCTGCCCGAACATACAACGGGGGAGTCCCGCACCGTGTCCGGGACGGGGGCAGCGCCCCCAATCCCACCCGTTGTATAAGGCGCTTTTCGCTCAGGGCTTCTCGCCAATCTCGCCCGTCAGGGAAAAAAGCCGCTTGGGATCGCCCGCCGGTTCGATCCTGAGCGCGCCAACCCCGCGCTTGTCCGCGAATTGCCCGGTGCCGCTGACCAACTCCCAAAATCCGTCATCATGCAAGGCGGGCTTGTCCGCACCTTTCATGAATACCGCGCGCACGGTGAACTTGATAATCGCCACATCGCCGTTCTCGGCCTCGAACCGCAGATAGCCGCGCGGATCGCCCCCCAAGGGCGGCTGAATGTCATGCCAACCGAATTCCGTGACCTTGGCCCCGGCCAGCACACCCTCGCCCTCGGACACGCCTTCGCGGCGCACGGCGAGCACGAAATGCGGCGTGCCGTCGCCCATCTCGAAACGCATCTGCTCTTGCGGGTCCATTACGGCGGTGACGGCCACGGGTGCGGCCATCGCCCCGCCTGCCAGCATCAGAGCGATGGCGGTCAGGGCGGCCAGGCCTTTTGCCTTCATGGTAAAAATCATGTGCTGTTCTCCTGCGAAAATACCTCTGCGGCCCGGTTGCCGGTGCCAACAGCCAGAGCCTTTCACGCAGGCGCCACACGCTCAACGGTTGTTTGGTTTCATCCGGTCACTTGTGCGTGCAAACATCGTGATGTCCGAATGTGTCGCGCACCCCACCCCTCAGTCGCACGCGAGCATATAGCCCTCTCCGCGCACGGTCTGCAGATAGCGCGGCTGCTTGGGATCGCTCTCGATCTTGCGGCGCAACCGGGTGATCTGCACATCGACCGCACGCTCCTGCGCCTGTCCGCCATCACGGCCCAAATCCTCGACCAGCTTGGTACGGCTCACCGGCTTGCGCAGGTTCTCGGCAAAGATCCGCATCAACTGCACCTCGGTGGCGGTCAGACGGACCGGCAGGCCGCCACGGCTCAATTCGGCGCGCTCGATGTCATAGCGCACGGGGCCCATATGCACGATCTTGGGTTGCGTCTGTTCCGGTTCCGGCTCAGGCATCCGGCGCAGGATTGCATTGATCCTGAGCAACAACTCCTTGGGCTCGAACGGTTTGGGCAGGTAATCATCCGCCCCCGCCTCCAGCCCTTCAATCCGGTCGGGCGTTTCGCCCTTGGCGGTCAACAGCAAAATAGGTGTCGTGTGCGTCACACGCAGGGCGCGGGTCAACTCGACGCCACTCTCACCCGGCATCATCACATCCATCACGATGAGGTCGAAATCAAGGCCCGCCAGCACCCGGCGCGCATGCCCCGCATCCCGCGCGACCGATACTAAAAAGCCATGCCGCATCAGAAATTTGCGCAAGAGGCCGCGAATGCGCTCGTCGTCATCGACAATCAGAAGATGAGGGGCGGGCTCGGTCATGTGTCACTCTCCCGAATGGCGTGATAGCGGCGGCGCAGGTCAGGTTCCATCATGGCCTCAAGCACTTGACGAAATCCCGCAACGGCCTGTGGCCCGGCAGCGCGATAGGCGGCGCGCATCCGTGCGCGCTGTGCATCCGACAGTTTACGTTCCAGAGCGGCCCCGGACTCAGTGAGCGTCAGGTGGCGCTCGCGCTTGTCGGTGGTACCGACGCGGCTCTCGACCAACCCGTCCTCGATGAGCGTCCGCAACACCCGGTTGAGCGATTGCTTGGTCACACCAAGGATTGCGAGAAGGTTGTTCACCGTGGTGCCCGGACTGCGCGCGATGAAATGAATCGCCCGATGATGCGCCCGGCCATAGGCCATCGTGGCCAGAATGCGATCAGGATCTGCGGTGAATCCGCGATAAGCGAAAAACATTGCCTCAATGCCCTGACGCAACTGCTCATCGGTGAGAAACAACAGGTTTTCGCCGCCATGCATTTCGGCCATGCCCACGCTCCGTTCACAATCAACGCGCCTCGTTGCTCACATTAAGTCAGCTTTGTTGACATTCCAAGATCAAACTGCTAGCGAATCTCAGTTTTTGCGCAATTTAATGTCCGAGCCGGACATATCGCGCGCAATAAATGCAAACCATGCTAAGAGGAAGCAGAAAATGTCTGGCTATGATGATCGTGACGGCAAAATCTGGATGGATGGCAAGCTTGTGGAATGGCGCGACGCCAATGTGCATATCCTGACACATGCGCTCCATTATGCCAGTTCGGTCTTTGAAGGCGAGCGTTGCTATGACGGCAAGGTGTTCAAGAGCCGCGCCCATTCCGAACGCCTGCTGAAATCCGGCGAACTTATGGATATGGCAATCCCCTATACGGTGGATGAAATCGAAACCGCCAAGCGCGCGGTCCTCGAGGCGAATGGGTTGACCAATGCCTATGTGCGCGTCGTCGCCTTTCGCGGGGCCGGTCCCGACATGGGCGTGGCCGCCGCGCGCAATCCAATCCGCATGGCTGTCACCGCTTGGGAATGGGGCAATTACTATGGCGATGCCAAGATGAAAGGCGCCAAGCTCGACATCGCCAAATGGAAGCGCCCCAGCCCCGAGACAATCCCTGTCGCCGCCAAGGCCGCCGGTCTCTACATGATCTGCACCATGTCCAAACACGCCGCCGAGGCCAAGGGCTGCTCGGATGCCATGTTCCTCGACTATCGCGGCTATGTCGCCGAGGCGACGGGGGCCAATATCTTCTTCGTCAAGGATGGCGAGGTGCACACGCCGCTGCCCGACGCGATCCTCAACGGCCTCACCCGTCAGACCGTGATCGGCATGCTCAAGGACCGTCAGATCAAGGTGCATGAACGCCACATCATGCCCGAGGAGCTTGAAGGATTCGAACAGTGCTGGCTCACGGGCTCTGCCGCCGAGGTGACGCCGGTGGGTCAGATCGGTGAGTATACGTTCGACGTGGGCGCGATGACCCAAGAGGTCTCTCAGGCCTATGAGGCGCTCGTGCGCGCCTGATTTACGCATATCCCCAAAGATCGGCCGCCCGGTTCTTCCGGGCGGCTTTTTCCTGTCGAATGCGCGACTCTGTCCGGCAATTCTTTGACTGATTCGGTGGCAAATGAAGCGTAGCCACCGCAATCGCCGCTGAGAGTGCGCAAGGCTGCTCTCCTTAAACGTGTCATAATTGTGGCGAAGCTCCGTTCGACCCCCGTCGTCTGGCCGCTCCCGACGCTTTCCCACGGGTGGGGGCGATGTCGTATCCAATCTCGCGACATTACCTTACGTCACGCGTCGCGACCTGCAACCGAACCCGGCATTTTCCCCCTAGATCGACAGCAATCGTCGCCACATCGAAGTGTTGTTTCGGGTGTGTGGACAATGCGCCTGATTGAGCCTTGGTGCTCTTTGTGTGATGTCAAGAGTTGACGGTTGAATTTGTGGTTAAAATGTGGCCAAAAGTGGCCGCAGGTGATCAAAGATGACGTAGGTTTTTGCGGCAAAATTTGGACACTCACGGTCTGATTGCAATCTGCGACAGGCTGCCCCCTAAGGGAATTGCACGTCAAAGTTGTATTTTTCTGAGGTCATTGACTTGCCCAAGACAAGGGAGCATTTTTAATCAAGTTAGCTTAATACCTAGAAAATCTTGGGCTGACAGGCAGTGGGGGCATTGGCCTGTTATCTCCTTGGGGTGAGTAAGCCTGACCGAAGTCATATGCATAGTGTCGGATTACGTGTATCCGTGCATGCCGAAATGTTGCACGAGTTGTGCCACATTTCGGGCATAATTGAGACTGGTTTGTCAATCGATGTGGCAAGCTGAAAAATAACGGGCACATGTGTGACGTTTAAACAGTTGACGGTTAGTGGGGTTCGAGCTTCTGGGGAGTGCTGCCATGTCATTTCAAACAGTTCCGGCGCCATTGCGTCAGACGGACGCGGACTTTATTCAAAGTCCTTCAATCACACCGAAACGATCTCAGATCTATTCGGGCGTTTTCAAGGGTGTATTAGACGTCGCTATTGTTCTGATCGCCGCACCGGTCGTGCTGGTTATCGTGGCGATTTTGGCGGTTCTCATCGCCAGTGATGGGGCGTCGCCGTTCTACGCCCAAGACCGTGTTGGCAAGAATGGACGCATCTTCCGGATGTGGAAACTCCGCAGCATGGTCGTCAACGCCGACGCGCTTCTCGAGAGCTATCTCGCAGCCAATCCTGCGCGTCGTCTCGAGTGGGACCAACATCAGAAGTTACGTCACGACCCGCGGATCACCCGGATCGGTCGGATGATCCGCAAGACATCGTTTGATGAGTTGCCGCAACTGTGGAACGTGCTGATTGGCGATATGTCCATCGTCGGCCCGCGCCCGATGATGCCCTGCCAAAAAGCGCTCTATCCCGGTCGCGGCTACTATGCCCTGCGCCCCGGCATCACGGGCTACTGGCAGATTTCCGTGCGCAACGAGAGCAGTTTTGCTGACCGCGCGCAATTTGATACAAAGTATCTGGACGAGGTGTCGCTCTGGACTGACCTGCGCGTCATGGTCTGCACATTCCGCGTGGTTCTCACCGGCACCGGCTGTTAAGCGACTGCACAGATTGCCCGCGCTGGACCTGATCCCGCGCGGGACAATTGTACCCGGACTGGCGCATTGATGCACCTTGCGGCCAAAATCCCGTCGTAAAAGCGCGAAATTGTTGAAATTTATGGGCTTTGGTACATAGGCTGGCCCTACTAGGCGGCCCCTGAGGGCCGTGCCGCACTTTGCGGCAAGACCAGCGAAACAGTCAACGAGGTGCCCGGCGCGTCATGCCCAATGCTACGGCCTATCTGATGCTTGCGGCCTGGCCGTTGATTACGCTGGCGATGTTCCGGTGGTGGCCGATCGAGCGCGCTTTGATCTGGTCGCTCTTGGGCGCCTATATGGTCCTGCCGCCGCCGCCCGCCGCCTTTGATTTCCCCCTGATGCCGCCCTTGACCAAGGAATCGCTGCCCAGCCTTGCCACCTTTGTCATTTGCCTCATTCACGCGGGCCGACGTGTGCCGCTCCTGCCGCAGAGCGTGCCGGGGCGTGTCCTCGTCGCGCTCTTCATCCTCAGCCCGGTGGCCACGGTCCTCACCAATGGCGACCCGGTGTTCTATGGGCGCATCGGCCTGCCTTCACTGGGGCTCAAGGACATGGTGGCGCTCGTCCTTTTGCAATTCATCCTACTCTTGCCGTTTCTCCTCGCGCGGCAGCATCTGGCCACGCCAAAGGGGCTTCGCGAACTGGTGATGGCGCTGATGCTGGGCGGGCTGATCTATTCCCTGCCCATGCTGCTCGAAGTGCGGCTTTCGCCCCAACTCAACATCTGGATCTATGGGTATTTCCAGCACAGTTTTGAGCAGATGATGCGCTCGGGCGGGTTCCGGCCCATCGTCTTCATGTATCACGGCCTCTGGGTCGCCTTTTTCACCGTCATGGCCATGACCTGCGCCATTGCGTTGGCGCGCGAGGCGGATGTGCGGCGGCGCGTCTTCTACCTCATGGCGGCGCTCTATCTTGGCGGCGTGCTGGTGCTCTGCAAATCGCTGGGTTCGCTGATCTATGGCGTCTATCTGGCCCCATTGGCGCTGTTCCTGCCCACTCGGATGCAAATCCGCATCGCAGGGGTCATGGCCGTGATGGCCATCAGCTATCCTGTGCTCAAGGGGGCGGGATTGATCCCGGTCGACTGGATTCTCGAACAGGCCGCCAAGGTGGACCCCGACCGCGCCAATTCCCTGCGCTTCCGCCTCGATAACGAGGATATTCTGATGGAGCGCGCCCTTGAAAAGCCGCTGTTTGGCTGGGGCAGTTGGGGACGCAACCATATCCTCAATCCCGTCACCGGCATGATCGAGACCGTAACCGACGGGCGCTGGATCATCCTCATCGGCATTTTCGGCTGGGTCGGGTATCTCGCGGAATTCGGTCTCATTACCCTGCCTATCCTGATGCTGTGGCGCTATGGCCGCCGTCTGGACAATGCTGCCCATGTGCGTCTGATCGGGCCAGTGGCGCTCTTGCTCGCGATCAATCTGATCGACATGCTGCCCAATGCCACGCTCACGCCGCTGACATGGCTCTTTGCCGGCGCGGTGCTGGGCCTCGCTGAGGCGGCGCGCCATCAGCGCCCTGTCGCGTCCTGCCGCCGCCCGCTGGGCTGGCGTCCGATCATGTGAGACACCCCTGATGACCCGCCCCCGCGTGCTGGCCATTGCCGAGGCCGCCAATCCCGAATGGGTCAGCGTGCCGCTGGTGGGCTGGTCGCTGGCCACCGCGCTGCGTGACGTGGCCGAGGTTCATATCGTCACGCAGGTTCGCAACCGCGACGCATTCTTGCGGGCGGGACTCATCGAGGGCGAGGACTTCACTGCCATCGATTCCGAGGCGCTTGCCCGCCCCCTCTGGGCGCTTGGTGAGCGGCTGCGCATGGGGCAGGGCAGGGGCTGGACGACGCTGCAACTGATCAACGCCATCAGCTATCCGTGGTTCGAGCATCTTGTGTGGCGACAGTTTGGCGATGCCATCCGCGCCGGGCACTATGACATCGTTCACCGCATCACCCCGCTCAGCCCGACGATTTCCTCGTCGTTGGCGGGCAAATGCGCCCGCGCGGGCGTGCCCTTTGTCCTTGGGCCGCTCAATGGCGGCGTGCCATGGCCCGCGGGCTTTGACGCCGAGCGGCGGCGCGAGCGCGAATACCTCAGCTACCTGCGCAGCGCCTACAAGGCGCTTCCGGGCCGCGCCGCGACCCTGCGCCATGCCGCCGCCATCTTTGCCGGCTCACGCCATACCCAAGGAGAAATGCCCACTTTTGCGCGCGCCAAAACCGTCTATCTGCCCGAAAACGCCATCGACCCCGCCCGCTTTTCCCGCATCGCCACGCCCGCCCCGGATGGCCCCCTGCGCGCCGCCTTCGTCGGGCGACTCGTGCCCTACAAAGGCCCCGACATGCTGATCGAGGCGGCAGCGCCGATGCTGCGCGCCGGGCGTCTGCACCTTGATCTGGTGGGCGACGGGCCGATGATGCCCGCCTTGCGCGCGCAGGCTGACGCCAATGGCGTGAGCCATGCCATCACCTTTCACGGCTGGCTGGAGCATCGCGCCGTGCAGGACGTGCTGGCCACCTGCCACCTCTTCGCCTTCCCCTCGATCCGTGAATTCGGCGGCGGCGTCGTGCTCGAGGCGATGGCCTTGGCCGTGCCGCCGCTCATCGTCGATTACGCAGGCCCCGGCGAGTTGGTCACAGCCGCGCGCGGGCTAAAGGTGCCCTTGGGCAGCCGGGCCGAGATCATCGCAGGTTTTGCCACGGCGCTTGAGGCGCTCAGCCACGACCGCGCCGCCCTCGCCGCCATGGGGCAGGCGGGCCGCGCATGGGTGCTGGAACAGGCCACATGGGCCGCCAAGGCGCAACAGGTCCGCGCCGTCTACGACGCCCTGCTGGCCAAGGCCCCGATGCCCGAGGTCTTCGCCGCATGAGCGCCGCCGCCTACCGCCCCGAAATCGACGGGTTGCGCGCCATCGCGGTGCTGTCCGTGGTGCTCTATCACTTCGGGATGCCGGGCATTCCCGGCGGCTTTGTCGGCGTGGACATCTTCTTTGTCCTCTCCGGCTTTCTGATCGGCGGCATCCTCTGGGCGGACCTGCGCGAAACCGGGCGCATCCGCTTGGCCCGCTTCTACCTGCGCCGTCTGCGCCGCTTGGCCCCCGCCTATTTCGCCATGGCGGCGGCAACGCTCGCAATGGGCTGGCTCATCCTCTTGCCGTTCGAGTTTCGCGAATTCGGCAAATCCCTGATCGCCGCCACGGTCTATCTCTCGAATATCCACTTCTACCGTGAAGCGGGCTATTTCGACAGCGCGTCCGAGGAAAAGCCGCTTTTGCACACATGGTCGCTGGCGGTCGAGGAACAGTTCTACATCGTACTGCCTTTCCTTCTCTTGGCTCTGGTCCGGTGGCGGCCCACGCTGCCCATGATCCTTGCGGCCCTCGCCGCGCTCTCGCTCGCCGCTTGCCTCTGGCTCACGCCCCGCTCGCCCACGGCGGCCTTTTACCTCTTCCCCTTTCGCGCGTGGGAGCTTTTGGCAGGTGTCCTTCTCGCCATCGCGGCGCAGGAACGCAGGGCGCGCTTTGCCCTCCACCCCGCGCTCTCTTGGGCCGGTCTGGCGCTCCTTCTCGCCAGCATTACCCTGATCCGGGCAGACGGATTTCCCGGCTGGCAGGCGCTCTTGCCCGTCGCGGGCACGCTTCTGATCCTGATGAATGGCCGCGATGCCAACCCGGTCAACCATGCACTGATGCACCCGGCCCCGGTATTCATCGGCCTCATCTCCTATTCGCTCTACCTCTGGCACTGGCCGGTGTTTGTCCTCTCCTCCTACTGGCGCGATGGCTACGCGGGCCCTCTCGAGGCGGCGGCTTGGCTCACCCTCGCCTTTGCCCTCGCGATCCTCTCTTGGCGCTACATCGAACGCCCCGTGCGCCAGACGCAGGGCGGCACCCGCGCGCTCGTCTCGGGCACAGTTCTGGCCTCATTGGCGCTGCTGGCCGTGGGTCTGCTCCTCTGGCGCGGCGATGGATTGCCCACCCGCTTTGCGCCCGAACTACGCACCCATATCGCCGCCTCCGGTGATTTCAATCAGGACTGGTCGCGCTGCACCGTCCCCACCACCGGCCCCCTTGCCGGGGTCGAAACCTGCCCCATCGGCCCGGATGGGCCACCGCAAGTGCTGATCTGGGGCGACAGCCACCTGCGCGCCATCAAGGAAGGGCTGGAGGTGGCCGCTTATGCCGCCAACCGCCCCGCGCTCATCCTCTGGCACGCAGGCTGCCCGCCGCTCTTTGACGTGGCCAAAGCCGAAACCGCTGTCACCCCGGCGCAAGACGCCGCCTGCACCCGCGCCAATCAAACGATCCGCTCCGGCATCGCCCAAATGGACAGCCTGCATACCCTCCTCCTCGTCGGTCGCTGGTCCTATTACGCCGAAGGGCAGGGGGTGGGGCTCGACGCCCACAATCGCATCACCCTCACGCCGCTGCCCGACAGCCTCTTGCCCCAAGGTCCGCAACACACGCTCTTCACCGCGGCCCTCACTCGCACCATTGCAGAACTCTCCCCGCAATTCCCCCGCATCCATATCCTGCGCCAACCGCCCGAGGTGGCGGAGTACGATTCCCGCGCCGTGGCCCGCGCGCTGGTGCATGGCCGCATGGGCGTGGACGACACGACCCGCCTCACCGTGCCCCGCGCCTTGGCCCTTGCCCGCGCTGCCCGCGCCGAGGCGCCGCTGATGGCGCTTGCACAGTCTGGCGCGATTGCCCTCATCGACCCGTGGCCACGCCTCTGCGATGCCAGCACCTGCAGTGTGATGCAGTCCGGTCAGGCGTTCTATTTCGACAACAACCACCTCACCAACCGCGCCGCCATCGTCCTCAGCGATCTTTTCGCCTCTGTCTTCGAGGCCCCGCAATGACCGCCGAGATCCGCAACGCCCAATGGGATGTGATCGTCATCGGCACCGGCATGGGCGGTGGCCTCATCGGGCGCAGGTTGGCCGAGCGCGGGTTAAAGGTGCTTTTCGTCGAGAAAGGACCCCAAGGCTACCGATCCGAGCGTCAGGGCCTCAATCCCGAAATGGTCGATCCCACCGCCCGCCAATTGCGCGGCTATTGGCCCGGACCGATCAGGGCGCAGATCAATGGCCGCGCGTCGGAATTCTTTGGTCCCATCGGGGCCGGGGTCGGCGGCTCGTCGGTGTTCTACGCCGCCACGCTGGAACGCCCCGAACGCCACGATCTCGAGGCGACAGAGACCCGCCCGCACCCCACCGGCGGCTGGCCCGTGGGCTTTGATACGATGCGCAACTGGTATGCAGAGGCCGAAGACCTCCTGCATATCTGCGGTGACCCCGATCCGCTCTCGCCGGAGCAAAACACGCCGCTGCGCCCCGCGCCGCCGCTCTCCGCCCCCGATGCCGCCCTCATGCAGAGCCTGCGCGCCGCAGGGCTGCATCCCTATCGCCTCCATGCCGCGATCCGCCATGTGCCGGGCTGCCATGAATGCCTAGGCGTCAAATGCCCCAAACCCTGCAAGATGGATGGCCGCTCTGCCGGGGTGGAACCGGCGCTTGCCACCGGCAACGCGGCCCTCTTGGACCGCGCCGAGGTGCGCCGCCTTTGCGGCACGTCCCAGACCATCACCCATATCGAGGTCACACGCGGCGGCGAAACCTTCACGCTCACCGCGCCCCAAATCGTGCTGGCCGCCGGTGCGCTTGGCTCGCCCCGCCTGCTTCTGGCCTCCGCGTCTGAGGTCTGGCCCGAGGGCTGCGCCAATGGCTCCGGCCTTGTGGGGCGCAACCTCATGTTCCACCTCAATGAGATTTTCGCCCTCTGGCCGCCGCGCCGCACGCCCGACAGCGGCCCGAGCAAGGCCATCTCGCTGCGTGATTTCTACCTCAGCGACGGGCAGCGCTTTGGCACGGTGCAGTCGATGGGCATCGCGGCGGGCTATGGCGAGATTGTGCATACCTTGAACGGCATGTTCGACCGCTCCGCGCTGCGCCATCTGCGCCCCTTGCGCCACCTCACCCGCCTGCCTGCGGCGCTTGCGGCGCGGATATTGGGGCGGGCGCAGGTCTTTGTCGGGCTGATGGAGGATCTGGGATACTCTGAGAACCGCGTCACATGGGACGCGCGTGCGCCTGATGCCATTGACATCACCTACACGCTCCACCCCGAGTTGCTCGCGCGCCGCCGCGCCTTTCGCCGTGCCATCCGCGCCGGGATGCACGGCCATCGGCGACTCTTTCTCACCCATACGCCAGAGTTGAACTTTGGCCATCCCTGCGGCACGCTGCGGTTCGGCACCGATCCCGCGACCAGCGTTCTTGACCCCGAGTGTCGGGCGCATGGGCTGGACAATCTCTATGTGGTGGATGCCTCCTTCATGCCCTCGTCCATGGGCGTCAACCCGAGCCTCACCATTGCCGCCAACGCGCTGCGCGTGGCCGAGGTGATCACTCGCCGCAGAAAGGCCACGACATGAGGCTCTCGGACGGTATAGCCATTGTCACCGGCGCAGGGGGCGGGCTGGGGCGCGCGCTCGCCCTGGACCTCGCGGCGCGCGATCAGCGCGTCGTGGCCCTTGGCCGCGCGCCCGAGGGGATTTCTGCGACCGCCGCGTTGGACCCAAGCGGCCGGATCACGCCGATCACCGCCGATGTCGCGGACCCCCAGGCCCTGCGCGCAGCCTTTGCCCAGATCACCCAAACCGCGCCGGTGACGCTGCTGATCAACAACGCCGCCATCTACCCGCGCCGCGACTTTCTCGCGGAAACACCCGAGAGCTTCGCCGAAACCATGGCGATCAATCTTGGTGGCACGGTCGCCTGCACCCGGCTCGCTCTCGACAGCATGGTCGAGACCGGCTTTGGCCGCATCCTCAATGTCTCGACCTTTGCCGATCTGGCCCCCTTGCCCGCCTCTTCGGCCTATGCGGTGTCCAAAGGGGCCGGGCGCATTCTCACCCGCGCGCTTCTGGCCGACCTTGCCGACCGCTTTCCGGGCATTGTCCTGACCGACTGGATGCCCGGCATGCTCGCCACCCGCATGGGCGTGGCCCATGGGCTTGACCCGGCTCAGGCCGCGCGGTGGGGGGCGGCGCTTGCGCTCTGGCACGATCCCACGCTCAATGGCACGGTGTTCGAGCAGGATCGCGAAATCCTGCCCGCGCGCGGCCTCAAAGGTCGGATCAAGGATGCGCTCCTCTTGCGCCGCCGCCACCCGCGCGTGATCCAAGCCTGAGCGTTACCGGCAATAGGGCCCGTTGCCATGTTTGGCGGTGTCGAAATGCAGATGGTCCCGATGGTGCCGGTCCGAATTCGGCCCCAGCACCGTGCCGAATGTCCCGCAGGCCTCGCCATGGACGCGCTTTAGGATGCGCCCCTTGTGCCCGCTGTTCCAATCCCGCAGCACCGAGATGTCCGAGCCATCCTTCAACTTCAGCGCCGAAATGTCGATTGCCTTGCCGCGCCCATGCTCGGAAATGCGCGCGCCGGGTTGGCTGTTGCGCGTGCGGCAGACGTAATGCGCCGGCACCTGCAACCCCGTCAGACCGCCGCCCATACGCCCGACCGCCGGCTTGGCGCTGCGCTTGACCCAAGTTCCAAGCGCCCGCGCGGTGGGGCAATCCAGCGTCGCCGCTTGGCTCAGCCGCACGCCATGTACGGATTCAAGCCGCACCGCGCGGTCCACACCACAGCCATTCACCTCGTTGTGTACAAACCCCGAGACAGACCCGATCAAACCCGGATCACCGCAAATCCCACCCCCCCGGCTGACCTCGTCATTGTCGCTGCGCCCGCAGCCCGAGGCGATCAGGCTCAGCCCCATCGCCATGCCCAGAACCGCGCGCCTCATGCCTTCGTCGCCCGTCCGAAATCCGGCGCCGCGGTGTCTTGCCCTGCCTCGATGATGCCCCGCCGTATCGCGCGCGTGCGGGTGAAATAGGCGTGCAGATGCTCCCCGTCGCCGATGCGAATGGCGCGTTGCAGCGCAAAGAGCTCCTCGGTAAAGCGGCCCAGAATTTCCAATGTCGCCTCCTTGTTGTTGAGAAACACATCGCGCCACATGGTCGGATCACTCGCGGCAATCCGGGTGAAATCCCGAAACCCGGCGGCGGAATACTTGATCACCTCGCTATCGGTCACGCGGCGCAGATCGTCGGCCACGCCGACCATCGTATAGGCGATGAGGTGCGGCGCATGGCTTGTCACTGCCAGCACAAGATCGTGATGCTCAGCGTCCATTTCATCGGTGTTCGACCCAAGCGCCTGCCAGAACCGCTCTAACCGTTCAACCGCCGCCCGGTCGCTGCCTTCCTGTGGCACGATCAGACACCAGCGATTGTCAAAGAGTTCGGCAAAGCCCGAACGTGGCCCCGAATGTTCGGTCCCCGCCAGCGGATGCGCAGGCACGAAATGCACGCCCGCCGGGATATGCGGCCCGACCGCTTCGATCACGGCCTTCTTGACCGATCCCACATCGCTCACCGTGGCACCGGGTTTGAGCGCACCGGCAATCTCGGTGGCAACCGCCCCCATCGCCCCCACCGGCACGCAGAGCACCACCAGATCGGCACCCTCACAGGCCTCTGCCGCGCTGTCACAGACCCGATCACAGAGGCCGATTTCGCGCGCCACATCCCGCGTGTCAGATGAGCGGGCATAGCCCGTCACCTCTCCGGCCACGCCCGCGCGTTTCATCGCCCAGAACATCGAACTTGCAATCAGCCCCAGCCCGATCAGCGCCACCCGGTCATAGATCTGCGCCATCACCGGACCCCCTTGAACTGTCCGATCGCATGCACGACCCGGCGACAGGCGGATTCCTCGCCCACCGTGATCCGCAACCCTTCGGGAAAGCCATAGCCGCCCACCCGGCGCACGATGATCCCATCGGCGCGCAACGCTGCATCACAGTCCGCGGCCTCGTCCTCCGTGTCAAACCGCGCCAGCACGAAATTGGCATGGCTCTCATCAACCGCGACGCCGGTCTCGCGCAACGCCTCGGTCAACCACGCACGGTTGCGCATCGTATCGCTCACCACCTTGCTGAGCCAGTCCTGATCCCGCACCGCCGCCTCGGCGGTGGCGAGTTGCGTGGGCGACAGGTTAAAGGGCTGGCGAATACGGTTCAGCACCTCGATCATCGCGGTTTGCGCATAGCCCCAGCCGATCCGAAGCCCGCCCAGACCATAAGCCTTTGAAAAGGTGCGCGTCATAATGACATTGTCGCGCGCCTCGACCAGTGCCACACCGCCGTCATAGCCTTTGGCAAACTCGGTATAGGCCCCGTCAAGCACCAGAATGGCCCCTTCGGGCAGGCCATCCGCCAACCGCGCCACTTCCGCCTCGGGCAGAATGGTGCCGGTCGGATTGCCGGGGTTGGCGATAAACACGATCCGAGTCCGGGGCGTGCAAGCCCCCAGTATCGCATCCACATCCACCACGCGGTCACGCTCGGCCACACAGACCGGCGTGGCGCCGACCGCATGGGCCAGAATGGGATACATGGCAAAGCCGTGCTCGGTGTGGATCACCTCATCCCCCGCCCCGGCATAGGCCTGCGCCACGAACTGCAACACCTCATCCGATCCCACGCCACAGATCACGCGCTCGGGGTCCAGCCCGTGCACCTCGGCAATGGCTTCGCGCAAGTCCGCATGGTCGGTGCCGGGATAACGGTGCAGCGTCGCCGCAGAGCGCGCAAAGGCCGCCTTGGCCTTGTCCGAGGGGCCATAGGGGCTCTCATTGGCCGAGAGTTTCAGGATCTCGGATTTGCCCGCAATCACGGCCTCGCCACTCTTGTAGAGCGCGATTTCCATGATGCCCGGCTGTGGCGTGATCTTGGTCATGTCATTCCCCGTGTGTCGCATGAGGTTCTAGCTTTGGTGCCCCGGCTTGACCAGCACCAAAAGAAAAAGGCCGCGGCGGTTCCCCGTCGCGGCCTCTTCGTTGCATTTCAGAACGCTTAGTTCTGCGCGTAGAATTCGATCACGAGGTTCGGTTCCATTATCACAGGATAGGGCACATCCGACAGGCCGGGCTGACGGACAAAGGTGGCCTTCATCTTCGAATGATCCGCGTCAATGTAATCGGGTACGTCCCGCTCGGCCAATTGCACGGCCTCGAGAAGAACTGCGATCTGCTTGGAACGGTCCCGCACTTCGATCACGTCACCCTCTTTGACACGGTAAGAGGGGATGTTCACGCGGTTGCCGTTCACGGTCACATGGCCATGGTTCACGAACTGACGGGCGGCGAACATGGTCGCCACGAACTTGGCGCGGTAAACGACCGCGTCCAACCGGCGCTCCAACAGACCGATCAACGTCTCGCCGGTATCACCCTTGATACGCTCGGCTTCGGCAAAGATGCGGCGGAATTGCTTTTCGGTCAAATCGCCGTAATAGCCCTTCAGCTTCTGCTTGGCGCGCAGCTGCAGACCAAAGTCAGAGACTTTGCCCTTGCGGCGCTGACCATGCTGGCCGGGGCCATATTCACGACGGTTGACGGGGGATTTCGGACGGCCCCAGATGTTTTCACCCATCCGGCGGTCAATTTTGTACTTGGCAGACGTGCGTTTTGTCACGGCTGATCTCCTTCATATATAGCGAAGGGCGTTGTCCTCTGCGTCCCGGCACGTTCCGGTCGGCCGACAGGCTTCCTCTTGCGAGGTCCACCAACACCAATGAAGCCGCGCTTATACAGGCTGCGGGCGCACTGTCAACCACCCGTCCGTGCCGTCATCTGGCCCGCATTGTGTCTGGGGCGTTCCCGATACGTCTCCCGCTTCTCAGGCGGCCTCATGCGCAAGTATCGCGGCCTCTGATCCATTCAGGCACCGTCGGGCAAAGCCGCCGTAGAGATTCGGCTCATATTCCAGATTGGGGTTGATCGCCAAGAGCCGCGCCCGGTCTGCATCGTCAAGTGTCGAAAGCGCCGCGCTTGCCGGATGAAAGCTCTCGGTTTCGACGCCATTCGCCCAGATGATCTGATGGTGCGGCAAGAGCAGGTGGATATAGGTCACCTCGCGTGATCCCAGATCGACGGTCACCGTGTCATTATTGACCAGATCACGTGCCATCACCAAAACCTCGGGCGTATTGAAGAGCGCGCGCGCGACGTCGCCCCGCACCAGCATTCGGTGCTCCGGGCTGACCAGCAGTTCCGCATCGGGACGCCCCATGCCAAGCGCGCCGGCTCGCAGCCGTATAGGTCTGAGGCGCGGCATCGCAAACAGGCGCGCGCCTGTCATCCGGCGACTGCCGATCCATTGGATCTGTTCGGCCCCGTTGTCGCGGGTCTGCACATGGTCGCCCTCGCGCAATTCCTCAACCAGACGCGGGCCTTCCGGGGTCTCGATCCGCGTGCCGGGGGTGAAACAGATAACGCCGCCAGAGGCCGGTCCGGTCGAGGCCCCGCGCATCCCCTCAAGCGAGTGATGCACGACCCACATTTCCCGATCGCGCGGCGGAATATCATCGTGGAACATCAACAAGGGCGGCGCCCCGATGCCTACTTCGATGATCGTCACGGTATAGCTGCGCGTGCCATCGGTGATGACAAAGCCCAGATCCATCAGCGGCTCGTCCATGTCCCATTGGCCCAAGTCGCGTGTGTTGCTCAACGCGGCGCCCACCAGGCGCCGCACCATCCGTGCCGCACGTTTGCGGTTCACGGTTTCCCCTTCCGCCATATCAAGCCGCAACAGCTCGTTCGGCCCATCGACACGCACCGCATCGCCCCGCCAAGACCACGTGTGTCCCACCGAAAGCGACTGCACTGGCGCAGCCGATACCCCATCCAATTCCGTTTGCGACCAGGAAATGACGAACGTGCCTCTAAAGCCCGTCCCCATAACTCTGACTGCCTGCCTCTTCGTTTCTTTTTTTTATCGCTTTTTATTGTCGTAAAGGTAGCAAAGGCGAATCAGTCTGAAAAGCCCTTGATTGTATTTTTGTCAGAACCGCAGCTTGAACTGCACAGCGCCCAGAAATTGCCCCTCGCGCTGCTCGTCGAATTCCTCGCTCAGCCATGTCAGACCGTAAAAGAGCGCAGCCCCGTTGCGGTTCTCCCAATGCAGGCCTGCCCGCACACGGGTGCGGTCCTCGGTCAATGTGACACCGCTGCGCGCAGGCAGGTAATCGCTGTCGTCGACATAGGCGATATCCGCCCCCAAAAGGAATGCCGTGCCCGCCTGTTCGGCCCGCACCACCCGGTAGCGATGGCCCGTGACCGCGTCGCGCACCAGCAATTCGCCCTGACCGATGCCACCGAATGTGATGTCCGCCCCCGCCCGGATCAGATCCTCGACCCCCAGCCGCGCTTCGGCAAAGGGCCGCAGGCGCGCAAAACCCAGCTCAAACTCACGGCTCGCTTCGAACACACCCGAGGGTCGGATCGCATCATCGATCTGGTTGCGCTTCACTTGTCGGCTGACGTCGCGCCCGCCTACAAACCCGTGTAAAAAGTCTTGGAAGTCATCGAGCTGTGTTTGTGATCCGGTCACGATCAGATCAGCCCCAAGCGCATAATCCACCTGCCGTTTCTGGAAATGCGTATGCAGACCAAAGCCGAGCGCGCCCACATAGGGCCGATCCAGCGGGGCGGGGCGGCTCAGGTTTTCGGGTGCGATGATCTCGCCGTGAAACCGGAATTCGAGCAATTGCCCAAACCGCTCCGGGGCGTGTCCCTGCCAATCAGGCCCCCAGACCCGGCTTGACGTGATTGACCCTGTGCGCCAGCGATCATCCGTGTCCCCCAGAACGTCGTTGGTAAACAAGAGACCGTAGCCCAGTCTATGACGTCCTTCGGACTGCGCCAAGGCGGCCGTGGTCACGCCGATCAGGCCCAGTATCGCCGAGAGGGCGATGGCGAAAATGCGTGTCATTTGTCACGTTCCCCATGGTGCGCCCCCCGGCAATGTCTGCTTAACAAACCCTCAGACAAATTGACCAGCGAAACTTTAGCATTCCGCGAAACCGTGGCGCAAATCCCATGGTAGGCCGTTCAGAGCGCACGCATCCAGACTTGCAGGTCATGCGCGCTCTCCTCCGCTGCCCCAATCTCGGTCCAGTCAAATGAGGCCACAGCACCGTCAAGGGGCGCATAGCCGCGCTTGCGCCAGAACCCATCTAGCGGCTGATAGCCCTCGGGTCGCGCCGGGTGATCCTTGGGGCGCACCACCGAACAAAAGGCGGCAAAGTCGCGGTTCAGCGCCCGCGCCTGCGCCTCGCGCAGATCGAAAAAGCGATGCCCAATGCCGCGCCCACGATAGGCGGGCAAGAGAACGCTCTCAGCGCAATAGAAAATCCGCTCCAATGCGATCCCACTCTCGGCAAAGGCCGCGCCGAAATCGCCCGCATGATCCTCCATCGGTGTGCCGGTCGCGGCCCCAATCAGGTCATCGCCGTCATAGGCCCCCACCAGAATGGCATCCGCGCTCTCGCGGTAAACCTGAAGATACCGCTCCTCATAGGCGGCATCGCCCTCGTAGAGATAGGGATAGGCGCGAAAGACCGCGATCCGGAGACGCGCCACATCGGGCAGGGCGCGTGCCAGCGCCACCCCCGTCAGCCGCTCGACACGGATCATGCAGAGACCTGTTTCACCCAATCCGCAAGGTTGTAATAGGTCACGACGCGCGTGATCAACCCATCCTTGAGCGTAAAGAACGATCCGGCGGGCAGGACATAGGTCTGCCCCTTCGCCTCTGGCAGCCCCTCATCCGTTTCCAGATAGGTGCCATTGACCACAAATTCCGCCGCCGCGCGCGTGCCGCCTTCGGCGTCAAAGATCACCATATCGGTCAATTCTTCGCGGTAGCTTCGGCTCATGTGATCGCAAAAGGCGCGGAACAGGTCTTTACCCTCGCGGACCTGTCCCTCGTTCACATGATGGCGCACATCGTCGCTCAGGCAGGCCAGCATGCCGGGGGTATCGCCCCGGTTGAAGGCATCGAAATAGGCTTTGACGGTCTCGTTCATAAATCCTCCCGGGGTGGTCCCCAACGGTCCTGCAAATGCCCGATGATCTGATCCCGGGTCTGACGATAGGCATCCAACCGCGCCTCGCGGGTCTGCGCAAGGCCGGTGGGGTCCATGATCGGCCAGTAAACGACATCGAGGTGAAAAAACCGTGTCAGTTCCAGCGCTCGCCGCTGGCTCGCCGGGCTCAGCGCCACGATCAGATCAAAAGACGACAGATCATCTCCCCAGTCTTCCATCTCGTCAAAGCTGCGGCTGCGGTGACGTTCCAGTTCGACACCCATCTCGCGACAAACCGCGATGCTAAAGCCGTCGATCTCCATGTCATTCTTGACGCCGACGGACTGGACATAGGTGTCAGCGCCGTAAAACTTCTTCATGATCCCCTCAGCCATCGGCGAGCGAACCGCATTGTGATCGCAACAGAACAGCACCGACTGCGGCAGTGGCTGCGGCATGCATCAGCCCCCGAAATGCAGCACGCAAATCAGCGTGAAGAGACGCCGCGCGGTGTCATTGTCGATCTCGGCCTTGCCCTCCAGCCGCTCGGCCAGCACCCGCGCCCCCTCGTTGTGAATGCCGCGCCGTGCCATATCAATAGTCTCGATCTGAGAGGGCGGCATATTCTTGACCGCATCGAAATAGCTCTCGCAGATGGCCCAGTAATCCTTCACCACCTGCCGGAACGGGCTCAGTGACAGATGAAATTCTGCCGCGGGTTGATCGGATTCGGTGCGGATGTCGAACACCAGCCGCTTCTCGCGGATCGCCAATCCGACGCGATAAGGGCCATCGGGAACCACCCGGTCGTCACGATTGGGCAGCGAGAAACTGTTTTCCTCGATGAGATCGTACATCGCCACCTTGCGCTCCTGCTCGATCTCGGGCGTGGGCGGGGGCAGGTTGGCATCATCCAACTCGATATGGCATATCCGGCTCATTGTTTTACTCGTGCTGCATCTTTTACCCGTCCCTAGCGCAGCGCGGCCTTTTGGGCAATCACCGCGGCCTTTTGCGGGACGCTTCTGCGCGTCGCGTCACCTGCCCGCCACGCTTGCCGGGAAATCGCCACGATTTCTGGTCAAATGATCACAATATCGCCTTGTTGCATTGGCATATTGTCCCCAAATCGGCAATAATATCAAAAAGCAGGCTAAGCCGACCTTAAGAGTGTCCCGTTATAATCGGGAAAGCAGGTATACCGAGGCGATTGAATGCTCGAGTTCGAGAATGTCAGCAAGTCCTTTTGGACAGGCACACAGCGCAAGGTCATTCTTGATCAGGTGTCGTTTCGGGTTGAACTTGGGCATAGCCTGGGCATCCTCGCGCCCAATGGTACCGGCAAGACGACCTTGATCAACATGATGGCCGGATTGGAAAAACCGGATGAGGGCGTGATCCGGCGCGGGTGCCGCATCTCCTTTCCGCTGGGATTCATGGGGGGGGTGATGAACCGCCTCTCGGCGCTGGACAACTCCCGTTATATCGCACGCCTCTACGGGCTTGATCCCGACTATATTGAATCCTATTGCCGCTGGCTCTGCGGATTGGGCGAATATTTCGACCAGCCGCTCGGCACCTACTCCTCGGGTATGCGTGCCCGCTTCAGCTTTGCGCTGATGCTGGCGCTTGATTTTGACATGTATCTGATTGATGAGGGGATGCCGGGCTCTACTGATGTAGAGTTCAACCGAAAGGCGGGCGATATTCTCAAAGAACGGCTACGCACCACCACCGTGATCATCGTGTCGCATGATCCAAAGGTGTTGGAAAAATTCGCCCGCTCGGCGGCTGTGCTGATGGGCGGCAAACTTTATATGTTCGACTCCTTGGAAGAGGCAAAAGAGCTTTATGATTACGAAACCCAAGGCTAGAAAATTCCGCATCCGCCGTAGCCCGGCGCCGCTAGCGCCGCGCGTGGCCACAAGCTCCGACGCGCAGTTGGCCCATGCGGCACCGCACGCCGTCGCGGCTGCCACGGCCGAGCCTCTTCCCCTCCAGGCGGGGCAGATCGCCTCGGCGCGCGAAACCTCGACCAGCCAGAATATCGACGATATCCGGCGCGAAGGGCTGACGGGGCGCGAATTGCGAATGGCCCGGCGACTGGCGCAGAAATACGGACTCGCCCCCACGTCGGATTTCGACGCCGTGCGCCTCTTGCGGGCGCGGGGCATCGACCCATTTCAGCGCGCCAATATCCTTGAACTGGTGGCCAGTGACGGCGGCACCCCGCCGCCGCCGCCCAACGCCCCCGGCGCGGCCCCCGCCTCGCCCTCCAATGGCCGCGTGCAACTGCCGCAGACCGTGCCCGCAGGACGCCAGACGCTGCCCTCCACCGACGTCAACCCCGCCGACCGCCGTGCTCAGGAAATCATGGCCATCCAACGCGACATTGGTCGCCGCCGCCGTCGCAAACTGATCCTGCTGTTCTCGCGGCTCGCGGCCTTCGTCCTGCTGCCGACCATCTTGGTGAGCTATTATTTCTATGCCATCGCCACTCCGATGTATGCCACCAAATCCGCCTTCCTCATTCTCTCGGCGGATGGTGGTGGCGCCAGTGGTGGCGGTCTTGGCGGTCTCATTCCCAGCCAATTCGCCACTGGTCAGGACGCCATCGCGACGCAGGAATACCTTGAGTCCAAGGATGCGATGCTGCGCCTCGACGAGGAACTCGGCTTTCTCGCGCATTTCAGTCAGCCTTGGATCGACCCGCTACAACGGCTCGACCCCGACGCCAGCCACGAGGTCGCCTACAAACTCTACCGCAAATACGTCAAACTGGGCTACGACCCCACCGAAGGCGTGATCCGGATGGAGGTTTCTACCGCCGATCCCGCCGTCAGCGCTAAATTCTCGGAGCGGCTGATCAAATATGCCGAGGAACGCGTCGATGACCTTAGCCGAGAGAAACGGCAGGATGCCGTCAGCACCGCCGCCGACAGCCTCGATCAGGCCAAGATCGAACGCCGCGCCGCCCAACAGATGCTGGTGACCCTGCAAGAGGACAGTATTCTTGACCCCGAGGGTGAGATTGCCAGCATCCGCAACCTGATCGGCACCGTTGAGTTGCAGCTTCAGGAAAAGGAACTGGCTCTCAACATCCAGATGAACAACGCACGCCCCAACGGCGCCCGAGTTGAGGCGTTGCAAAGCGAAATCATGATCCTCAGCGCCGAACTCGACAAGCAAAAGCGCCGCCTGACAGACGCCACGGCTGGCGAAAGCTCGCTCGCGTCCAAGACCGCTGCCATCCAGATGGCGCAAGCCGACCTCGCCACAGCCGATCTCGTGCTGCAATCCGCACTCGAGGCAAAACGCCAGTCCGAGATCGAGGCCAACAAGCAAGTGCGCTATCTCACCGTCAGCGTGCGCCCGCTCGCTTCGCAGGATTCCTCCTATCCGCGCGCCTTTGAGAATACGATACTGGCCTTCCTGATCTTTTCTGGTATCTACCTGCTCATCTCGCTTACAGCGTCCATTCTGCGTGAACAGGTGTCTTCCTGATATGAAACATATCGACCTCAACGGGTGGGCCATCGGCAATGACCGCCCCCTGACCTTCATCGCCGGGCCTTGCCAGCTCGAATCCGCCGATCACGCCCAGATGATCGCAGGCACCCTGCAAGAGGCCTGCGCCGCCTATGGCGCGGGGCTGATCTTCAAGGGCAGCTTTGACAAGGCCAACCGCACCTCGCTCTCGGGCAAGCGCGGTCTGGGGATCGACGAGGGGCTCAAGGTGCTGCAATCGGTCAAGGATACACTTGGCTTGCCCGTGCTCACCGATATCCACACCGCCGATCAATGCGCGCCGGTGGCCGAGGTGGTCGATGTGCTGCAAATCCCCGCCTTTCTCTGCCGCCAGACTGACCTTCTGATCGCAGCCGGTGAAACCGGCGCGGTGATAAACGTCAAGAAGGGTCAGTTTCTCGCCCCTTGGGACATGCCCAATGTCATCTCCAAGATCGAGAGCACCGGCAACACCCGCATCATGCTGACCGAACGCGGCACCTCCTTTGGCTACAACACCCTTGTTGCCGATATGCGCAGCCTGCCGCAGATGGCCGCCACCGGCTATCCGGTGGTCATGGACGCCACCCATTCCGTGCAACAGCCCGGCGGGCGCGGCGGTAGCAGCGGTGGGCAGCGTGAATTCGCCCCCGTCATGGCGCGCGCTGCGGTCTCCCTTGGGGTTGCTTCGGTCTTCATCGAAACGCATGAAGACCCCGACAACGCCCCCTCGGACGGCCCCAACATGATCCCGCTCACGCAGATGTCGGCCCTCATCGACACGCTGATGCAGTTTGACCGTCTGGCCAAGGCCAATCCGATCCACCTCTGACCGACAAAGAGCTTTCATGACCAAACCCCTGCCGACCGTCACCCCCAACACTTGGGAATTTCTGCGCGACCCGATGATCGCGCCCACGGGGTTCCGCGAATACGACGCCCGGTGGAAATATCCCGATCAGATCAATCTGCCGGGCATCACCGCCTTGGGTCTTGGTCTGGGCACGCAAATGCACGCGCGCGGCATCCCGCCTGTGATTGCGGTCGGCAATGATTATCGTGACTATTCGTTGTCGATCAAGAATGCCCTCATGCTGGGCCTCATGCAGGCGGGTATCACCGTCAAGGACATTGGCCCCTGCCTCTCTCCCATGGCGTATTTCGCACAGTTCCACCTTGACGTGCCTGCCGTCGCCATGGTCACGGCCTCGCACAATCCGAACGGCTGGACCGGGGTCAAGATGGGCTTTGAGCGCCCGCTCACCCACGGCCCCGATGAGATGGCGGAACTGCGCGACATCGTGCTTGAGGGCAGGGGCCAGCCTCGCTCCGGTGGCGCCTACGACTTCGTCCCCGGCGTGCGCGAGGCCTATCTCGATGATCTCGTCGGCGATTTCCGCATGACCCGCAAACTCCGCGTCGTCTGCGCCACCGGCAATGGCACCGCGTCGGCCTTCGCGCCCGAATTGTTCGAGCGGCTCGGCGTCGAGGTGGTCCCCTCGCATAACACGCTCGACTACACCTTCCCGCATTACAACCCAAATCCCGAAGCCATGGAAATGCTGCATGACATGGCCGAAACCGTGCGCGCCACAGGCGCCGATTTCGCGCTTGGCTTTGACGGCGACGGCGACCGCTGCGGCGTTGTCGATGACGAGGGCGAGGAGATCTTTGCCGACAAGGTGGGCGTCATCATGGCGCGCGACCTCTCCAAGATTTACCCCAACGCCACCTTCGTCGCTGATGTGAAATCGACCGGCCTCTTTGCCTCTGACCCTGAACTGATCAAAAACGGCGTGACCGCTGATTACTGGAAAACCGGCCACTCCCACATGAAACGCCGGGTCAAGGAATTGGGCGCGCTCGCAGGCTTCGAGAAATCGGGGCATTACTTCCTCGCCGAACCCATCGGGCGCGGTTACGACTGCGGCATGCGCGTCGCGGTCGAGATTTGCAAATTGATGGACCGCAATCCCGATATGTCGATGTCCGACCTGCGACGCGCGCTGCCCGTGACCTATGCGACCCCCACCATGTCGCCCTATTGCGCCGATACCGAGAAATACGCCGTGCTCGAGCGCATCGTCGCCAAACTCGTCGCGCGCCACGCCGCAGGCGAACCCCTCGCCGGGCGCGCGATCAAAGAGGTCGTGACCGTCAATGGTGCCCGCGTCATTCTCGACAACGGCTCTTGGGGCCTCGTGCGCGCCTCGTCGAACACTCCCAACCTCGTCGTCGTCTGCGAGAGCAGCGCAAGCGACGCCGAAATGCGCGCCATCTTCGCAGATCTCGATGCGGTCATCCGCACCGAACCGGGCGTTGGCGATTACGATCAGACGATCTGAACTGCACTACATCTAGTATGAACGACCTCGGGCGAGTCCCGGATTAAATCTGGAACGGGGGCCGCGCCCCCCTCCCCTCCAAACTTGTGTATAAAATCCGTGTACGTATTGCACATCCTGTACACATCAGACCGCCAATCCACGCCCCTTCAGAAGCGCCTCAACCCCCGGCATCCGGCCTCGGAATTGCAAGTATAGCGTTTCGGCATCTTCCGACCCGCCGCGCGAAAGAATGTGCGATTCCAAGGCCTTGGCCCGCTCCGCATCAAATGCCCCGCCAGCTTCCTCAAAACTGGCAAAGGCATCTGAATCCATCACCTCGGACCACATATAGCTGTAATAGCCGCTGGAATACCCATCCCCAGAAAACACATGCGCGAAATGTGGGCTGGCATGGCGCATGGTAATAGCCCTCGGCATGCCGAGATTATCCAATACTTCCAACTGCTTGGCCATGATGTCCTTGGGTGCTTCGCCTTCGTGGAACGCCAGATCGACGAGGGCAGAGGCCACATATTCCACCGTCTGAAACCCCTGATCGAAATTCGCGGCCTTCAGCAATTTCTCCAGCAATTCCCGTGGCATAGCCTCACCTGTCGTGACATGGGTGGCATAACGCTCCAGCACCTCGGGCACTTCCAGCCAATGCTCATAGAGCTGCGAAGGCAGTTCAACAAAGTCCCGCGCCACGGAAGTCCCTGAAATGCTTTCATAATTCACGTCAGATAGCATCTGGTGCAGGGCATGTCCAAACTCGTGAAAGAGCGTGCGCGCATCGTCATAACTCAGCAGCGCCGGATCGCCCTTGGCAAAATTGCAGACGTTGATCACCACCGGCCCCTGAACCTTTGGCCGCTTCGCCTGACCCCGCATAGCCGAGCACCAAGCCCCCGATCTCTTGGAGCCGCGTGCGAAATAATCCCCAATAAAAACAGCGACATGCGCGCCATCGCGCGTCACTTCCCAGGCCCGGCAATCAGGGTGGTAGAGCGGCATATCGAGGGGGTGAAACTCCAATCCAAACAGTCGGTTGGCACAGCCAAACGCCGCCGCGATCATCGCCTCCAGCGACAAATAGGGTTTCAGGGCCGTTTCATCCAGATCATGCTCCGCCTGCCGCCGCTTCTCTGCATAGTAACGCCAATCCCACGGCTCCAATTCTCCATTGATTCCATCGACTTGCATCATTTCCGTCAGCCGTGACGCATCCCGTTCCGCCTGCGCCTTGGCCGGCTCCCAGACTGCCATTAAGAGGTCGCGCACCGCCTCCGGCGTCTTGGCCATCTCGGTTTCGAGTTTGTAAGCGGCAAAGCTCTGATACCCCAGCAACGCCGCCCGCTCCGCGCGCAGGCGCAAAATCTCGGCGGCTACCTCGCGATTGTCGGTCTCACCGCCCATGGCCCCACGCGAAACCCATGATTTATATGCCTTTTTTCGCAAATCGCGACGGGGCGAGAATTGCAGGAACGGCACGATCAACGACCGCGAGAGGGTGATCACGGGCCGCTCCAGCCCCTTCTCGCGCCCCGCCGCGCGGGCGGTATCGACCAGAAAATCAGGCAACCCCTCCAAATCAGCCTCGGCCAGTTCCATATGCCACCCGGCCTCATCCGCCAGCAGGTTCTGCGTGAACGCCGTTCCCAATTCCGCCAACCGCGCCATGATCTCGCGCATCCGCGCCTCTTCCGCCCCGGTCAGAGCCGCGCCAGAGCGGCGGAACCCCCGGTGCGTCAACATCAATAGACGCGCCTCTTCCGGTGTCAGACCAAGCGTATCGCGCGCTGCCCACAGGGTTTCGATCCGCGAAAAAAGCGTTTTGTTTCCATAGAGTTCCGAAGAATATGCCGCCAGTTTAGGCGCAAATTCGCGCTGCAATTCCTGCCGCTTTGGATTGCTGTCCGCACCTGCAAGCGTGTAGAAAACCGACAGCACCTGGTCCAACCCTTTGCCCGAGGCCTCCAGGGCCTCGACCGTGTTGGCAAAGGTGGGCTGTTCCGGATTATCCGCAATCGCCGCAACTTCGGCGCGCGCTTGGGCAAGTGCTGCCTCGAACGCAGGCGCGAAATCCGCGTCCTTGATGGCGTCAAACGGGGCAAGGGCGAACGGTGTGTCCCACTCAGCCAGCAACATGTTGGTCATCACTCTCTCCTTTTCCCCCACATATAGGGCAATCTGCGCGTGGGCTCAGCCCGATCTTGCGGCTTTCGCCATAGAGCGCGTCATAGATCAGCATCTCGCCGCGCAGGGGCTGTCCCGCGCCGGTGATGAGTTTCACCGCTTCCGCCGCCATCATCGCACCGACCACGCCGGGCAGGGGCCCCAGAACGCCAGCTTCGGCGCAAGAGGGTGCAAGGCCCGCGGCAGGCGCTTGCGGAAAAATGCACTGATAGCAGGGGGTGCCATGGGCCGGATCAAACACGCTCACCTGCCCTTCCCATTGCGATAAAGCGCCGGAAATCAACGGTTTGCCTTGAGCGACGGAGGTGGCATTTGAAAGATAGCGTGTCTCGAAATTATCGGTGCCATCTAGGATCAGATCATAGTCGGCGAAGAGGTCGGTTGCGACCTCGGGCGTCAACCGCCTTTGATAGGGATGTACCACGACATGCGGATTTTGCGCCCGCATCGCCGCCATGGCCGATTGCACTTTGGGGAGACCGATATCGGCATCGCGGTGAATCACCTGTCGCTGCAGGTTGGAATTTTCAACGGTATCATCGTCGATCACCCCTATCGTCCCCACGCCCGCCGCCGCCAGATAAAGCAGCACCGGAGAGCCAAGACCACCCGCGCCAATCACCAGAACACGCGCCTCTTTCAGGGCTTTCTGTCCCGGTCCGCCGATCTCGCGCATGATGATATGACGGGCATAGCGGTTGAGCTCTGCTTGGGAAAACAAAGGCTTATGAGATGCAACTGTAACTGCCTCACGCTCAGAGCGAGCCCGTAAGCGGGTCAGTCCTGCGCGGTAAACCAGCACGATCACCGCCGCGCCGCCGACCATCAGCCAGAGCGCCGGGCTCTCGCCCGTGGCCATGCGGAGCGGATGGCCCTCCGGCAGGACCAAGTGCGTCAGCACCACCGCCGCCCAAAGGCCCGTGATCATCCCCCACCGCAGTCGCCGGGGCGTGCCCAAGGCCGCGCCAATGCTCCAGAGCACTGCCGCCATGACCAGCACCAGCAGCATCAGCCAATCCCCGTAGAGCCAAACCCACCCGCGCCGCGCGTGGTCTCGTCCAGCGTCTCGGCGAGAGCGAACCGCGCCTGCGCAACCGGCGCCACCACCATCTGCGCGATCCGCATTCCATGCGTGATTTCAAAGTCTTCGGTCCCGGCATTCATCACGATTACGCCCAAGGGTCCACGATAATCGCTGTCGATGGTGCCGGGGCTGTTGGGAAGGGTAATGCCGTGTTTCAGGGCGAGGCCAGAGCGCGGGCGCACCTGCACCTCATATCCCATCGGCACCGCCAGCCGCAGCCCCGTGGGCACAAGAACCCGCGCGCCCGGTGCCAGCATGACGCGGCCGCGATCTGGAAAGTTCGCGCGCAGATCGGCCCCGGCCGCGCCAGCGGTTTCATAGACGGGCAGGCCAAGGGCGCGGTCCGCCCCTTCCTCCCATTGAATCGCGACGGTCAGCATGCGCCCCTCTTCGTCATGTTGAAAATACGCATGATTTCAACTCAGCGCCGTGGCGATCCGTGCGGCCAGTTGCGCGGCCACCTGATCCTTGCCCATGCGCGGCCACTCCTCGGCGCCGTCTGCGGTGATCAGCGTGACGGCATTCTCGGTGCCGCCCATGATACCGGTCGCAGGGCGTACGTCATTGGCGATGATCCAGTCACAGCCCTTGCGCGCGCGCTTGGCGGTCGCGTTCGCGAGCACGTCATCGGTTTCGGCGGCAAAGCCTACGACAAGTTTGGGCCGACCAGACGTCATGCTTGCGACAGTCGCCAATATGTCGGGGTTCTCGGCAAAGGTTAATTGAGGCAGACCGTCCTTTGTTTTCTTGAGCTTTTGGCTACTTGCACTTGTGACATGCCAATCCGCCACGGCGGCGGCGCAGATTGCGACATCAACCGGCAGGACACTTTTGACCGCCTCCAGCATCTCGTGCGCAGTCTCGACGCGGATCACTTGCACCCCGTCGGGCGGCGGCACGGTGGCGGGGCCGGTGACAAAGACCACCTCAGCCCCAAGCGCGGCGAATGCGCGGGCAATCGCCGTACCCTGCGCGCCCGACGAGCGGTTGGCAATGTAGCGTACCGGATCAATGGGTTCGTGAGTTGGGCCGGAGGTCACCAGAATTCGGCGGCCCGTCAAAGGTCCTTCGGACAGCATTGTCCCGATCGCTGCCATGATTTCGGGTACTTCTGCCATGCGTCCGGGGCCATGCTCACCACAGGCCATATCGCCGTTATTGGGGCCAACAAAGGCTATACCGTCACCGTGTAGCAGAGCGACATTGCGCTGTGTGGCCGCGTGTTGCCACATCCGCACATTCATGGCAGGCGCGATTAAAACAGGCGTGTCGGTGGCCAAAAGCAGGGTGGAGGCCAGATCACTGGCGTGGCCATGTGCCATCTTGGCAATCAGATCGGCGGTTGCCGGAGCAACAACGATCAGGTCGGCCGAACGGCTGAGTTCGATATGCCCCATCTCTGCTTCGTCCGTTAGGTCGAAAAGATCTGAGAACACTTTACGCCCCGCGAGCGCCGACACGGACAGCGGTGTGACAAATTCAGCGCCCGCGCGGGTCAGCACCGGCGTTACCATGGCCCCACGCTCTCGCAGGCGTCGTATAAGCTCGAGCGCCTTATAGGCTGCGATTCCGCCTCCGATGATCAGAAGAATGCGTTTTGAGCTTAGCATTGGCGCTTCCTATGAGATGCGCCCTGACACTAGGCTGCGGGCTGGTGCCGCGCAAGGGTGCGAGACGCTACTGAAATTCCGCACACGGATCGGGTCGCTCGACGGCCGCTGACGATATGATCTCGTCAAAGCCGCCCTCAAGGTCTGCGTTGTCTTCGGTCTGGCCCACGACCCATACTTCTAGATCGGGGGCGACATGTGCTAAATAAGCGGGCACTCCCCAATCGCGGCGGGCATGGCCGTTGCCGGTGATCACTGCCACTGGCCCTCCAGTTTCCTCGATAGCCTGCACTATCGCCCGCGCCAGAACCGCGTCGCGCAGGCGTTGGATGGCCACCATTCCCGGCAAGAGGTTCGCTGGCAGGGCATTGCAATGGGCTTCTTTTTGCATCGCTTCGCGGATTGCTTGCTGATCTTCTGGTAAATCGCGATCAAGGCCGTAGCGTGTGGCATCCTCGCCGAAAACTTCTGAAAGCCCGTCTGTGAGAACCGCGCGAGACGCGTCACGCGTCACTTGTGCACCGAAAACCCTTGCATCAGGGGCGGCGCTAAAAATCGGGTAATACATTGAAAAATCGGGCCATCCACTGGCCTCCCACTGTAACAAATTTTCCAATCGAGCTTTGTCACCCACAAGGTCCGGCGTAACCAATGCAGCTTTGTCCTTGGTCAGCATTTCATAGACCATTGCCCTTGGCTTCAGGTCACTTACACGCTGAGTCTGCACGGCATGGTGCGCCGCGTTGTCATGCACCTCGCCAAGGATCAACACATCTTGGGCCGCTGCGGAAAACGCGACGGTCACGACAGATAGCAAAACAAGCAAACGCAGGATCATGCGAGCAGGTTTTGCACTTCTCCCCCATGCTTTTCAAGATGCTTGCGCATTTTCTGAAAGGCAGCTGCTTCAAGCTGCCGCACGCGCTCCTTGCTGAGGTTCAGCTCTTCGCCGAGGCTTTCAAGAGTGCGCGGATCGTCTCGGAGTTTGCGTTCACGCACGATGAAACGTTCGCGTTCGTTGAGGCGGGCTAAGGCATCAGCCAGCCAGTCGCGCAAAGCATGCATGTCGTGATGGCGCTCGACGATCTCGTCGCCGCGCGCGCCCTCGTCCTCAAGCGTGTCAATCCATTCGCGACCCTCGTCCTCTGCCGATTGTGTGGCATTAAGCGAAAAGTCCGAGCCTGAAAGGCGCCCCTCCATCATTTCGACATCGCGCAAAGGAACACCTACCTCATGCGCAATCATCTCGCGCAGTTGGTATCCGTCAAGCTGCTGCCCATTGGCCATTGCCTCACGTTCGAGGCGCGCTTGCACGCGCCGCATGTTGAAAAACAACGACTTTTGGCTAGATGTTGAGCCTGTTCGAACCATCGACCAGTTGCGCATAACATAGTCCTGAATGCTGGCCTTGATCCACCATACAGCATAGGTGGAAAACCGCACACCACGATCAGGATCAAACTTATCTGCAGCCTTCATGAGGCCTAACCCAGCCTCTTGAATGAGGTCATTCATCGGCGCCCCGTAGCGCCGGAATTTCGAAGCCATCGAAATTGCCAGCCGCATGTAAGCATTGATCAAACGATGCAGAGCTTCCTCATCGCGTTGGTCGCGCCAAGCATAAGCGAGTGCGAGTTCTGTTTCCGCATCCAGCATTTCTGCCTTCATGGCAGTGCGGGACATGGACCTTTGCTGCGGTGCGTCGAGTGGCATCGGATTTCCCCCTTATCGGCGGCGTGACTTCGTTGCGCCCTTTTTCCTCTTATCGCAAAGTGCTACGCACCATGGACGTCGCCGGATCAAAAAAGGAGAGGCCCATTTGTCTGACCTGCCAAGACTGAGCCTCGTTCTGGGCGGGGCTGCCTCAGGCAAATCGAGCTTTGCGGAGCGCCTCGTAACCAACTCAGGCAGACCGCGCATTTACCTCGCCACGGCGCAAGCCTTCGACGATGAGATGCGGGCAAAACTTGTGCGGCACCGTGAAATCCGGGGCCCGGACTGGCGCACCTGTGAGGCTCCGTTTGATCTGGCTCCCGTGCTCGCGCAAGCAAGCGCTCAGGAGGTGGTGTTGCTTGATTGTATCACGATGTGGCTCAGCAATCACCTGCTTGCGGATCACGATCTCGATGATGCCCAATCTACGCTGTTTTCCGCTCTCAATGCCTGTGCTGCGCCAGTGGTTATGGTTTCAAACGAAGTCGGGTTGTCAGTCGTGCCCGAGAACGCTCTTGCCCGGCGGTTTCGAGACGCGCAGGGGCGGCTCAATCAGGAATTGGCTGCACGGTCGGATTTTGTGGTCAATGTCGTCGCTGGTCTGCCTTTGTTTCTTAAGGGCAATTTGCCGTGAGCCGGTTCTTCTGGGTGCGCCACGGTCCGACGCATGCGAAGTCTATGGTCGGTTGGTCGGATATCCCAGCTGATTTAAGCGATGAGGCGCGACTGGCGCGACTTGCGGACCACCTGCCGGTCGACGCGTTGCTGATCTCATCGGACCTTAGCAGAGCTCGCGCCACCGCAGACGCCATCATAGGCGCGCGCGAGCGTTTACCAGATAACCGGGACCTGCGCGAAATTCATTTTGGTGCGTGGGAGATGCAAGACTTTGAAGCTGTCCCGGACCAGAAACTATTGCGCGCATTCTGGGAAATGCCCGGTGATATTCGCCCGCCCGGTGGCGAAAGCTGGCACGAGATAACGCTTCGTGTCGCCCTAGCGACCAACCGCCTGCGCAGTACGTATCCGGGACGAGACATCGTTTTAGTGGCCCATATGGGCGTAATCCTCACCCAAGTGCAGGCGGCGCTAGGAATATCAGCCTACGAGGCATTTGCGCACAGGATCGACAACCTGTCCGTCACCGAACTTCATTGGGCAGGACAGGGTTGGAAAATGCAGGCGATAAATCACCTTCCGTGATGCAAACTCCAACAAAAACTTGCTAGTCGGGTGCCCGTTCTGGCGCTAACATTCAGCAATGACATATGAACTTATCCTCGGCGATTACGGCTACTCTTCTTGGTCGCTGCGTGGCTGGCTCTTGCTCCACCGCTTTGGCTTGCCATACCGGGTGCGCATCCTCGATTTTAACGCCGATTATAGCGTGGCTGAGCAAATGGCCGATCTTGCCCCGGCCCGAACAGTGCCCACGTTGATCACGCCCGAGGCGGCGGTTGTCTCTGACAGTCTAGCGATGGCCGAAGAACTGGCCACCCGTCACCCCGAGGCGGGAATATGGCCCAGCGAGCCACGCGCACGCGCCACAGCGCGTACGCTCGCTGCTGAGATGCATTCGGGATTTGGCGCATTGCGGGGCGATTGCCCGATGAACCTGCGCACGGCCTATACTGGTGTGGTGCCGTCTGAGGCTGTTTTGAGTGATCTTGCTCGGATCGAGACCCTGTGGATGCATGCGCGTGCCACTTGCGCACCCGATGGCCCGTGGCTCTGTGGTGCGTATAGTGCGGCAGATGCTTTCTTTGCGCCGGTCGCCGCGCGGATCGCGGGCTATGATCTGCCCGTATCAGAGGTCGCGCGCGCTTATGTTGCAGCCCACCTCAATGATTTGGCTTTTCGTCGCTGGCGGGCCATGGGTCTTGTGCGCGGTGCGACCCTTTCGCGCTATGCCAAACCTTATGCCGCTGTGGCTTGGCCCGGTCCGATCCCGCGGCCGGCCCGCGCCGTTGAGAGCGGTACCCCCGAGAACGCCCTCTGTCCCTATTCGGGCGAAGCGGTCACGGACTTGATGGAAAGCGAGGGTCGGATTTTCGGATTCTGCAATCCATTCTGCCGAGACAAAACGGTCTCCGACCCGGATGCATGGCCCGCTTTTACCGCTCTGCGTGACGATGCCCCGTAAGCTATCTTAGACGGAGCACGGGTGCCGGACCGATGGGGATTGGCCCCAGAAAGATGCGCCCGTTGCGAAAGGTCAGTGGCACATCGAGCGTATTGGGGTTTCCTGACATTTGCGCCATCAGTGACAGCCCACTGTCCAACGTCCCCAGCATCGACTCGGGTATCACCCCCGTTTGCGCGGCGATTTGCAGCATTTCCCGCCAGTTGCGCGCCTTGAGCGTGATTTCTCCTTCTGGCAAGCCTTCGGGTGTAACGGTTACGTCACCGGCTGCTTGGAGATGCAATTGTCCCCATTTGGCATCTGCCAATCGCAGATTGATCGCGGTCGGCTGCGGGCGGGCTTGCTCGATCGCGCTGCGGTCCCAGAGTTTGTCAAAACTTACCGTCAAATCGGCGTGCAATCCGGAAATCTGCGTGGGCAGACGGCCCTGAGGGTCAAGTTGGGCACGCCATGGTGGCGACAGGGTCAATCCCTCGGCAGTCAGGCCAAGGCGGTACTCTGTCTCCATCTGGCGCTCTGCGGCGAGTGTGAGCGAGGTCAGTGCGGTGTTCTCATCCTGCCGCTCCAACGGTGTAATCTGCAGATACTCGGCGGTCAGTGTGGCGCGCTCTGGGGCGAGCCGCGTATCGGGCGCGATGCGGAGGCTGGCACGCATATCGCGGCTTTCGATGCGGAATTTTTCTTGCGGCGTGGAAATCAGTTGGCTGTTTGGCCATACGGCAATCACATGGTTTGGCTGGTAGCTAAGTGCGAGAATTTGAAAGAAGTCGGCCTCCCACGCCAATCCAGTTTCTGGATCGGCCAGCACCAGATCACTAAAGCCGGTGTCAAAGCGATTGGGAAATCCCTGAACCGTGATGTCCGAGGTTTCGGCCACCCATCCTTCTGCGCGCCGCAAATCGAACCATGTCTCAAACCCACGATTCAATCCGCTTTGCCCGAGGAACCAATATCCGGACCAACCCAATGCGGCGATCACGATCATGGCAAGCAGAAATCTCATGGTGCGCGCCCCTTTCATGCCCTTTGAGAGGTGTTTATAGGGGGTTGTGGGCGAGGAACAGGGGCAAAGGCTATGTGGGTATTCGGCTACGGGTCACTGGTGTGGAATCCCGGTTTCGAGGCCAAGGAACGGGTGATCGCACGCCTTCCGGATTATCATCGCAGTTTTTGTATGCGTAGTATCCACCATAGGGGCACAGAAGATGTTCCCGGTCTGGTTCTCGCGTTGGACGCATATCCCGGGGCTCTTTGCCAAGGGGTCGCGCTACGTGCCGACGCGGCGCAAGCTGATGACGTTCTGAGCTATCTGCGCGAACGCGAGTTGATATCTTCTGCCTATCTCGAGCGACTGCTGAAAATAGACCTTGCCGATGGTCGACGGGTGGAGGCGGTGACTTATGTGATTGATCCCGATCATGTGCAATACTGTGGCGGTCTTGATCTCGAAGAACAGGCTGCGATCATAGCGCGCGCCGTAGGTGGGCGCGGCCCGAACACCGAATATCTCTACAACACGGCTGACCATCTCGGACAGCTTGGCATTCACGACAAGGAACTGGACTGGCTGGTGCGGCGGGTGCGCCATATCTGTGGATAAATCCTTGGCTTAGCTGACCAAGCCGCGTAGGGTTGGCCCAAGAAATCCAAGTGTCGGGAGCGTCCAGATGGACCAGCCGGACCGTGAGGTCGAGCCGCAGTTTTCATATCCCTATCGCCAGATCATTCTGATGTTGGTGGTTCTTGGGCTGACCGCGTTTGGGGCGTTTCTCGCCTTGCCAAGCGTACTGCCGGTTTTTCAGGCCAATCTTTGGCTGAACGGATTTATTTTCTTTGTTTTCATCATCGGAGTGATCGCCACCTTCTGGCAGGTCCTTCAATTGATCGGATCTGCCCGCTGGATTGAGGGCTTTGCCGGACAAGTTCCGGGCCACGAGATGACCCAACCCCCTTCGATGTTGGCACCTTTGGCAACACTGCTGCGATCACGCGGAAAGCGGATGCAGATTGCGTCGACCTCAGCGCGCTCAATTCTTGATTCAGTGGCTCAGCGGATCGACGAAGCGCGTGAAATCACACGCTATATTGTCAGCCTATTGATTTTCTTGGGACTTTTGGGAACCTTTTATGGACTGGCCACGACGGTGCCGGCGGTCGTTGACACGATCCGAAGCCTTGCCCCGCAAGAAGGCGAAGAGGGGATCGAAGTCTTCAGCCGGCTGATGTCCGGGCTCGAAGCGCAGTTGGGCGGCATGGGCGTAGCGTTTTCGTCCTCATTGCTTGGGCTTGCGGGCTCCTTGGTGGTGGGTCTTCTGGAGCTTTTTGCCGGTCACGGCCAGAACCGATTTTATCGTGAGCTAGAAGAATGGATGTCTACGATCACGCGTGTGGGCTTTGCCACAGGTGATGGAGAGGGTGGCGGTGAGCAGGGGGCTGTCGCGCATGTACTCGATCACATGGCCGATCAGATGGACGCGCTCCAGGCCATGCTTGGTCAGTCGGACATGAGCCGCGCCATGGTCGATCAGAAACTAGGCGTGCTGGCGGATTCAATTGAGCGGTTGACCCATCGGATGAGCGACCAGAACCCCGTGCAAGTTGCATTGATGCGGCTCGCTGAAGGGCAGGAACGGCTGATCACGGCACTCGAGAGCCGCGAAGCTCCCCAAACTGAAGGGCTCGATGCGGAGAGCCGCATGCGGCTGCGTTCGATTGATGTGCAGATGCTGCGCATTCTCGAGGAAATCAGCGCCGGTCGACAGGAAACCATGACGGAATTGCGCACCGATTTGGCAGCGCTGACGCGGGTGATGGGACAGACGCGCCCGCCAGTGGCTCCTCGCACCGTGCGACAGGTTATGCCGCGCTCTGATCCGGACGGCAGTGAGGAGGGCTGATCATGGCGCTCTCTCGGCGGACCGGTTCACGGTTTCAGGCCTCAATCTGGCCCGGGTTTGTTGATGCGATGACCGGGCTCTTGCTGGTCTTAATGTTTGTGCTCACCATTTTCATGATGGTGCAGTTTGTGTTGCGCGAAGAAATTAGTGGACAGGCAACCCGGCTTGACTCGCTTTCCTCAGAAGTGGCCGCGCTATCGCGTGCGCTCGGACTCGAACAAGATCGCAGCGCAAGCCTGCAGGATCGCGTTGGCGCATTGACCGCAACTTTGAGTGACGCGCGCACCCGTGAGGCCGAACAAACCGCCTTGATCGACAGCCTGCGCGCCCAAAGTGACGCTCAGGCCGAGGCGCTGAGTGCCGCGCAGGGAAGGATTACCAGCTTTGAGGAACAGGTCGCAGGGCTTTTGTCAGAACGTGACACGGCGCAAGGGCGTATCGCGGATCTAGAAGAGGCGCGCGCTGCGCTGCTCAGTGAGCAGGAGCAGTTGCAACTTGCCTTGGCAGGGCTGCGTAGCGAGGTGGACGCACAGGCTGAAGCCGCCCGCCTTGCAGCGGCGCGACGCGAAGCGCTTGAAGCACTCGCGGCGGACCTGCGTCAGCGCAATGCCGAGGCGAGCGAGGCACAGGCAGCCTTGTCCGAGCAAGTGACAAACCTCGAGCGGCAATTGAGCCAAGAGGAGCAGGCCCGGTTGGCAGAGGCGGCCGCTGCTGAGGCGCTGCGCGGCCGGTTGGCGGATGCGGACGCCGAGCTGACATCTATGACACTCGCGCTGGAAGAGCAGCGCAAGCGGGCTGAGGAAACGCTGACACTTCTCGCCGCGACCAAGGATGCGCGTGACGATCTTGATCGTCGATTGGCGCAGGCCCTGACGGAGAACACTCAGTTGGGTGCTGCTGTTCTCGACGCAGAAGAGACCCGTCAGCAATTGGTGGCGGCTCTTGCTGCGCAGCGTGCTGCGGAGGCGCGCACCGAGGCTCAGATGACAGAGGCGGAGCAACGGGCTGCACTTTTGGCTGAGGCGCGCACGCGCCTTGCAGAAGAACAAGCGGCGGCCAGCGAAGCTCAAAAGCAGCAAGCGCTGCTCAATCAGCAGGTGGCTGCTTTGCGCCAACAGCTCTCTGGCCTTCAGGCTTTACTTGATGCCTCAGAGGAGCGTGAGGCTGAAGCTGAGGTTCAGTTGCAGTCGCTTGGCAATGAGTTGAATACGGCCTTGGCCCGCGTTGCGGCCGAAGAACGGCGTCGGCGCATTGCAGAAGAGGAACGCGCTCGTCTGTTGGAGGCGGAGAAAGAGGATCTGGAGAAGTATCGCTCAGAATTCTTTGGCCGTTTGCGGGATGTACTAGGTCAACAGCAGGGTGTTCAGATCGTCGGTGATCGGTTCGTCTTTTCGTCTGAGGTGCTCTTTGCTCCCGGCGAGGCGGAGTTGTCGCTCGCGGGAGAGGGCGAAATTGCCAAAGTGGCAGGCATCCTGCGCAATGTGATCGGGGATATTCCTGAGGGGATCGACTGGGTGCTCCAAGTTGATGGTCATACGGATGACGTGCCGATTGTAGAAGGCGCGCGATTTGCTGACAACTGGGCGCTCAGTCAGGCACGGGCTCTTTCCGTCGTGCGCTATCTCACGGGCGTCTTGGGATTTCCTGCTGAGCGCCTCTCGGCAAATGGCTACGGCGAATTCCAACCCGTCAATCCCGAGGACACGGCTGCGGCGCGGGCGCAGAACAGGCGTATTGAGCTCAAGCTGACCACGCGGTGATCGCCAATCTGTTCAGGGTCAACGGGTGACAGTGATATCCGCGTGACGCACGGCCAACACGGTATCCCCTCGGGTCAGACGTACGTAACCTCTGTACGCTCCGTCCGGCCATCCTCCGTCAGGGGACTTGCGGCCAAAGGCACGAAAGAGTTGTGCTTGGGGATTCTCAAGGATGACATCATGGCTGAAAATCTCACCTTCCGGCCCTTGGGCGGTGAGCGTTAGTTGGTCGCCTGGTTGGGCGTAAAAAACGTGACCATAGAGCACGAGCGGCTGATCTGATTGAGCGGTTCTGGCACGGGCTGATCCTGTTTGAACTGCATCAAACTCTGGCACCGAAGTGGAAAACCCGGCTGTAAATAAGCCGGAGGGATCGTAGGGTAGTGCGGTGTCCCACATGCTCTCATCCGGCGTGGCCCCGCAGGTATTCCGATTGTCCGGATTGAACGGATCGACGATTTGACCATCCTTGAGAACGCCCAGATGCACGTGCGGGGCATTGGTGAGCCCACTCAGTCCTACCTGACCTAGACTATCGCCTGCCGCAACGCGGTCCCCCTTTTGGACGGTCAGAGACGCTTGCTTCATATGGCAGTAGAGCGTCTGCCATCCGTCCCCGTGATCAATCCGCACGGCGTTGCCGCATTCCTGTCCCTTGATCGTCTCTCGGGTTTGTGCGGTCACGGGCGTGTCGGCCATGCCATCGCGGGTGGCGACCACGATGCCGGGGGCAGCGGCCAAGACATAAACCCCGGTGGCCATGGCGTCGAACGACAGAAGCATGAAATCAATACCACGGTGGTCATCGCGGCTTTTGATGCCACAGGTATAATCGCGTTGACCGGGGCCGGGATCAGTGTCGACATAATCCTCGATATAGCAGGTCTGCCCCAGCACACAGTCAAGCGGCAATCTCAGATCAGGTTGGTCAGCGGCGGCCCCTGTGGCCGCCGCGATCAGAAGTGGTGCAAGTGTCCTTACGACCCGTGCACTCATTCGGCTGTCAAGAGAGGCGGCTTCTTCTTGCCGGTCAGGCGTCGTGTGACTGGACCCTCGACCATCAGGTCGATCTTGTCATCCTTTACACCAACTTTGACAACGCCGCCTTTCAAGAGTTTGCCAAATAGCAACTCCTCGGCCAACGGTTTCTTGATGTGCTCCTGAATCACGCGGCCCAATGGGCGCGCGCCCATCTTTTCGTCATACCCTCGGTCGGCGAGCCATTCAGCGGCAGGTTCGGTCAGCTCTATAGTCACGTCACGATCCATAAGTTGCGCCTCAAGTTGCAACACGAATTTTTCGACGACCTTGAGAATGACTGACTTCGGCAGCGGCCCAAACGAGATCACGGCGTCCAGACGATTGCGGAATTCAGGCGTGAAAGTCCGCTCGATGGCAGCGGTATCCTCGCCCTCCCGGCGGTCGCGACCAAAGCCTATGGCGGATTTTGCCTGCTCCGCTGCCCCGGCGTTCGACGTCATGATCAGGACGACATTGCGGAAATCCACTTTGCGACCATTGTGATCGGTCAGTGTTCCATGGTCCATCACCTGCAACAAGATGTTGAATACGTCGGGATGCGCCTTCTCGATCTCGTCGAGCAACAGTACGCAATGCGGGTGTTGATCGACACCATCGGTCAAAAGACCGCCTTGGTCGAACCCAACATAGCCCGGCGGCGCGCCAATCAGGCGCGAAACTGCATGCTTCTCCATGTATTCCGACATGTCGAACCGCAAGAGTTCAACCCCGAGGGTATCGGCCAATTGTTTGGCGACCTCAGTCTTGCCCACGCCAGTCGGGCCGGCAAAGAGATAGTTGCCGATCGGCTTTTCCGGCTCGCGCAATCCAGCGCGGGCCAGTTTGATCGCCGAACTGAGCGTCTCGATTGCGGCATCTTGACCAAACACCACCCGCTTGAGAGAGGCTTCAAGATCCTTGAGCACCTCGGCGTCGTTCTTTGAGACGTTCTTGGGCGGGATGCGGGCGATTTTCGCAACGACTTCTTCGATTTCCTTGACGCCAATGCTCTTGCGTCGCTTGGAGGCTGCCAACAAATGCTGGGCCGCACCCGCTTCGTCGATCACGTCAATCGCCTTGTCAGGGAGTTTGCGGTCGTTGATGTAGCGCGCCGAAAGATCAACAGCAGAGCGGATAGCGTCATTGGTGTACTTTACGCTGTGGTGATCCTCAAAATAGGGCTTGAGGCCCTTGAGAATTTTTACCGCGTCTTCGACGGTTGGCTCAGCCACGTCAATTTTCTGGAAGCGCCGTGCAAGCGCGCGGTCCTTCTCGAAATGCTGCCGGAATTCTTTGTATGTCGTCGATCCCATGCAGCGCAGTTTGCCGCCTTGCAGCGCGGGTTTCAGCAGGTTCGAAGCATCCATTGCCCCACCTGACGTGGCACCTGCACCGATTACCGTGTGGATCTCGTCAATAAAGAGCACCGCGTCGGGATGTTTCTCCAGTTCGGTGACCACCGCCTTGAGGCGTTCTTCAAAATCGCCGCGATAGCGCGTGCCTGCCAAAAGCGCGCCCATATCGAGAGAATAGATCGTCGTGCGTGACAGCACGCGGGGCGTTTCACCCATGACGATCTTGTGGGCCAGACCTTCGGCGATGGCGGTTTTTCCCACACCGGGATCGCCCACCAAGAGCGGGTTGTTCTTTCGGCGGCGGCAAAGCACCTGAATACAGCGCTCAACCTCTGCATCGCGTCCGATCAGGGGGTCGATATCACCTTTCCGCGCCTTCTCGTTGAGATCGACGCAGTATTTTGCGAGCGCGGAGTCGCCTGCCTCGACTGCGTCTGTCTCGGTCGATTTGGTCCCACTGTCTTCGTCGTGGTTGGTGGCTCCGGTGACTGGCCGCGATTCTCCATAGGCGGGGTCCTTGGCCACGCCATGTGCGATGAAATTTACCGCATCGTAGCGCGTCATGTCCTGTTCCTGAAGGAAATACGCCGCGTTCGACTCGCGCTCTGCGAAAATAGCGACAAGCACATTTGCGCCGGTCACCTCAGTGCGGCCTGACGATTGCACATGGATTGCAGCGCGCTGGATGACGCGCTGGAATGCGGCGGTGGGCACCGCCTCTGATCCGTCGATATCGGTTACAAGATTGGCCAGATCGTCGTCGATGAATTCCACCAGTGTGGTGCGCAAGTCCTCGGTGTTGACGCTGCATGCCTTCATCACGCGTGCAGCGTCAGGTTCGTCTACGAGGGCGAGCAAGAGGTGTTCCAGTGTGGCAAATTCGTGCTGGCGTGCGTTGGCGAGGGCCAATGCCGCATGGATTGCCTGTTCTAGCGTGTTCGAGAATGAAGGCACGGTCGTGCTCCTTCTGATCTTGGCCGGGGCGGGCTGCCCACAAACCTTGGCCTCATAGTCTTAAAGTTTGGTCGATAACGGCCAGTCTTCAAGGATTTTTTCGTCAAACTGGGTCACATTTCGTGATACCAGCGTTGTTTTCATCACGCGTGCGTCAAAAGCGGTCCTTGCGCGCACGAATTTCGGCAAATACATCGACCGGAGCGGACCCGGTCATGCCGAGTTGTGCCTGTATTCCTGCGTCACCGGCACGCAGAAACGGGTTGGTGGCCAGTTCGTCAGCCAGTATTGAGGGGACAGTGGGCCGACCGGCGGCGCGGGCAGCGCTGATCTCTATGGACCTTGATATAAGAGCCGCGTTGTCCGGGTCAACGGTCCGTGCGAATTTCGCGTTGCTTTCTGTGTATTCATGTCCGGAGCAGATCGTGGTCTGAGGCGGTAGGGATGAAATTTTCCCAAGGCTTTCAAACATTTGTGCCATTGTTCCTTCAAAGACACGGCCACAGCCCATCGCCATGAGGCTATCGGCGGTAAAGACCACGGCGCTTTGTGGGAAATGAAACGCCAGATGGCCGACTGTGTGGCCGGACACATCCATGACGACGCCTGTCTCGGAACCGATCCCAATCTGGTCGCCGTCGCTCACGGTGCGGTCGAGTGGGGGCAGGCGGTGGGCGTCGGCGGCAGCCCCAATCACCGATGCGGAGTGACGCGCAAGCAGCGCGCCGAGGCCCTGGATATGGTCGGCATGGTGGTGGGTGAGCAGCACCAATGAGGCGCTCCAGCCTTGTTTATCAAGGGCTTGGAGGATCGGCTCGGCCTCTGGCACGTCGATCACCGCCGTAACCCCGGTGGCCGGATCATGCGCGATATAGGCATAGTTGTCAGCCAGGCAGGGGACAGTAAGGATTTGCAAAACCATGGTATTTTCCCAATTGCCAGTTAGTGTTAGGGTCGAGAGTGACTGATCTTTGGCCGGGCTGCAATGCATCTGGATGTACAGGACCTGCGAAATTTTTATTACCGAAGCACATTGGGGCGGGCGGTCCAGAAAACCGTGCGCGCACAGGTTGCAGAGTTTTGGCCTGAGGCGCAGGGGCAGACGGTCGTCGGCTATGGATTCGCCGTTCCGTTCCTGCGTCCCTACCTTGCCGATGCGCGTCGTGTGATCGGATTAATGCCTGCACCTCAAGGGGTTATCGGGTGGCCTCAGGGGTTGCCGAATATTTCTGTGCTCTGCGAAGAGACATTCTGGCCTCTGGAAACTGGGCATGTCGACAAGCTCTTGGTGGTACATGGGCTGGAGACGTCGGAGCAGCCGGGTGCGGTGCTGGAGGAGTGCTGGCGCGTGCTTGGGCCGGGAGGATCGGCTCTTTTCATCGTGCCGAACCGGGCCGGGCTATGGTCGCGCTCTGACCGCACGCCCTTTGGATTCGGGCGCCCCTACAGTCAGACACAGTTAGAAAGCCAATTGAAATCACACAATTTTTTGCCGGAACGCCATGCTACGACGCTCTATCAGCCGCCCTCAGAACGCCCTTTTTGGCGGAAGACGGCGGGCATGTGGGAGCGGATGGGTGCCAAGCTCTCCGTCGTCGCGGCGGGTGGTGTGTTGATGGTCGAGGCCACAAAACGGGTGCAGGCGCCGAGCGGGCCGGGGCTGCGCGATACAGTGCGCAAACCGCTTAGCGTGCTGCGCCCGCAACCCGAGGCCAAGCCGGTCTGACTGTGTACAGGGCGTACAATTTGTACGCGCGTTTTGTACTCAAGCGCCGTGCCGATTCCGACATCGCGTCAGCCCGTGCGTTCCGGTGTCGGATCGAGCGCGATATCGGCCAAGGTGCTGCGGTCGAGATCGTCGAGAAAGGCGCGCTCTGCTGACCTCAATCGCGCCTTGAGCCGACAGCGGCCGTCGAGAGAGCAGTCCCCCGCCTCTGGTCCGAAACAGGCGACGAGTGCCTGACCGGATTCGAGATGGCGGATCACATCCCCCAACCGGATCTCTTCAGGGGGGCGGGCGAGGAGTGCACCGCCGCCGCCGCCGCGCCGGGTGTCGATCAGCCCGGCCTGTGACAGGCGCTGCATGATCTTGGCGAGGTGGTGGCGTGAGAGGTCGAACTCGGTCGCCAACTCGGCGCTGGAAAAGGCGCGATCGGGGGCGCTGGCCATGCGCATCAACATCCGCAGGCCGAAATCGGTAAAGGAGGTAAGGCGCATGGTCGCTGGGTCTCCGGATAAATCGGTATTTACAATACCTATTAACAGGGTTAGACCGAATTGCAAAGCGGGATTGGTGCTTGGTGCCTCTACCGCGTTACAGAAAGGACTGTCCGATGTCCGATACGCGCAAACCGCTCGGCTATGCCTCGCCGCCCTGCATGGCGCAGGAGGTGGACCCGGCCTATTTCGATCCCCTCGCGACCGACCCCGAGCAGGCGCGCGATGTGGCGCGGTGGCGCAAGGCTGTGCGCGGGCGCCTGAGAGGGCTGCGCGCTGCGCTGAGTATGGCGGATCGCCAAGAGATCGGGCGGGCTCTGTCAGAGCACCTGCGCGCGGTGCTGCAAGAGAAATTCAACGGAGCGCGGGGCAAGGTTCTGTCCTGCTACTGGCCGATCAAAGGTGAGCCGGATTTGCGCGACCTGATGGTGGAGTGGCATGCGGGCGGCGTCCTGATTGCGCTGCCGATTGTCGAAGTGAAGGCCGCCCCGCTGGTGTTTCGACGGTGGACGCCCGAGACACAGATGGTGCGGGGGGATTGGAACATTCCGGTGCCGCCCCCTGAGGCGGAGCGGGTGATCCCCGACATTACCCTCGCGCCGATGATCGGCTGGACCGAGGACTGTTACAGGTTGGGCTATGGCGGTGGCTATTTCGACCGGACCTTGGCGGCGCTCGACCCGCGCCCGGTGAGTATCGGAATCGCGCTGGGTTCGGCGCTGATCGAGACAATCTATCCGCAGCCGCATGATATTCCGCTCGACATGGTCGTGACGGACACGGGCCTATGGGCCGAAAGGAACGCGAGATGACGAGCACGGCAGAGCAGATGCGGGGCTGGCGAGGGCCGGCACTTCTGAGTTTCGGGTTCCGGCCGTTTTTTCTGGGCGCAGGGATATGGGCCGCTTTGATCATGGTGCTGTGGGTGCCGATGCTGGTCGGGGTGATCAGTTTGCCCACGGCGTTCGATCCGGTGAGTTGGCACGCGCATGAGTTTCTGTTTGGCTATCTGGTCGCGGTGATCGCGGGATTCATGCTGACGGCTGTGCCGAACTGGACCGGGCGTTTACCCATCGTGGGCTGGCCGCTGGGGGGATTGGCGGCGCTGTGGCTCTTGGGGCGTTTGGCCGTGATGGTTTCTGGTGGGCTGCCGCCTCTTGCGGTGGCGCTGATGGATCTGGCGATGCCGGTGGTTCTGGCAGCGGTCATGCTGCGCGAGATCGTGGCTGGCAAGAACTGGCGCAATCTGATGGTTGTCGCAATGCTGGCGGTTCTGACGTTCGGCAATGCGCTGTTTCATTGGGAAGCGGCGCAGGGCGCGTATGCGGCGCAGGGCTATGGGCTGCGTCTTGGGCTGGCGGCGGTTGTGATGATGATTGCGGTGATCGGGGGGCGCATTGTCCCCTCTTTCACGCGCAACTGGCTGGCGCGGCGGGGGCCGGGGCGATTGCCCGTGCCGCCGATGCAGCGGTTCGACAAGCTGGCGCTCTTGGCGCTGCTGGGCGCGCTGCTGTCATGGGTCTTGCTGCCGGTGGACGATGGCACGGGGGCTGCGCTGATCGTGGTGGGAATCTTGCACGCGGCAAGGTTGGCGCGCTGGGCGGGGGATCGTACCGGGGCGGAGCCGCTCGTCTGGGTGTTGCATCTGGGGTATGCGTTTGTGCCGCTTGGTGCCGTGTTGATCGGGCTGGAGATTTTGTGGCCCGGTCTGATCGGGATAGCAGCGGCGCAACATCTGTGGATGGCGGGGGCGGCGGGGTTGATGACGCTGGCGGTCATGACACGGGCGACGCTGGGTCATACAGGGCGCGCGCTGACGGCAGGTTTGGGCACGGTGGTGATTTACCTTGCGCTGGTGGTCTCCGTGCTGGCGCGGTTGGCGGCGGGGCTGTGGCCTGCGGAGGCGAGTGCATTGCACGCGCTGGCGGGGATCGCGTGGATCGGGGCGTTTGGCGGGTTTGCGGTGCTTTACGGGCCGCTGATGCTGCGGCAAAAACCGGCAAAGACAATTCCGGGGGCCTGATGGGCTGGGCGGAGTTCATCGCGGCCTTTGGCGTCTTCTTCCTGAGCCATTCGATCCCGGTGCGCCCAAAGGTCAAGGCATGGCTGGTGGCGCGGGTCGGGCAGCGGGGATTTACCCTTGGCTATTCACTGTTGTCGCTGGCGGTTCTGGCCTGGGTCATCGGGGCAGCGGGGCGCGCGCCCTTTGTGCCGCTCTGGAGCTGGGCGGCGTGGCAGGGGTATGTGACAGTATCCCTGATGCTGGTCGTCTGCGTGATCCTTGGGTTGGCGATAGCGCGGCCCAATCCGTTTTCCTTTGGCGGCGCGAATAATGCGCGGTTTGATCCGGCGCGGCCCGGTATCGTGCGGGTGACGCGGCATCCGATGCTCCTCGCGCTGGCGCTCTGGGCAGTGGGGCATATGGTGCCGAATGGTGATCTGGCGCATGTGATCCTCTTTGGATGTTTCGCGGGCTTTGCCGGGATGGGTGGGGCGTTGATCGACCGGCGCAAGCGGCGGGCGATGGGGGCGGAGTGGGTGCGGTTGGACCACGCACGGCGGCAGGCGGGACCGGTGCCGCAAAGCTGGCCGGCGGCGGTGCTGCGGAGCGCGCTGGGATGCGTGCTCTACGCGCTGGTTCTTGGCGCGCATCCTTCTTTATTCGGTGTCTCGCCGCTGGGGTGAGGGCTGGCGATTGAGAGGGTCCGCGCCTGCGCCGGGGGGCAGGCGACCGGCCTTTATAATAAGGTGCGGCGGATCTGCGAATCCATGATAGCGTTAACGCTTGGCGATGCTTTGGGCAGGGGCTGCGTGAGGGGAATCGGCAATTGGTAGTAAAAAGTGAAGTTTTTTGAAGATTAAAAAGCGCGCAATAGGTCGCACTTGGGTTAAGTCTTTGAAATCGAATTGTATTCTTTAGTATACAATAGTTTTCAAGCGGCTTGCCCGCTTGGTAAGGCTCTGCTACACCGCAGCCGAATTTGGGTGTTTCGCAAGTCTCACCCTATGCCAACGCCCCCGGATGTGACCCTGCGTCACGGCTGACCAACCGGGGCCAGATTATCGGAAGGGTGGACGTGTCCGAACCAGCTTCGATCTCTACTGGCATTGCCGCGCGCTATGCCACTGCGATATTCGAGCTTGTGAGAGAGGCCAAATCAGTGGCCAAACTCGAAAGCAATCTCAATGATCTGGCACAGGCGCTGACCGACAGCGACGATCTGCGTGCAATGATCTCTTCTCCGGTGCTGAGCCGTGATGTGCAGGGGGCGGCGATGTCCGCCGTGGCAGCCAAAATGAAGCTGCTGCCCGAGTTGCAGAATGGTATGGCGCTGATGGCGCAAAAACGGCGTTTGTTCGTGCTGCCGCAACTGATTGCGCAGCTCAACGCCATGATCGCCGAGGACAAGGGCGAAGTGAGCGCCGATGTCATCAGCGCCAAGGCGCTGACCAAGGCACAAGCGGACAAGCTGGCCAAGACGCTGAAAGACCGCGTCGGCAAGGATGTCAAAATCAATGCGACCGTTGATGAAAGCCTCATCGGCGGTCTAGTCGTCAAGATGGGCTCGAAGATGATCGACACGTCGATCCGCTCCAAGCTCGATTCCCTGCAGAATTCAATGAAAGAGGTCGGATAAATGGGTATCCAAGCAGCAGAGATTTCTGCGATCCTGAAGGACCAGATCAAGAACTTTGGCCAAGATGCCGAAGTTGCCGAGATCGGCCGGGTTCTCTCGGTGGGTGACGGGATCGCACGGGTTCACGGGCTGGACAATGTTCAGGCCGGTGAGCTTGTCGAGTTTCCGGGCTCGATCATGGGCATGGCGCTGAACCTCGAGAGCGACAACGTCGGCGTCGTGATCTTTGGTTCCGACCGTGACATCAAGGAAGGCGACACCGTCAAGCGCACCAAGTCCATCGTGGACGTGCCGATTGGCGACGAGCTGTTGGGCCGCGTTGTGGACGGTCTGGGCAATCCGCTGGACGGCAAGGGCCCGATCAAGACCAAGACCCGCGGTCTGGCCGATGTGAAGGCCCCCGGCATCATCCCGCGTAAATCGGTGCATGAGCCGATGGCGACCGGACTCAAGTCCGTGGACGCGATGATCCCGATTGGTCGCGGTCAGCGCGAGCTGATCATTGGTGACCGTCAGACCGGCAAGACCGCGGTGGCGCTCGACGCGATCCTGAACCAGAAGATCTATAACGAGGCCGCAGGCGACGACGAGAGCAAGAAGCTCTATTGCGTCTATGTTGCTATCGGTCAGAAGCGCTCGACCGTGGCGCAGCTGGTGAAGAAGCTCGAAGAGAGCGGCGCGATCAAATATTCGATCGTTGTGGCCGCCACCGCGTCGGACCCCGCGCCGATGCAGTTCCTCGCCCCCTATTCCGCGACCGCGATGGCCGAGCATTTCCGCGACAATGGCCGTCATGCGCTGATCGTTTATGATGATCTCTCGAAGCAGGCTGTGGCCTATCGCCAGATGTCGCTGCTTCTGCGTCGTCCGCCCGGTCGTGAAGCCTATCCGGGGGACGTGTTCTATCTCCACTCCCGCCTGCTGGAGCGGTCGGCCAAGCTGAACGAGGCCAATGGCTCGGGCTCGCTCACCGCGCTGCCGATCATTGAGACCCAAGGTGGCGACGTGTCGGCGTTTATTCCGACCAACGTGATCTCGATCACCGACGGTCAGATCTTCCTTGAGACGGAACTCTTTTATCAGGGTGTCCGCCCGGCCGTGAACACCGGTCTGTCGGTGTCTCGTGTGGGCTCGAGCGCGCAGACCAATGCGATGAAATCTGTCGCGGGTCCGGTAAAACTGGAACTGGCGCAGTATCGTGAGATGGCGGCGTTTGCCCAGTTCGGCTCTGACCTAGACGCGGCGACGCAGCAGCTCTTGAACCGTGGTGCGCGTCTGACCGAGCTGATGAAGCAGGCGCAGTATTCGCCGCTGACCAATGCCGAGATCGTCTGTGTGATCTATGCTGGCACCAAGGGCTATCTGGACAAGATTCCGGTGAAGCAAGTGGGCCCGTATGAGCAAGGTCTGCTCAAGCACCTGCGCGGCAAGCATGCCGAGTTGCTGGCGTACATCACCAAGGAAGACCCCAAGATCAAGGGTGAAGCCGAGGACCGTATCAAAGCTGCGCTGGACGAATTCGCCGCTGACTTCGCATAAGGGGGAGATAAGGCAATGCCGAATCTCAAGGACCTGAAAAACAGGATCGCGTCGGTCAAATCGACCCGCAAGATCACCAAAGCCATGCAGATGGTTGCCGCGGCGAAACTTCGCCGCGCGCAGGATGCTGCCGAGCAGGCCCGCCCTTATACCGAACGCTTCAACGCGGTCATGGGCAAGCTGGCGGCCTCTGTGGGCGATGCCGCCAATGCGCCGCGTCTGCTGGCAGGCACGGGTGAGGACAAAGTGCATCTCTTGGTGGTGATGACCGCCGAGCGGGGCCTTTGCGGTGGCTTCAACGCCAATATCGCCAAGCTCGCAAAGCTGCATGCCGCTGATTTGCTCGCCAAGGGCAAGACCGTCAAAATCGTGACCGTGGGCAAAAAGGGCCGCGACGCGATGCGGCGGGACTATGGCCAGTATTCGGTGGGTCACATTGATCTGAGCGAGGTCAAGCGCGTGGGTTATGCCGATGCGCAAGCGATCGCAGCCGATGTTCTGGGTCGCTTTGATGCGGGCGATTTCGATGTCGCCAAGATCTTCTTCTCGCGCTTTGAGAATGTTGTCAGCCAGATCCCAACCATGCAGCAGGTGATCCCGTTCGACGTCACCGAGTTGGAGCAAGCGGTCGATACCGACAGCTATTACGACTATGAACCCGACGAGCAGGCGATCCTGGCGGATCTCTTGCCGCGTGGGGTTGCGACCGCGATCTTTGCGGCGCTGTTGGAGAACGGGGCCTCGGAGCAGGGCGCGCGGATGTCCGCGATGGACAATGCAACGCGCAACGCGGGGGATATGATCGACAGATTGACGATCGAATACAACCGCTCGCGCCAGGCCGTGATCACCAACGAGCTTATTGAAATCATTTCCGGCGCGGAAGCGCTGTAAGAGAACCGGAGACGAAACATGGCAAATGCAAAAGGCAAGGTGACACAGGTCATTGGCGCCGTTGTGGACGTTCACTTTGACGGCGATCTGCCAGCCATTTTGAACGCGCTGCAGACCGACAACCACGGCAAGAAGCTGATCCTCGAAGTGGCGCAGCATCTGGGTGAAAACACCGTGCGCACCATCGCGATGGACGCGACCGAAGGTCTGGTGCGGGGACAACCCGTCAGCGACACCGGCGCGCCGATTTCGGTGCCGGTTGGCAACGCGACGCTGGGCCGTATCCTGAACGTCATCGGCGAGCCAGTGGACGAGGGCGCGCCGATCAAGGCCACGGAATACCGTTCGATCCACCAGCCTGCGCCGGAGTTTTCCGAGCAGTCGACCGCGTCCGAAATCCTCGTGACGGGGATCAAGGTTGTGGACCTGCTGGCCCCCTATGCCAAGGGCGGCAAGATCGGTCTCTTTGGTGGTGCCGGTGTGGGCAAGACGGTTCTCATCATGGAACTGATCAACAACATCGCCAAGGTGCACTCGGGCTATTCCGTGTTTGCCGGTGTGGGCGAGCGGACCCGTGAGGGCAACGACCTCTATCACGAGATGATCGAATCCAACGTGATCAAGCCCGACAATCTGGAAGAGAGCCAAGTGGCCCTTGTTTACGGTCAGATGAACGAGCCTCCGGGAGCACGTGCGCGTGTGGCGCTGACCGGCCTTACGCTGGCCGAGCAGTTCCGCGATCAGTCGGGGTCGGACGTTCTGTTCTTTGTCGACAACATCTTCCGCTTTACGCAGGCGGGGTCCGAGGTGTCGGCGCTGTTGGGTCGTATTCCGTCCGCTGTGGGCTATCAGCCGACGCTGGCCACCGACATGGGCGCCATGCAGGAGCGCATCACCTCGACCAAATCCGGTTCGATCACGTCCATTCAGGCCGTTTACGTGCCTGCGGATGACCTTACCGACCCGGCACCTGCCACGACGTTCGCCCACCTCGACGCCACGACCGTTCTCAGCCGTGCGATTTCCGAGCTTGGCATTTATCCCGCTGTGGACCCGCTCGACTCGAACTCGCGTCTGATGGACCCGCAGATCGTGGGCGAAGAGCATTATCAGGTTGCGCGTGACGTGCAGGGGATTTTGCAGCGCTACAAATCGCTTCAGGATATCATCGCCATTCTGGGCATGGACGAACTGTCGGAAGAGGACAAGCTGACCGTGGCACGTGCCCGGAAAATCCAGCGTTTCCTCAGCCAGCCGTTCGACGTGGCCAAGGTCTTCACCGGCTCTGATGGGGTTCAGGTGCCGCTGGAAGAGACGATCAAATCGTTCAAGGCCGTGGTCGCGGGCGAGTATGATCACCTGCCCGAAGGTGCCTTTTACATGGTGGGTGGCATTGCCGACGTGCTCGCCAAAGCCGAACGCATGGCTGCTGACGCGGCCTGATCAACGTCTGTCATGGCCTGTGCGGGGTAATCCCCGTGCAGGCGTGACACCATGAGGGAGGCCGCAATGGCTGACACAGTGCAATTCGATCTGGTGAGTCCCGAGCGGCTCTTGGCCTCGGTCGCTGCCCATGAGGTGAGCATACCTGGGGCCGAGGGTGATCTGACCGCCATGGCCGATCATGCCCCGCTCATCACCACCCTGCGTCCCGGCATTGTGCGGGTTTCAGGGCCGTCGGGCGAAAAGGAATATGTCGTCACGGGTGGTTTTGCCGAGATCAACGGCACGAGCGTTTCGGTGCTGGCAGAGCAGGCCGTGGCGCGGGAAGATATGACCAAAGAAGCCTATCAGACCATGGTCAATGCGGCCACCGACAAGCTGGCGCATGCACAGGACAAATATGTCAATGAGCCGGGTCCGGTCGATGAGGCCGCGAAGCTCTTGGCAGATATGGTGGCGATGGGCGACCATATCGGTCTGTCGTCCAACTGAGACAGGACGGCGTTCAGGATTTAAAGGGGCCGTGTCGCGGCCCTTTTTTTGTTTTTATTTCTTTTTTCCGCCTAAAATACTTAATACTCAGGTCCGAGGTTCGGAAGGCGTGCCATGAAATTTCTGATCAATCAAGCTATTGGGATCGAGCAAGGGGATGATGTCCTGTTCTCGGATTATGCCGATGGTGGTGAAATGTGGACCGGATCAGGCGAGCGTGAGCGGCGCAAGAAGATCGGGTTCGAGACGCCGTTCAAGTCCGAGCCTGCGGTGCATGTCGCGCTCTCGCTTTGGGATATGGACAGCGCCACCAATGCCCGTGCCGATGTGATGGCGGAAAAGATCACGACCAAGGGGTTTGACGTGGTGTTTCGGACCTGGTCGGACACCCGTGTCGCGCGGGTGCGTGTACGGTGGATGGCGATTGGCGAAGTGTTCCACGAGGACGATTGGCAAGACGTCTACTGACGGTGGCAGACTCAGGAGGGGCGGGATGGACACACGATTGCGCGCGGGAGAGCGGGTGACGGGAACACCCGAGAGCACCGACGCCACACTCTATTTCATTGGCCGCATTCATACGCCCTGGACAGAGCGTCACGACTGCCCGCGACAGGGGCGGTTGGATGGGCCGGAGTGTCGGATCGAGGTTTTTGCGCCGTGGGTCGCGGCGCTGGAGGGTATTGAGACCTATCAACATCTCGAAATCCTATATTGGCTGGACCGGTCGCGACGTGATCTGGTGCGGCAGAATCCCATGGGGGATGGCGCACGCTATTTCGGAACCTTTGCGCTGCGGTCGCCGCAGCGGCCCAATCCCATTGGCACGTCACAGGTGCGCCTGATCGGGGTCGAGGGGCCGGTGTTGGTCGTGAGGGGGCTGGATTGTCTGGATGGCACGCCATTGCTGGATGTCAAACCGGACCGTTGCGAGTTTACCCCCAAGGCCCCGGCCAAGGCAGCGGACGGGGGCTAGGCGTCAGGTGGCGTGAGGCACTCTGAGGGGGCAGGAGGGGCCTGTTGCTGACATTGGTCCCGCGCGGCGCCCTTCGGGCTTGAGTCCGCGCGTAAGCGCTTGGGACCAACGTCCCCTTCTTGCCAAAACCTGCCGCCTCTACTGACCGGGTCGGAGCGGGTGCGGCACCGGGTCTTTGGCGCGCCAGAAATGTGCGCGGAAGATTTGGGCGTAGGAGCGATAGACATAGCCATCGTTGCGCCGCAGGTAGTGGTCGCGCCGTGCGGCATAGAGGGCGGGGAGGCGATACCATGGCACCTCTGGGTGCATGTGATGCACGACATGCAGGTTGTTGTTGAGAAAGAGCCAGGCGAGCGGGCCGCGATCCTCGATCACCACGGTGCGGCCACTGGCGCGCTCATGGGCGCGGTGCTCCAGAAATGTGCGGATTTTCAGCACGGCCAGTCCGAGCCAGACGGCCAGCAGATAGGCCCAGACTGGCATCGGCGCAAAGCTGAGCCAAACAAGCACCAGCGCCACCGCCGGGATGTGCCAGAGCCATGCGTGGAGCACGGCACGGTTGCCGAGCTTGATGGCCTGCCAGTCGGTACGCAGGAAAATGACCTGCGCCACGAGGGGTCCGATGAGCATGCGCCCGGCCAGCGTGTTGTTGATCCGCAGGACCGCCCGCACCCCGAGCGGCAGGCGCGCCCAGACGGTGGGGTCTAGGTAGTTCGCCTCTGGGTCGTCATAGGGGTCGGTCAGATATTCCTCGCGGTGATGTGCAAGATGGGTGTCGCGGAAGCGGACGTAGGGGATCAGCAAGCAGAGGCAGGGAAAGACCAGCGCTTCATTGAGGCGCCGGGACCGGAACGGATGGCCATGCAAGGCCTCGTGGCACAGCGAAGAATGGAGGGCGATGGCAAGGCTGGTCAGAACGATCCCCAAGGGCAACCAGAGCGCAGAGGCCGCCGTGGTGCCGATCGCCCATACAGCATAGCAAAGCACCAGAAGCGCCAGAGTCGGCCATTCCACGCCCGCCCTGTCCTGAGCCGTGGCGTGATTTTGGGAGACCCCGGTCATGGGACGGCTGTCCGACTGCAATTGCATGGTTGCTCCTGATGCGTGGCATGATGCGGCGACAGTCGTTTCGATTGCGTTGCGACACCAGTTTGGAAATGGTTAACATTTCTCCGCAACTGTGATAATAATCACCATATGATAAAAAAAATCGACAAACGTTTGCGAGCCACACTGTTTCGCACCCGGTTGGCCGAGGCGATGCGCCTGCGGCAGAGCAACCAAAGCGCCTTGGCGCGCAGCATCGGTGTGGATCGCTCGACTGTGTCGCAACTGCTCAAGGAGGAAACGGGTCGGCTGCCCAATGCGCAGGTTGTGGGCGAATGTGCCTCGGCGCTTGGGGTCTCGGCCGATTGGCTCTTGGGGTTGACGGACCGGCCTGAGACGGCTGCTGATATGCTGGCCAATACGCTATCGCTGACCGAGGCACCGCGCGCCTTGGTCGATGAACAGATTTTTGCCTGGCACAAGGAGGCGGCGGGTTACAAGATCCGCCATGTCCCTGCCGCGTTGCCGGACATGCTGAAAACGCGCGCCATGCTGGAGTGGGAATATGAGCCGCATCTCGGGCGCTCGACCGATCAGGCGATTGGTGCGTCCGAGGATCGCATGGCGTGGATGCGGGCGGCGCAATCGGACTATGAGATCGCCCTGCCGCTCTTTGAGATCGAGAGTTTCGCACGCGGAGAAGGGTATTACCGTGGTTTGCCCGCCGCCATCCGCCGCGCGCAACTGGATCACCTGATCACTGTCACAACGCAGCTCTATCCCAGTCTGCGGCTCTATCTGTTTGATGCGCGTCGCGTCTATTCGGCCCCCGTGACAATTCTCGGCCCGCTTCTGGCAGTTCTCTATATCGGGCGGAATTACATGGTGTTTCGTGATCGGGAAAGAGTGCAGGCCATGACGCTGCATTTCGACAGTCTGGTGCGCGAAGCGTCGATCACGGCGCGGGCCTTGCCGGACCATTTGCGCGGATTGCGGGATGGGACCGTGAGTTAGGGCATGGCGTAACGCTGACATTGGCCCCAAGCGCTCCGCGCGGCGTCCTTCGGGCTTGCGCCCACGCTTGGGAGATTGCGGCCAACACCCGCGCTCAATAGGGCATCGGATGCGCCTTGTGGGAGGCGTCGAGATCGGTCAGCGCCTCTTGGCTGAGCGTAATCTCCGCCGCGCCAAGGGCAAGATCGAGTTGGGCCATGTTTGTTGCGCCAAAAATGGCGGAGCAGAGGAAAGGCCGCGTGAGGCACCATGCGAGCGCCATTTGCACGGGGTCGAGCCCGTGTTTCTGCGCGACCGCGTGACAGGCTGTGACCGCCCCGAAGGCACGCGGGGTCTTGCGCCCGCCCAGATCGCCGTTGATCGCCATGCGCGAGCCGTTGGGCAGGGCGCCATTCTGGTATTTGCCACTGAGCAGCCCCGCCGCGAGGGGGGAGAAGGCCAAGAGGCCCACATCCTCATTGACGCTGAGTTCGGCCAAGTCCGTGTCGTAGAGGCGGCACATGAGCGAGTATTCGTTCTGGAGGGACGCCGCGCGCGGGCCGTGCCCCGCCTCGGCCAGCCGGAGCCATTGCGCCATGCCCCAGGCGCTCTCGTTCGAGAGGCCGAAGGCGCGAATGGTGCCGCGCGCGACCTCGCGTTGCAGGGCCTCCAGCGTTTCCTCCATATGGGCGATTGTCTCGTCGCGGTTCTGGGTTGAGGGGTCAAAGGCCCAGTTCTGGCGGAACATATAGCTGCCCCGGTTGGGCCAGTGGAATTGGTAGAGGTCGATGGTGTCGGTCTTGAGGCGGCGCAGCGAGCCTTCGATGGCCTTCGGGATGGACCCCGCCGTGATCGGCGCACCGTCGCGGGCGTGTTTGAAGCCCTTGCCGGAATGTTTGGTGGCAAGGATCACGTCATCGCGCCGCCCGGAGGCTTTGATCCAGTCGCCGATGATCTCCTCGGTGCGGCCGGTGGTTTCCGCGCTGATGGGGGTGGTGGGATACATCTCGGCGGTGTCGATGAAGTTCACGCCGCGCTCCAGCGCGCGGTCGATCTGGGCATGGCCCTCTGCCGGGGTGTTCTGAGAGCCCCATGTCATCGAGCCAAGGCAAAGCGCGCTCACCTCGATCCCGGTCCGGCCCAAGGGTCTTTTTTGCATGGTGTCTCCTAGGGTTTGGGTTTTGGGATGGGATACGGGAGGAGGGGGGTGGAGGGAAGGGGGGATGGTGTCTTGCGGATCGACTGACGTTATGCGCGGGTAGTGGAGTTTGTAGAGTTTGTCCCGTATCCCGACCGCAGACCTTCGTGCTATGAGCAGCGAATGCGAGGTGCGAGCCCAGATATCCGGTGTTCCACGACACAACAGATCACAGATCTTTGCGATTATCAAAAACCGTCAGGTATGCTGACAAGTTGAGTTACTTATAACAGCCAGCGATTGTACCATCGGTTGCATTCATAAGTTAATCTTGCTAGCAATTGATGATGGCGAGTTTTATGAGTTAGATCTATGGTTACAAGTCTGAAATCACTCTTTTTAAACGTAGAGCGTGCTGTATCGTTTATGTCGTCTGTAGCGGCAACCGGAGGGCTTTGCTTAGGCATATACGCGTTTTTGTACCCTGCCGAAGTTGCAAAAGATTTTGCTAATTTCCAGAATCTATTAGAAGATGCCCGGGATGATTTGTCACGCATAGCCTCTTCTTCGGAAGGAATTGAAGAGAGCACTAGAGGTACAAAAATCAACACCGACAAGTTAGCAGACGCCATTCCAAGCTGGGTGGTTTTCGATGGCGTACCCTATGCCGATGCCAGCATGTCACACATTATGGGTTTGCGACTTAAGATGGGTCTAAGCAATCCTTCGCCTTACCCTATAACCCTGAAAATTAAGGCTTCAGCGGATGGTGAAAATGTAATCGATACTACCGAAATATTAATGCCATATGAGTTGACGTTGGTAACAGGTTTGCTCGAAGAAACGCCCAAAACCTTCACAATCTGCCTTTACGGTGAATCGGCAGCATTCGGAGAGCTAAGGCTGCGCGAGCGTCGCACATATGTAGGCAGCACTCTCACTGTCGCATCGCAATCATTTGATCCGATTGAGGGATGCGACTAACATTGCGTCTAAGCGATCTTAATTGTGTCCTTTAAGCTCATTCCCAAGAGGGGAATATTAGGAGGGCAAAGAGGTGACATTTGAACGGCCCCAGTGAAAATTCACATCGTACCGCAAACTATCAGTTGACAACCATCGCGTTGAAATGCGGATGACACCAATTCGAGCTAAGGGATGTGGGTCCGCTCAGGGTCAGACAGCGGTCGTTTCATACGTACGAGCCGATGGCAAGCAAGGCTGGCTAGCGTCATAACAGATGGCTCCGACCCTTGAGCGCATTTCCAAGTTGGTGGACATTGTGGCTATGCTCCCGCGCGACCTCAAACCCGTAACCCAATTAGCTTCATTAACGTGCCTCAGTGGTTGTGCCCGTGCCCATGACCATGGTCGTGATCGTGCCCGTGGTCGTCATCCAGGCTGCCGTGGAGGGCGAATTGTTCTAAGCCAGCGTCTTGGGCTTCGATCACGCTAAAGGTTTCGCGCACGCCCGCCTCTGTCAGTTCGCGGATCACGGTGAGGAGGGTGTTGGGGGTGTGATCTTCGCAGAGGTCGGCCATTTGTGCCACTTCCTCGCGCGCCACAGGCAATGCTGCGGCGAGGTCCGGCGCGCCGTAGATGTCGACGAAATGTTGGGCCAGCGCCTGCGTCAGGGTGGCAATCTCGACCTCTTCCACTTGGGTCACGGCGACAAAGGTCACGCGGCCAAAGGTTTCGACCCCGAGCCAGCCGTTGGAAAACGCCTGTCGGGATTTGCCGGTGAGATCAGCCTCGGACCAGTTGGAAAACTCGAATCCGCCCGAGATGCACCATTCGCCGGTGCGCGCGGGGCTGTGGTAGACGCGCTGATCGCTCTCGTCGAAATGGATGGCGCGGGCGAGTTTCATGGCTGGGTCTCCAACAAAGCGGTGAGCGGAATGAGATGGGTGGTGTCGCCCTCGCGCAAGAGCATGCCAAAGCGGTCGTCCACGCCCTGAAACGTGCCGGTGTGGCCGCTTTGCGTGACCTCTTCGCCTATGCGCCAGGCAAGGCCGCGCCATTCGGCATGGAGCGCGCGGGGGCCTGCGTCCTCCCATGTGTTGATCCAGACGAGGCTATGGCGCGCCCAGGCTTCGAGCAATTCGACCGGGTCCATCTCGGCGCAGCCCTCATCATAGAGCGATGTCTGGTCGGGTTGGTCGCCGGGGTGTTCCGCGATTTGCATCAGCGGCAGGTCGAGGCCGATCACCAGCCAGTCGGGTTCCACCTCGGGGTCGGTGCCGCTTGCGGCCACGCGCAGCCGCCCACATGAGGCGCCGTTGAGGCGTATGGCACCGGACCATTCGAGATGTACGGCCACCTCGGGTGGGGCGAGCGCGCCAAAGGCATTCTGAAAGCCGACGCCGCAGGTGGGCAGCATCACCATCGCCTCGGCCAGCGGCACCTCGGGCGCGAGAACGATGGCGGCCATCAGGTGATTGGCGGTGACGTTATGCACGATGAGGCCCGCGTCGCAGCCCTCAGATGCCAGATCGCAGGCCACATCAAAAGGGTGGGTCGCGCCGGTGACGGCGCGCCCTGACATCAGGGGAGGAAAGCTGGGCGTGGTCATGCCAGCCCTGCGTTGATGAGGTGGCGGGCCACCTCGCGGAAGGCCTGCGCCTGTGGGCTGTCGGGTTTCGAGACCACGATGGGCGCGCCGCCATCCGAGGCCACGCGAATGTCGAGATGCAGGGGAATTTCCGCCAAGAGCGGCACGCCCAGTTTCTCGGCCTCGGCCCGCACACCGCCGTGGCCAAAGACATGCTCTTCGTGGCCGCAGTTGGTGCAGATATGCGTGCTCATGTTCTCGATCATGCCCAGGACCGGCACATGGAGCTGGTTGAACATGTCGATCCCCTTGCGGGCATCCAAGAGCGCCACATCCTGCGGGGTGGAGACGATGATCGCGCCATCCACCTGCGCCTTTTGCGCCAGCGTCATCTGCACATCGCCGGTGCCGGGCGGCAGGTCTACCAAGAGCACATCGAGCGCGCCCCATTGCACTTGCATCAGCATCTGTTGCAATGCGCCCATCAGCATCGGGCCGCGCCAGACCACCGCCTGACCTTCGTTGGTCATGAGGCCGATGGACATCATCGTCACGCCGTGGTTGCGCATCGGCAGGATGGTCTTGCCGTCGGGGCTGGCGGGGCGGCCCGAGACGCCCAGCATGCGCGGCTGGCTGGGGCCGTAGACATCGGCATCCAAGAGGCCCACGCGCCGCCCCTCGGCGGCCAGCGCGCAGGCGAGATTGGCCGCGACGGTGGATTTGCCCACGCCCCCCTTTCCGCTCGCAATGGCGATCAGGTGGTTGACGCCGGGGACTTTCTCCGGGCCTTTCGGTTCTGCCTTGCGGCTGGGTTTGAGATCGGGCGGAGCCTTGGTCGAGTGGCCGGTGAGCACGGCCGAGACAGACTCTGCCCCCGCGAGCGCCTTGACCGCCGCTTCGGCGGCGTCGCGCACCGGGGTATAGGCCTGCGCCTTGGCCGGGTCGATTTCCAGCACGAACCGCACGATGCCGCCCTCGACGGTCAGGGCGCGCATGACGCCCGCCGACACGATGTCCGATCCGCTGACCGGGTCGGTTATGGTTTTGAGCGCCTCAAGGACGCTCTCCCTCGTCAATGCCACGTCAGTCCTGCCCTTTGATCTTGCCGGTCACGGTATGTTCGATGTCGAGTCCATCGACGGTCAGAACCATTTTGGCGGTGAATTCCTGACCAGCGGTGGCGCCTTTCTTGCGCAGCCCATCTTCGATGGCCTGTTGCGAGGTGACGCCCACCTGTTTGAGGAATTTGCGCATCGACATGTTGAAATCGTCGCTCATCGGTTTCTCCCTTTGTTATTCAGAACGCTTGACGCCGATATAGGCGGTTTTCTAGGCTTGGGTATGCGCCTGTTGATGGATCTCTGCAATCGCCTGACGCGGATCGCGATGTTGTGGCTCGCGGTGGTGGTCTGGCTCTTGCCCGGTGTGGTGCGGGCCGATGACAAGCGCTTTCGCCTGAGCGCGCCGGTGGCCTTGGCCCAGAGTGGGCTGCTGGAGCATATCATTCCACGCTTTGCACTCAAGACCGGGGTGCGGGTCGAGGTTGTCGAAGCGGGGGCCGAGGCCGAGATCACGTTTGGGATGAAGACGGGCCGCCCGGTGTTCGAAGGGGCGGGGGCGATGTGGCGCATGGCGATTGAGGGCGCGCATCCCGGGGCCGCAAAGTTCGCGGATTGGCTGACGTCTGAGATCGGGCAGCGCACGGTGACAAGCTATGAGGTTGCGGGCGTTGCGCCCTTTAGCCTGCCGGAGATCTTTGAAGAGGCAGAGGTTGCGCAGAGTTTTGACGGGGATGCTGCGGTGGGAAAGCAGGCCTCGCTGCTCCTCTGCGGGCGCTGTCATGTCGTGGCCCCCGAGAACCGCATGAGCGCCATCGGTTCCACCCCGTCGTTTGCCGTGTTGCGGACTTTTGCCGATTGGGATGCGCGGTTCCAGAGCTTTTACGCGCTGAAGCCCCACCCCGCCTTTACTCAAATGGCCGGTGTAACCCAGCCCTTTGAACAGCATCTGCCCTCGCCGATTTCGCCCATCGAGGTCACGCTCGAGGAGTTGGAGGCGATCATCGCCTATGTGGCAGGGATAGCCCCCGCCGATCTGGGCGCGCCGATCCAAGTTCAGTGATCCTTGCGGTCTTTGAGGTAATCTTCGGTGCGGCGCACGCGCGGGCGCTCGCCCATGGCAAAGGGGTTGTTGGCGGAGTTGAACTGCGCGTTGATGCGGCATCCCTCGCACATCTGGATCATGCGCGCGGCATCCGAGGTGGCGAACATGGCGTGCTTGCCCGCGAGTTTCTCGGTGATGCGGTTTATGGTCGCCTTGGAGCCAAAGAGCGTGCCGCATTCGACGCAGGCAAATGGCTCTTCCTCGTTCAGCACGACTTGGGTGAGGGCGCTATCGTCAAGGTTCATGCGCGGTTCCAGCGTGATCGCCTTTTCGGGGCAGATCGTAGCGCAGATGCCGCATTGCAGGCAGGCATCCTCTTGAAAGCGCAGTTGCGGTTTGTCCTCATTGTCCATCAGCGCGCCCGAGGGGCAGAGTGAGACGCAGGAGAGGCAGAGCGTGCAGGCGTCGGTATTGACCAGCACCGCACCGTAAGGGGCGGCGGCGGGCAAAGTCAGGGTGCCGCCTGACGGGTTGAGGGATTTGGCGGCAAGGCGGGCCACCTGACGGCGGCTGCCCATGGGCAGGACCGGGCTGGCGAGGGGGGCGGGTGGCGTGGCACCATAGAGCGCATCGCAGAGCGCGTCGGGGTCGGTGAGGTCAAGAAGGTGGACGCATCCCGCCCCTGACATGGCCTGTGCCAACGGCACCTCTTGGTCGAGCGCGTCGCGTTCGGTGGTGGGGGCGAGCAGGATCGCCACATCGGCAAAACCCGAGGCGAGGGCCGCAAGGATTTCGGCATGGCCAAAGCCCGCGAGCGCCGACACCTCCAACGGGATCACATCGGCGGGCAACCCGCGCCCGTGGCGGGCGGCAAGGCGGATCATCTCGGTGCCGTGGGTGGCATCATGGACAAGCAGGCGCGGGGCGGTGCCGCCTGCGCGACGAAAGGCCTGCGCCAGAGTCTGAATGCGGCGAAAGGTCATGTCGGGCGGCGGTGCGTCATAGGTGATGGCCCCCGAGGGGCAGCGCGCGGCGCAGGCCCCGCAGCCCGCGCAGATCATCGGATCAATGCTGACGTGATCGCCGTCCGGCGTGATGGCCCCGGTTGGGCAGATATCAAGGCATTTGCTGCACCCGGTCTGTTCGGCGCGAGAATGGGCGCAGATCAGCGGTTCGAGCGCGACATAGAGCGGCTTTTCGAAGGTACCGATCATCTGGGCGGCCTGAAACACCACGTCCGAGACCGCATGCAGGCTGCCGGGATCGGCGCGCAGGTAGCCGTCGCGCTTTTCCGGGGCGGGAAAGAGGGGCGTGCCGCCGCGCAGGTCAAGGAGCACGTCGCATTGCGTCTGGCCGCCGTCACGCGGCGCGGTCCAACGCAGCGCGCCGCGCCCGCCGGGATTGACCTGTTGCAACGCGTCGATGCGCAGGTCAAACTGTCCCAGCGTGCCGTGCGCCTGCGTGATCCGGCCCCGGATGGTGTCGAAATCACGCGCCTCGGGCGGGTCTATGTCGTCGGTCAAGAGCACCGTCACGCCCAAAAGCGGTGCCAGTTTTTCCGCAGCGGGCAACACAACGTCAGACGCCCCGATGATAAGGCATAGACCCTCGGATAGGACATCAAGGGTCTTTTCCGGGGGGACGGGCAGGCTGGCTTCGGCCAGCAGCGCGGCCATTTTGGGTAGTTTCGGGGCCGGATCATCGGACCAGCCGGCCCTGTCGCGCAGGTCGAGGAAGGCGGGGGTCTCTACCTCCAGATCAAGGGCCAGCTCCTCAAAGATGCGGCGTTCCTGAGCGCAGCAAATAATAGCGTCGCTGGAGGTCATCGCCTTGGTCGCGGACTCGATTTCATCGGTGCAAAGCGCACTATGCAGCCGCGAACAGGTCAGACCTGTTGCCGTGGCGAGACCCTCGGGGTCAAGCGTCTGAGTGGCGGAACAATCGCACAAAATCAGGTGTTTAGGCATGTTTACCCCGGTGTTTGGCACGTCTGGGAAGCGGACCTGCGCGGTCTCGTTGCGCAGAGAGTAGGCATGATTCGAAGCGCCCGTAAACCGCAATTCGGATCGCGTAAGCGCGGCGAGGAGGACAAGAGGACCCCGATTTAATCCTGATTGATTCTGTTTGTTTTCAACATCTTGCCATGCGGCAGTGCAGCATGGAAAAGGGCAAAGTGGACAATCTGTCCCTAATGGATCGTAGCGCTGGGTGAGGTGGTCCAAAATGTCCGGATCGGACTTTATGTGGACTGTCGCACACAAAAATAGCTTTGCGCGGTCAGATAACTGGACCAATCTCGGGATTACGCAGCAAGGGGATGGCACGACAGCGTGACCCACAGCCACGACAAACAGATGATGGTGCCACTTGGTGTCGTCATGCGCAGAACGCCCGGTGTGACCCGTTGGGCGGCTTGGGCGTGGCGTGCTGTCGCGGTTCTGCCGGGGGCATCACCAGCCGACTGGCGCGAATTGCGGCGCGACGGTGACATGGTGGAGTATCACGCTGGAACCGTCATGCTCGATCTTCATCACACGCAGACAGAGGCCTATCTGAATGCCCTTGCCGCGCAGGTGCCATCGGTTTTTGTGATGTTGCGCAACCGTGCGGGGGCTGATCCTGCCTCTGCGCCCTTTGACGTGGTTCTGGTGACCGCCTCGCCATTCGAGGCGCAGGACTATGCGGATAATGGCGAAGATATCGTCGAAAAGGTGCCCATGCCCGAGGGGCTGGTGGCGCTGGTCCGCGACTTTATCGAGGCGCATCACGAGGAAGAAGTGTTCAAGAAGCGCCGCCGTGACAAACTGGGCGAAGGTCCGGCGCAGGATGGAATTGGCGATGCGCGCATCGTGCAGCCGCGCGATGTTTTTGCCACGCCCGAGCGCATGCGCCGGGGGAGGCTGAATTGAGCCGGGGGTTGGATTTCTGGTCCCGCCGCAAGGCGCAGGTTGAAGCCGAGGCGCGCGAAGAGGCGCGGGCTGCGGACGTTGAGTATCTGGCCGCGCGTGAGGTCGAGCTGGCGGAGAAGACGGACGAGGAGCTCTGTGAGGAGCTGGGATTGCCTGACCCCGATACGCTGAAATTGGGCGATGATTTTCGCGCCTTCATGGGCAAGGCGGTGCCGGAGCGGTTGCGTCGACGGGCGCTGCGGCGGTTGTGGGTCAGCAATCCGGTGTTGGCCAATATCGACGGATTGGTCGATTATGCCGAAGATTACACCGATAGCGCCATGGTGGTGCCGGATATGAAGACCGCCTATCAGGTGGGCAAGGGCATGTTGGCGCATATCGAGGAAATGGCCCGGCAGGCCGAGGCGTTGGCCAATCCGCCGGTCGCGGAGGAGGAGGTGGCCGAGGTCGAGTTCGAAGTGGACGTGGAGGAGCCGGAGGCCGAGGTGGCGCTAGCAGAGGTGGCACCTGACGTTGCGGACGCGGCTGAAGAGACATCTGACCCCGTAGCCGCGCCGCGCCGCAGGATGCGGTTTCAATTCGAAAATCAGACCGGAGTACCCGCATGACCCAACATGAGGCGATCATGACCCAAGAGACCGTGATGCCGGAGATTGCCGCAGAAGACCGTTTGCGTGCCGATCTCTACGATTATCTGGCCGCCATTCTGGCGCGGTCACCGGGACAGGAGATGTTGACCAAGACCGCCGGATTGAGCGGCGATGCCACCCCGATGGGCGAGGCTGTATCGGCGCTGGCGCGGGTGGCCAAGGTCAGCACGCCAGCAGGTGTCGAGCGCGAATTCAATGCGCTCTTCATCGGCTTGGGCCGGGGTGAGTTGCTGCCCTATGCGAGCTATTACCTGACGGGCTTTCTCAATGAAAAGCCGCTTGCCGGATTGCGCCGCGACATGGCCGCGCGCGGCATGACACGGGCGCAGAATGTCTATGAGCCGGAGGACAATATCGCCTCCTTGATGGAGATGATGGCGGGCCTCATTCGGGGGCGGTTTGGCAAGCCTGCGACGCTCAGCGATCAGCAGGCGTTCTTTGGCAAGCATATCGGCCCCTGGGCCGGGCATTTTTTCACGGATTTGGAGGCGGCGACCCATTCGGTTCTCTATGCTTCGGTCGGCGCGGTCGGTCGGGTGTTCATGGAGATCGAGGCGCAAGGCTTTCGGATGAGCGGGGCGTAAGCCCGTGACGCAACCGGCGGAGCGATCCGCCACAATGAGGGGAGGGAGACCTTTATGACCCGGAAAACCGAGGCTGGCAGCAGCCGCCGTGATTTCCTCAAACTGGCTGCCACTGGCGCACCCGCAGTCGCGGTTGCAACCGTAGTGACGGCGGGCACGGCAGAGGCCGCAGAGCCTGATCTGACATCCAACGAGATGCAGGACACCGCGCATACCCGCGCCTATTTCGAGAGCGCCCGTTTCTAGAATCGGACGAAATCACACGCCGCTGACGACTGGTTGAACGATGCCCGACTGTCAGAGGAAACCGCAGTACCCAGCCCAAGAGGGCCTAGGGAGGAGATAGAAACATGCTGAGGAAAAAGACCAACGGGGTTGCACGACGCCCCCAGCGGACCAGTATCCTGTCTGAGGTCGCCGGGTCGTCCGTCGATCGTCGCGCGTTCCTGCGCGGTAGTGGTCTGGCCATTGGTGGCCTGGCCGCGCTTGGTGCCATGGGGGGCACGGTCACCCGCGCCAACGCACAGAGCGCCGCGAATGAGGCGGTGAAGACGGTGAAATCCGTCTGTACCCATTGCTCGGTCGGCTGCACGGTCGTTGCCGAAGTGCAGAATGGCGTCTGGACGGGACAAGAGCCCGGCTGGGACAGCCCGTTCAATCTGGGCGCGCATTGCGCCAAGGGCGCCGCGGTGCGCGAGCACGCGCATGGCGAGCGCCGCCTCAAATACCCGATGAAAAAAGAAGGCGGAGAGTGGAAGCGCATCAGCTGGGAGCAGGCGATCAACGAGATCGGCGACGGCATGATGAAGATCCGCGAAGAGAGCGGCCCGGATTCCGTCTATTGGCTGGGGTCAGCCAAGCACAATAACGAGCAAGCCTATCTCTTCCGCAAGTTCGCCGCCTATTGGGGCACGAACAACGTCGACCATCAGGCGCGGATCTGTCACTCGACCACGGTTGCGGGCGTTGCGAATACATGGGGCTACGGCGCCATGACCAACAGCTACAACGACATCCACAATTCCAAAGCCATCTTTATCATTGGCGGCAACCCGGCAGAGGCGCATCCTGTCAGCCTGCTGCATGTGCTGAAGGCCAAGGAGCAGAACAACGCGCCGCTCATCGTTTGTGATCCGCGCTTTACCCGCACGGCGGCGCATGCCGATGAATATGTGCGCATGCGTCCCGGTTCTGATGTTGCGCTGATCTGGGGTATCCTGTGGCACATCTTCGAGAATGGCTGGGAGGACAAGGAATTCATCCGCACCCGTGTCTGGGGGATGGATCAGATCAAGGATGAGGTGAAGAAGTGGACGCCCGAAGAGGTCGAGCGTGTCACGGACGTGCCGGGCAGCCAATTGCGTCGTGTAGCGCGGACGCTGGCCAACAACCGCCCTGGCACCGTGATCTGGTGCATGGGGGGCACGCAGCACACCACCGGCAACAACAACACCCGCGCCTATTGCGTCCTGCAACTTGCCCTTGGCAACATGGGGGTCGCGGGTGGCGGCACCAATATTTTCCGCGGCCATGACAATGTGCAAGGCGCGACCGATCTGGGCGTTCTGGCGGACACGCTGCCCGGCTATTATGGTCTGGCGGAAGGGTCCTGGGCCCATTGGGCGCGGGTTTGGGACGAAGATCTTGACTGGTTGAAAGGCCGGTTCTCGGATGCCTCGTTTGGCGAAACCAAGATGATGAACCTCAACGGCATCACGGTTTCCCGCTGGATCGACGGTGTTCTTGAAGACAAGGAGAATATGGACCAGCCCAACAACGTGCGGGCCATGGTTCTCTGGGGTCATGCGCCCAACAGCCAGACACGCGGCAAGGAAATGAAAACCGCGATGGAAAAGCTGGACATGCTGGTCGTGGTCGACCCGTTCCCGACGGTCAGTGCCGTCATGAACGACCGCACCGACGGTGTGTATCTGCTGCCTGCGACGACACAATTCGAGACGCGCGGCTCTGTCACCGCCTCGAACCGGTCGTTGCAATGGCGCGAGCAGGTGATGGCTCCGCTGTTCGAGTCCAAGGTTGACCACGAGATCCTTGCGCTCTTTGCCAAGAAGTTCGGCTTTGATGACAAGATGTTCCGCAATATCGCGATGGATGACACCGGTGAGCCCAATGTCGAGGACATCACCCGCGAGTTCAATCGCGGCATGTGGACGATTGGCTATACAGGGCAAAGCCCTGAGCGGCTCAAGCTGCATATGGCGAACCAGCACACCTTTGACCGCACCACGTTGCGCGCCAAGGGCGGTCCGGCCGATGGCGATTACTACGGTCTGCCATGGCCCTGCTGGGGCACGGCAGAGATGAACCATCCGGGCACGGCAAATCTCTATGATATGTCGTTGCCGGTCTCTCAGGGCGGTTTGACCTTCCGGGCTCGGTTTGGGGTGGAATACGAAGGGGACAATCTCCTGGCTGAGGGTGTCTATTCGGCTGGGTCGGAGATTCAGGATGGTTATCCGGAATTCACCATGCAGATGCTGATGGATCTGGGTTGGGATGGCGATCTGACCGCGCAGGAGCGGGGTACGATTGACTGGGTGGCCGGTTTCCGTGACACGCGGCCAGGGACCGAGGAAGTCGGCGAAACCAGCCAGCAGGGCGAGTTGCCCTCGGATTACGCGGCAAAAGTTGGTGGCGTGAACTGGAAGACCGACCTCTCGGGCGGGATTCAGCGGGTGGCGATTGCGCATGAATGCGCGCCCTTTGGCAATGCCAAGGCGCGGGCCGTCGTGTGGACGTTCCCCGATCCGGTGCCGCTGCATCGCGAACCGCTCTACACGAGCCGTCGTGATCTGGTTGCCGATTACCCGACCTATGAGGACCGCAAGTTCTGGCGTCTGCCGACCATGTATGCCTCGATCCAGCAAAAGGACTTCTCGCAAGAGTATCCGATCATCCTCACCTCTGGCCGTCTGGTCGAGTATGAGGGCGGCGGGGACGAGACCCGATCCAACCCGTGGCTGGCCGAATTGCAGCAAGACATGTTCGTCGAGATCAACCCGCGTGATGCCAATAATATCGGTGTGCGGGATGGTGCGCAGGTCTGGGTCGAAGGCGCTGAAGGTGCCAAGGTCAAGGTCATGGCGATGGTGACAGAGCGGGTGGCAGAAGGCGTCGTCTTTATGCCGTTCCACTTTGGCGGTCATTTCGAGGGCAAGGATCTTCGGGAGAATTACCCCGCCGGGTCCGATCCCTATGTCTTGGGCGAAAGCACCAACACCGCCCAGACCTATGGCTACGACTCGGTCACGCAGATGCAGGAGACCAAGTGTACTCTCTGCAAGATCATGCCAGCGTAAGGAGACAGAGACATGGCAAGAGCAAAGTTTCTATGCGACGCCGAACGCTGCATTGAGTGCAACGCCTGCGTCACGGCCTGCAAGAACGAGCACGAGGTGCCGTGGGGGATCAACCGCCGCAAGGTGGTGACGATCAACGACGGCAGTCCCGGTGAACGTTCGATCTCGGTGGCCTGCATGCACTGTTCGGATGCGCCCTGTATGGCGGTCTGTCCGGTGGATTGCTTCTACCAGAACGAGGAGGGCATCGTGCTGCACTCCAAGGATCTGTGTATCGGCTGCGGCTACTGCTTCTATGCGTGCCCATTCGGTGCGCCGCAATTCCCGCAGGCGGGCAATTTCGGCAGCCGGGGCAAGATGGACAAATGCACCTTCTGCGCCGGTGGTCCGGAAGAGAACCACTCGGAGGCCGAGTTCCAGAAGTATGGGCGCAACCGGATCGCCGAGGGCAAGTTGCCCATCTGCGCCGAGATGTGCTCGACCAAGGCGCTGTTGGCAGGGGATGGCGACGTCGTGTCGGCCATCTACCGCGAGCGCGTCGTGGCCCGTGGCTTCGGCTCGGGTGCTTGGGGCTGGGGCTCTGCTTACGGTCAGCAGAGCGGCGGCTGACCGCGCTGATGCCGGTGCCGGAGGTCGACAAGACCTTTGGCGCCGGCCCGAACACAATCGGAAACTTCAAAAGCTTCCGATCCGATTTCTTGTGAAGAAATCGGATGAATCAGACTTAGATCGAGGACATCATGCGCGCATTTCTCAGCTTGGCTTTGTGTTTTCTGCTCGCACTGCCCGCCATGGCGCAGGACACGCCAACGACCACTGTGCCTGACCGGTCCGTCACCGGCGGCGCCCAAACGCTGGACGATATTCTGGCCCGGCAGCGCGGCGAGAAGGTCGACGACAGTTTCCGCCGTGACGCCACCGGCAACCCGGATGACGCGGCGGGGATGGCGGGGCAGTTGGGCACCTTGGGCGGGTCTTCGGATGCCGACGTGTGGCGCGCGCTGCGCTATGGGCTTGATGACGTCAAGGTCTCAACTGGCGGGCCAGAGGCGCGGGTGCTCATTCAGGACGGCGGCATGAACTGGCTGCAATTTCGCAAGGGGCCGCTGGCGACCTATGGCGCATGGTTGCTGGGAGGCACGGTGGTGCTCTTGGCGCTGTTCTACCTCATTCGGGGCAGAATCCGCATTGACGGTGAAAAGACCGGACGGACTGTGACGCGCTTTCAGGCGGTTGAGCGGTTTGGCCATTGGCTGATGGCGGGCTCTTTTATCGTGCTGGCGATCACCGGGCTGGTCGTGCTCTTTGGCCGTATGGTGGTCATTCCGCTGTTGGGGCACGAGGCGTTCTCGACCATCGCGATCGGGTCAAAATGGGTGCATAACAACATCTCATGGGCGTTTATGATTGGCCTCGTGATGGTGTTCTTCATGTGGGTTCTGCACAACATTCCCAACCGGACGGACCTGAAATGGCTGGCCGTGGGCGGCGGGATTTTCAGCAAGGGTGTGCATCCGCCCGCCAAGAAGTTCAATGCCGGTCAGAAAATGATCTTTTGGGCGGTAATCGTGTTTGGCGCGTCGATTTCGGCCTCTGGCCTGTCGCTGCTCTTTCCGTTCGAATTGCCGATGTTCGCCAAGACCTTTGCCTTTCTCAATCAGACGGGATTGCCGCAGGCGGTGGGTTATGGCGACTTGCCGGTGATGCTGGCGCCGCATGAGGAAATGCAGCTGGCGACGCTCTGGCACAGCATCATGGCCTTTGTGCTGACCGCGATTATCCTCGCGCATATCTATATTGGCTCTGTCGGCATGGAGGGTGCTTATGATGCCATGGGCTCGGGCGAGGTCGAGGAGCAATGGGCGCGTGAGCATCATGGGTTGTGGCTCAAGGAATTGCAGGAAAAGGGCGAAGCGCCGGTTCACGGCAAGGCCACGACACCTGCGGAGTAGCCATGCGTGCGTGCGCCCTTGGTCTCTGGTTCTGGGCGCTGGCGGGGACAAGCCCGCTGGCGGCTGAGGAGTTTACCACGCTCAAAGGGCATGGCGGGCCTGTCATGGGGCTAGCAATCATGCCCGAGAGCGGGCAGGTGATTTCTGCCAGTTTCGACAATTCCGTGGGGCTGTGGCAGGGGCGCACGCCCCGCTGGTTGGAGGGCCATGCGGCAGCGGTGGTGACGGTCGAGGCGCTGGAGGCCGGGCGGCTGGTGTCCGGCGGCGATGATTTCGCGGTGATCGTATGGGACATGGCGACCGGGCAGGGCACACGTCTGGAGGGGCACAAGGGCAAGATCGCGGCGCTTGATGTGTCGCCGGATGGGCAATGGATCGCCTCGGCCAGTTGGGATGGCTCGATCGGAATTTGGCCGGTGGCGGGGGGCAAGGCACGGTTTCTCACCGGGCATGACGGGGCGGTCAGCGATGTCGCCTTTGGCCGGGAGGGAGCGCTCTTATATTCCTCTTCAGCCGACGGGTCGTTGCGGGAATGGCGCTGGCACGAGGCGGGGGCTGCGCCGCGCGAGGTGCTCAATCAGGGATTTGGCATCAATCGGATTGTTCTGGGGCCGGACGATGCCTGGCTGGCCTATGGCGCAGTCGACGGGGCGACTCGGGTGGTCGACCCGAGGAGCGGTCAGCAGATCGCCGATTTCACGCTGGAGCGCCGCCCGGTTCTGTCGCTGGCCTATCATGCGGCAACTTCGCAATTGGCGGCGGGCGATGGGCAGGGCTATATCATGGTGATCGACACGGACGATTGGAGGATCAGCCGCGATTTTCAGGCCATGGCGCGCGGCCCGGTCTGGGCGTTGGAATTTTCGCCGGACGGGCGTATGATCTATGCGGGCGGCCTGAGCGAGGTGGTCTATGGCTGGCCGGTGGACATGCTGGACAGTTATGATCCGGCAGGCGAAACAGAGCACAGTTTTCTGCGGCCTGCGCAGGAGATGGAGAATGGCGAGCGGCAATTCATGCGAAAATGCTCGATCTGCCACGCACTGACGCCGCCACCCTCGCGCAAGGCAGGTCCGACCCTCTACGGTCTCTTTGGCCGTCGTGCAGGCACAGTGCCCGGCTATGCCTATTCCGAGATCCTCGACGGATCGGGGATCGTCTGGACTGACGACACCATTGACGCGCTTTTTGACCTTGGACCGGATCATTATATCCCCGGCTCCAAGATGCCGATGCAACGGATCACAGCGGCAGAGGACCGGCAAGATATGATCGACTATCTGCGCCGGGCGACCGCAACAAGAAGGAACTGAGAGAATGAAAGCAATGATTGCCGCCTTTGCAGCCTGCGCGGTGATTGCCGCCGCTGCCCCGACAGTCCTGCACGAGTTGGGCTATACGTCCGAGGCCAAGCGCGCGGGCGATGCTGTCCGGCTGGGTGACGCGGCCGAATGATGCCGCAACCCGCGCCCGAGGATACACGGGACGAATATGGTCAGAACCTTGCGCATGCGTCGGTGCTTATCATTGACGACGAACCGGGGATGCGCAATTTTCTGATCAAGACGCTGGGGCCAAGATGTCGCCATGTGGAGCAGGCGCGGTCCTGTGAAGAAGGGGCGATGATCCTCGATCAGGCGCATTTCGATCTGGTCATTCTCGACAATATCATGCCGGGCAAGACGGGCCTCGACTGGCTCGAGGAGCAGCGGCGTGTCGGGCTCTTTGCCGATACGATTCTGATCACCGCCTATGCCGATCTTGATACCGCGATCAAGGCGCTGCGCGCGGGGGTCACGGATTTCGTGCTCAAGCCGTTTCGCGCCAATCAGATTCTGAATGCCGTGGCGCGGGCGCTGGACCGCAAGTATCTGGCGCGCGAGAACTATCTCTTGCGGCATGAGTTGTCGGCGGGCGGGCAGGCGGCGCGCGGGCGGTTGCTTGGGAATTCGACTGCCATTCAGGCCGTGCGCGCAATGCTGGGAAAGCTGGCGGCGGCGCCCACCTCGGTGCTGTTCACCGGCGCAAGCGGGACCGGAAAAGAGATTGCGGCGCGCACCCTGCATGGATTATCGAACCGGGCTGACAAGCCATTTGTCGCGGTCAATTGTGCCGCGATTTCGGCGGATCGCATCGCTGAGGAGTTGTTTGGCGTGGTCGAGGACGGGCGGGCGCGCAAGGACGGGCTTTTGCTTCATGCCGATGGTGGCACGCTCTTGCTCGACGAGGTGGCGCAACTGCCGGAACATGTGCAGGCGGCCTTGTTGCGGGTGCTGGAGGACAAGCGCATTCGTCCCATTGGGTCTGAACGGGAGATCCCGCTGAACCTGCGATTTCTCTTTGCCACCAATGCCGATCTGAAAGAGGCGGTGCGGTCTGGACGCTTTCGGGCTGATCTTTATCACCGGATCAATATCGTCAATGTCCAGATGCCAAGCCTCAAGGAGCGTCAGGAGGATATTGTCGAATTGGCGGCCCTTTTCATGAGCGAGTTTTCCGGCGCGCTGGGCATGCCGGTGCTCGATCTCGATGCCGAGGTTCTGCTCAAGCTCAGCCGCTACGATTGGCCCGGCAATGTGCGCGAATTGCGCAATCTGATTGAGCGGTCGGTGATCCTTGGGGCCCTTCCAGAGGAATTCGCGGGTTCTGGTCGGGAGGGCGGCGAACCAGCGCTAGAGACGCTGGAACATGTGGAGCAGCGCCATATCATGGCCGTGCTCGATGCCTGCGGCGGCAACCGGGCCGAGGCGGCGCGGCGTCTGGGCGTGGCGCGCAAGACGATTGACCGCAAATGCGCGGCCTGGGGCGTCTGAGGCGGTTTATTTGGGCGCGCGGGCGCGGGCGGCCATGACATCGCGCCCAAGGGTGAGCGTATAGGCCTCAAGCTCGGTCAGGGCCGATTGCGCGGCCTCTGCGTCAGAGGTGGCCAGCGCATCGGCGATGCGGGTGTGAAAGCCAACGATTGCCCCGCGCGAGCGGGCGGTAAAGGTGATCATGTTCATCAGGGGCTGCATCGCCTCGACCGCTCCTGCGAGTTGATAGCTGAGCACGGGGTTGCCCGCACTGTCCACCAACGCGCGGTGAAAGGCCACGTCAGAGGCGCAAAAGCTCTCATCCGTCAGCCCCGGTTGCCCTTGGCGGTGGATTTCGGCGCGCATGGTGGCCAGAGTATCGGGTGTGCGGCGCTGGGCGGCAAGCGGTGTGCAGGCGCGTTCCAGCGCATAGCGCGCTTCGCAGGCGACATCAAAGCTGATGGCGTTCATGCTGAGGAGGAGCGTGGCGGTGGTGATCTGTTGGCCGTAAGCCTCTGTATAGCTGAGGCGATTGACGAAAGCGCCGCCAAACGCGCCGCGCTGCGTGCGAATGAGCGATTGCGCGGCAAGGCGTTTCAAGGCCTCACGCACCGTGGGGCGCGACACCGCGAAGTGATCGGCAAGCTCTGCCTCGGAGGGCAGGCGTTCATCGACGATGAGTTGACCCGAGACAATCGCATCGCGGATTGCCTCGGCGATCTGGGCCGAGAGGTCGGCTTTGTTATCGGGGTCAATTTTCATTTGTCTTACATTTAAATGTCTGACAATTTAAACGCAAGAGGTGAGTCGCGGGGATGAGGCGATGATTGCGGCGCAGGTCAGGCGGATGGGCGGAGGGCACTGGCTGGTGCTGTTCGGCCTTATTCTCGGGGCCTGGGGGCTGCTCTATGCGATGGCTTTGCCCGCTGATTTGCGCGACGGGGCGGTGATTTTTGGGGCCGATTTCCTGCAAAGCCTGTGCATTGTCACGCCCGATGCCGCTGGATTTGGCCGGATCATCCTGATGTGGGCGCTGATGTCTGCGGCGATGATGGCCCCCACCGCGCTCCCGGCCTTTGCCACCTATGAGGAGCTGAGCCACACCGGCGAGACACGGTTTGGCGCATTGGTGGCGGGGTATCTGGCGGTCTGGCTCGGGTTTTCGGTGATTGCGGCGGGGGCGCAGATGGCGCTCTTTCAGGCGGGGTTGCTGACGGCGTTTGGCGATAGCCGCTCTGGCGTTTTGTCGGCGGGGCTGCTGGCTGTGGCCGGGGCCTATCAGTTCAGCCCGGTCAAGGACGCGTGCCTGTCGAAATGCCGCCGCCCGCTGTCGTTCTTTATGCAGCATTGGGATGAGGGCGCTGTGCGCAATGGCGTGCGGCTGGGGCTGGTCTGCCTTGGCTGCTGCTGGGCGCTGATGGCGCTGGCCTTTGTTGGGGGGGTGATGAACCTCGCCTTCATGGGGCTGGCGACGGTGATCATGGTTCTGGAAAAACTGCCCCAACTTGGTCGCTATCTGACCCGGCCCTTGGGGGCCGGGCTGATGGCGGCGTCTGTTTGGGTTCTGTTCACGTCAATCTGAGAGAGGAGGCTGGAAAATGGCTTTGGATACGTTGGGCACTGTGCCCTGGGCGATCAAAGGGGAGTTGATCCTCAACTGCAACTGCACGGTATTCTGCCCCTGCGTGGTCTCTTTGGGCAAACATGCGCCCACCGAGGGCTATTGTCAGGCGTGGTCGGGCGTGCGCATCGACGAGGGTCACTATGGCGACGAGGACCTGAGCGGCCTCAACGTGGGTCTCATGCTGGAAATCCCCGGCCTCATGGCGCGCGGCAACTGGAAAGCGGCGGCCTTTATCGACGAGCGCGCGAGCGAGGATGCCTATGAGGCGCTGGTCAATATCTTTTCGGGCAAGGCGCGCGGCACGACGGGTCTTTTCGGCGTGCTGGTCAGCGAATTTCTGGGGGCCGAGCGCGCGCCGGTCATTTTCGAGACCGAAGGCAATGCGCGCCGCCTGATGGTGGGCAAGAAGATCCAAGGCGAAGTGGTGCCGGTGCCGGGCCACAAGGGCGAGGATATTGTTGTCACCAACACCGAATACTGGATGGGTCCCGACATCACCGTCGCCACCGCCACCAAGGGGCGCGTGCGCGCCTTTGGCCGGGTGTGGGATTTCGACGGGCGCAGCGCGGAAATCTGCCAGATTGATTGGAAAGGTCCGCGCTGATGCTGCTGGCGGCGGATCATGTGCGCCTGATGGCGCGCTATAATGCCTGGCAGAATGCGCAGATCATGCGCGCGGTGGATGGCGTGAGCCGCACGGTGCTGACCGAGGATCACGGGGCCTTCTTTGGCTCGATCCTCGGAACGCTCAACCATATCCTTTGGGCGGATCGGCTCTGGCTGCATCGGTTCGGGGCCAAAGTCGCGGCGCCGGAGGGCGGCATGGCCGAGAGCACGACACTCACGCCGACGGGGGCTGCGTGGGGCGCGGAGCGGTTCGCCACCGATGGGGCGCTCCGGCTCTGGGCGCGGGGCCTGCACAGCCTTGACCTCACCGGTTACCTCAAATGGTTTTCCGCCGTCAAGGGCGCGGAGGTCAGCCGCCCGATGGCGCTTTGCGTCACGCATTTCTTCAACCATCAGACCCACCACCGGGGGCAGGTGCATGCGATGCTGACACGCGCGGGCCTGCCCGCCCCGGTCACCGATCTTGTCTTCATGCCTGAGGAGGCTTTATGAGCGCACCCCTTTTGTCCCTGTCACGCCGGTTGCGTCGCACGCCTTTTTCTGAAGGGGTCGAAGCGGCGGGGGTCAAGGCCTATACGGTTTATAACCACATGCTCTTGCCCACGGTGTTCCGTTCGGTTGAGGAAGATTATCGCCACTTGAAAGACGCGGTGCAGGTCTGGGACGTGGCCTGCGAGCGGCAAGTGGAATTGCGCGGCCCGGATGCGGCAAAGTTGATGCAGATGCTGACGCCCCGCGACTTGCGCGGCATGACGGCCGGGCAGTGCTATTATGTGCCCATCGTCGATGAGACGGGCGGCATGCTCAACGATCCGGTGGCGGTCAAGCTGGCCGAGGACCGCTGGTGGATTTCGATTGCGGATTCGGACCTGCTCTATTGGATCAGGGCCACGGCACATGGATGGCGGCTGGACGTGTTGGTGGATGAGCCGGACGTGAGCCCGTTGGCGGTCCAAGGCCCGCGCGCCGATGATCTGATGGCGGCGGTTTTTGGCGACAGTGTGCGTGATATCCGGTTCTTTCGCTTTGGGCATTTCGATTTTCAGGGCCGGGATATGGTGATCGCGCGTTCGGGCTATTCCAAGCAGGGCGGCTTTGAGATCTATGTCGAGGGCGGCGATATCGGTATGCCGCTCTGGCATGCGCTGATGGAGGCCGGGAAGGGCATGGATGTCCATGCCGGATGCCCCAATCTGATTGAGCGGATCGAGGGCGGATTGCTGAGCTATGGCAATGACATGACCGACGACAACACGCCGCACGAGTGCGGATTGGGCAAGTTTTGCAACACCCATACGGCGATTGGCTGTATCGGGCGGGATGCGCTCTTGCGGGTGGCCAAGGAAGGGCCGGTGCAGCAAATCCGTGCGCTGGAGATCGAAGGAGCGGCTGTGCCACGCTGTGACCGGTGGTGGCCGGTGATGGCGGGAGGTAAGCGCGTGGGTCGGGTCAGTTCGGCAACGTGGTCGCCGGATTTCGGGACGAATGTGGCGATCTCAATGGTGCGAATGACGCATTGGGATGCCGGGACAGAGGTGACGGTCGAGACCCCGGAGGGGCCGCGCGCGGCACGGGTTCGAGAGAAGTTCTGGGCCTGAGAGGGGATGGGGGCGCTGCCCCCGCCGCCCGTTCCGGGCGTCCCCCCGAGGTATTTTTGGCCAGATGAAGCGGGGCGTAACGCCTGCATGACAGAAGGAGAATGAAATGTTCAAGGCATTGGTCGTCGAGAAAGACGCAGAGAGCGGTAAGACATCCGCTGCGGTGAAGACCTTGACGTTGGACGATTTGCCGGACTCCGAGGTGACGGTGGCGGTCGAATATTCCACGGTGAATTACAAGGACGGGCTCTGCATCGGGCCGGGCGGCGGTCTGGTGCGGTCCTATCCGCATGTGCCGGGAATTGATTTTGCGGGCACGGTCGAGGCAAGTTCTGACGACCGTTACAAGCCCGGTGACAAGGTGGTTCTGACCGGCTGGCGCGTGGGCGAGGCGCATTGGGGCGGGTATTCCCAAAAGGCGCGGGTGCGCGCCGATTGGCTGGTGCCCTTGCCCGAGGGGCTGGATACGCGGGCGGCGATGGCGGTGGGCACCGCTGGCTTTACCGCCATGCTGGCGGTGATGGCTCTGGAGGATCACGGGCTCGTGCCGGGGCATGGCGAGGTGCTGGTCACCGGGGCGGCTGGCGGTGTGGGCAGCGTGGCCACAGCCATTCTGGCGCATCTGGGGTATGACGTGGCCGCTGTGACAGGGCGGCCTGAGCAGGAGGGCTATCTGCATGGATTGGGGGCCAGCCGCATCGTGCCGCGTGAGGAGCTGGCCGAGACGGTCAAGCGACCGCTCGAGAGCGAGAATTGGACGGGTTGCGTCGATGCCGTGGGCGGCGCGATGCTGGCGCGGGTTCTCGGCCAGATGAAATATGGCGCAAGTGTTGCCGCCGTTGGGTTGGCGGGGGGCGTGGGCCTGCCTGCGACAGTCATTCCGTTCCTGTTGCGCGGCGTCAATCTCTTGGGGATCGACAGCGTGATGCAGCCTTATGCGAACCGTCTGCGGGCCTGGGAGCGGATCGCACGAGACCTGCCGATGGACAAGCTCGAGGCGATGATCACACCTGCCACGTTGGCAGATCTGCCGCGTCTGGGGGCGGATATTCTGAAGGGGCAGGTCAAGGGCCGGGTTGTGGTCGATCTGAACGGCTGAGACTTGCCAAAGTGTCTCGCCCCCGCTAGCCATTGCGGGCGGGGGAGAGTGGTATGACAGAACAGGCAGGTATCACGATCAGGCTGGCGCGCGAGGCGGATTTTGCCGCGATCTGGCCTATCGTGCGCGATGTGATCCGGTTGGGTGATACCTATGCCATCGAGGCGGGTCTGACCCGCGAGGCGGTGCGTTCGCTCTGGATGGAGGCGCCGCGCGCCACCTATGTGGCCGAACGCGGTGGCGAGGTTCTGGGCACCTATTACCTCAAGACCAATCAGGCCGGGGGCGGGGCCCATGTGTGCAACGCAGGCTATATGGTGGCCGAGGCGGCGCGCGGGCAGGGCATCGCGCGCGCCATGTGTGTGCAGTCGCAGGATGAGGCGCGCGAGCTTGGCTATCTGGCGATGCAGTTCAATTTCGTGGTCGAGACAAACCGGGGCGCGATTGCGCTTTGGGAGCATCTGGGATTTGAGACGGTGGGGCGTTTGCCTCGGGCGTTTCGCCATCCCCAAGCGGGTCTGGTCGATGCGCGCGTCATGTTCAAGTGGTTGGGCCCCGAGGAGGCGTGATCTCAGGCGTGCAGGCTGAGGAATTGTGTAAGCCTGCCCGCAAAGGCTTGGGGAGCCTCGATCAATCCGAGGTGGCGCAGGGCGGGCAGGATCAGGCACTGGCTGTCCGTGATCTCTGCGGCGATGGCCTCGGCCATGGTCGGGGTTGAGCCGCTGTCGTTTTCACACGTCATCACCAAGCTGGGCAGGGTTAGCGGCGGCTGGGGCCGGATCAGTTCGGTTACGCCCTCTGCCAGCACGAGCCGATGCGCCGCATAGCTGGCGGGATCGGTGGCGAGCACGGTTGCGCGGATGGTGTCGATCTTTTCGGGGCTTGAGGCGCGGAACTCGGGGGTGAACCACCGTTCCAGCGCGGCGTCGATGGTCGCGGCAGGGCCGCCTGCGGCGGCATCGCGCGCCTGTGCCGCGACCCGCGCTTGCAGGTCGGGGGCCCGTTCATGGGGCGAATTTAGGATGGCGAGCGCCGAGACACGGGCGGGGTGATCAAGCGCCACGCGTCGGTTGATCATGCCGCCAAGCGAAAATCCCACGAGGGCCGCGTGCGGCAGCGCCAGCCGGTCCATCAGGGTGACGAGTTGAAGTGACAGCGTGGAGAGGGTGAGCGGCCCCGCGTGGGGGGCGCTCTGCCCATGTCCCGGCAGATCGTAGCTGAGCACGCGGAAGCGTTTCGCCAAGAGCGGCGCGATCACGCCCCATGTGCTGTTGCGCGACAGACCAAGGCCGTGGATCAGCACCACGACGGGGCCCTGTTCGGGGCCGCTCAGGTCATAGGCGGTGCCATCGGGGGAGAGTGCCATTCAGATGCCAGCGGGATTGTCGGGATCATGGCCCATTTCGCGCAGATCCTCGTAGCGGTTGCCGATGCGGTGATGCGGATGCCCGCCAACCGACGCGCCAAGGGCGAGGATGATTTCATCCTCGGCGGGCGCGTCTGGCACAACGGTGTGGATGGTCTGGTAATGCGAGCGCCGCCCGGCGTCGTCCTTGTCCATCAGCGGGATCATCAGGGCGGCCCCGGCGGCGCCGCGGGTGTTGGTGAAGGCGAGGTAGGTCTTGGCCTTGACCGCGTCGCGGAACTGATTGCCGAACCAGAGCGTGTGGGTGAGGGCCATGGCATGTTCCAACTCGCCGCCCATGCCGACGACGCTGGCCTTGCCATAGCCTTCGAGGCGGTCGCCGGTGACCTCAAGGATCATGTCGGTCAGCATGCGGCCCAACACCGGGCCTTGCGCGCGAATTTCGGGGCCGAGATCCTCGACATGACCACGCCCGAACCACGGGTTGCGGATGATCGCCATGGCGGCGACGAGCAGCGTGGGGTCGGCCACATCCTTGCCGCCTTCGCCGTGGGTGCGTTGCACGAGGGTGAGGCTGCGGCGAAGCTCTAGGGTCATGGTCTGTCCTTGGTGATTTGAGGCGGCCGGTGGAAGGTGACACAAAGGGAGCATTCTTGAAAACGAATTGTTTTGCTGCAAACATGCGGAAAATCCGAATTGAGAGTCCTTGATGAACATCACCGCCTTGCAGACCTTTCTGGCCATCGTCGACACCGGCAATCTGGTGCGCGCCTCGCAAAAGCTGAACGTCACGCAATCGACGGTGACGGCGCGGCTCAAATCGCTGGAGGATGAGCTGGGGCAGCAGCTTCTCAATCGGCAGAAATCGGGCACGACGCTGACCCCGGCGGGCACCAAGCTGTTACGTTATGCGCGGATCATGACCGGGCTGTGGCGGCAGGCGCGCTATGAGACGGGTTTGCCTGCGGGTCTCAGTTCGGTCTGCACCTTTGGCTGTGATCGCGAGTTGTGGCACGGGCCGGGGCGGGCGTTTTTCGATGGGGTGGTGCAGGGCCATCCCGATATGGCCGTGTCGGTGCAGCAGGGGGGCGGGCGCGAGTTGGAGGATTGGCTGGCGGCGGGGTTGGTGGATGTGATCCTGACCTATGGGGCCTCGGCGCGGGGCAATCAGACGGTCTATGCGTTACCGCCGGAAGAGTTGGTGCTGTATTCCGACCGCGAAGTGACCTCGATTCGGGCCGATCCCAAGTATATTTTCGTGGATCACGGCGAGGACTATCGCCGCGCCCATGGCGAGACCTATCACGATGCAGGCATTGCGCGGGTCAGTTTCGACAGTTCTTTTTGGGCGCTGCAATTCCTGTTGGAGCGGGGCGGGTCGGCCTATTTGCCGCGTGCATTGGCGGCCCCGCTCGTGGCCGAGGGGCGGCTTTTTGAGTTGCACGAGGCGCCGATCTATAGCCGCAAGAAGATGCTTGTGGTCAATGACAGTGCTGCGGCGAATTGGGAGTGGTTCGCGCCCTTGGTGGGCGCGCTCAGGGCGCGGTCGGCGGATTGGCTGGAGCATCCTGACCGTCGGTTTGTCATTCCGGGCTAGGGGATGTTTCTATTGCGCCTCGTGCGCCCCCCTATTCTAGAAAGGCGCGCTCTTCGTCCGGGGTCATGGGCTGGCTTGCGCCTGTGGCGCTGAAGAAGGCGTCAAGCGCGTCGAGGGCTGAGGCAGGGGCATAAGCGCCCGCTGCATCCGCCGCGCCAGCCTGCGCCATGGCAAACTGCAACTGCCAATCGCCATCTGCGCGACAGGCAACGGCGACATAGCCGCCGCGCTCGGGTGTTGCCGCCTCATATTCTCGGCAGAACTGGCCTGCTGCATCGGTGAAGGAGGCGACCACGGTCAAGGCGGTGCCATCCGAGAGTTGCGCCGCATTCCCCGAAGGCAGGCTGTCGAGGCGTTCGGTAAGGGCGATGCTGAAGGGCGCGCCACGCGGGGTCTCTTCTGCACCGCCTGACAGAAGCAGCCCCGCGCCGATTCCAACGGCGAGGGCGAGGCTGGCAGCGAGGGACAGCGGCTGCCAACGGGTCGGCGCGGCGGGCGCTGGCGCTGTGCGCAGGGACACCACATTGGATGCCTCCGGCGGTGCGCTGGCCTCGCCCATGGCGCGGACGCGCGCGATGAGCGCCTCGGAGACCTGTGCATCGGGATGGTCCTGCATCGCTTGCTGTGCCAAATGTGCGGTCTCGACGAAGAGGGCGTAGCGTGCAGCCAAAGCCTTGTCGGTGACAATCTGGGCAAGCAGTGCCTCGGCCTTGGGGCCTGTGATTTCGCCATCGGCGAGGGACATCAGTGTGTCGTCATCAATCTGCATCGGTTCTGCTCCTTCCCCTTGCCTGAGGATAACGGCTGGGGCTGCTGTCTATTCCCACGGCTTTTGCAAGGGCAAGCCGGGCGCGACTGAGGCGGCTCATGACGGTGCCCTGAGGGATGTCGAGTGTCGCGGCGGTTTCGGCATAGCTCAACCCTTCGATGCAAACCAGATGCATCACCATGCGCTGATCCTCGGGCAAGTCCGCCATCGCGATGCGCACGGCGTTCAGGGTCAGCCGATCATCTGTCTGGGCGGCGCTGTCGATAGGATCAGGTTGCGGGCTTTCGTGGATATCAACGGTCTCGCCGCGCGTCGCGTCGCGTCGCAGGGTGTCAATCCACGCGTTGCGGAGAATGCGAAAGAGCCAAGCCTGTAGATGGGTCGCGGTGTCAAACCGGTCTCGGGCGCGAAACGCGCGCTCGGCCGTGATCTGCACCAGATCGTCGGCGAGATCACCGCGGCGGCAGAGCGACAGCGCAAATCGCTTGAGGGCGGGCAAAAGAGCCACGACATCCTCGGTGAACTTGTCAGACATTGTGGCTTGGCCTCTGAAACTGGGGGGTGTCGGGAATAAAGTCTGATCTATTTCGTTTTACACAACATGGCATGTAGCGTGGGGACGACAAGAGGAGAAAAACAGGTGAGACAGTGGCGACCAAGCGCCGTGCTGATTTTGATTGGCCTCATTGCCCTGACCGGGCCGTGGTTTTCTGGGCTGTCCCCGGTCAGTGTGGCCTGGGCTGACGATGGCGACGGGGATGGGGATGGCGATGATGGGGATGACGGCGATGATGGCGGCGGCGGGTCCGGTGCAGGTCGTATCGGCGTCGGGGAAACCAGTTTCCGCGAATACCGCCGTAATTTGCGCTCGCTGTTCAATCTTCAGCTGCCTCGCCGAACGCAACGCGCAAGCCCTGCGCCGCGCGCCGCGCCCCGCCCGACCGAGGCCGAGCGTGAGATCATTGCACGCGGTCTGAGCGATGAAGACGCCGCAGCGCTTGTGGCGCAGGGCTACGGCATTTTGGACCGCGTTGATCTGGCGAGCCTTGGATTGACCATGCAGCGGCTCTTGGTGCCCGAAAACACCAGTTTGCAAGAGGCGCGTGCGGCGGTTCAGGCACTGCCCACGGGTGAGGTGGCGGATTTCAATCATTACTACCGTGCCGGTGCAGACATGGCATCGGATGCGGTGGGGACAGAGAGTGTCGCGGAGCCATGTGAGGGTCTGCATTGCCCGGCGCGCGGCTTGATCAACTGGCCTGATCATATCGGACCGGGGGGCTGCGGCATGCCGGTCATCATCGGCATGATTGATACCGGGATCAATACCGACCACGCGGCGCTTGCGGGGGCGCAAGTGGCGCTCCTGCGGGTGGCACCTGAAGAATACAATGCCTCGGATGCCATTCATGGGACGGCTGTGGCCGCTCTTTTGGTGGGCGATGCCGCCTCGCGCGCGCCGGGTCTCTTGCCCGGTTTGCCGCTGGTCGCGGTGGATGCGTTTCACAAGGCGTCAGGGGATGAGCGCGCCGATGCCTTTACTCTCGTGCGCGGTCTCGATCATCTGGTCGAGGCCGGGGCGACGGTGATCAACCTCAGTCTCACGGGCCCAGCCAATGCGGTGTTGGAGCAGACATTGGCCGAGTTGGAGCGCGCAGAGGGGATTGTGGTCGTGGCAGCGGCGGGCAATGGCGGGCCCAATGCCCCGCCCGCCTATCCTGCCGCCTACGAGAGCGTGATTGCCGTCACGGCGGTGGACAAGGCAGGGGGCCCCTATCGTCGCGCGGGACGGGGTCCGCATGTGCATCTTGCCGCGCCGGGGGTCGAGGTTTGGACGGCTGCGTCCATCAAGGGGGCGCGGTGGAAAACCGGCACATCCTTTGCCGCCCCCTATGTCACCGCTGCTGTGGCGCTCTGGCAACAGACGCATCCGGGTTCGTCCCCGGCGGAAATCCGGGCCGCCTTGGCGCAAAGCGCGGTGGATCTCGGGGAGGCTGGAACGGATGACATCTTTGGTCATGGACTGCTAAATCTTGGGAATAGCTGCCCGAACCCGGCTCGGGTCGGCATCATTCCGGTTCTGGCGGATTAGATTGGCCCAGAGCCACGGCTGTCACTGGTGACGCTCCAGCATTGGGCGCAGGGCGACGCGGGCCCGGAGTTTGGTGGCGAGCAGGTACATGCCGCCAATCTTGCGGTGCAGGAACATCGTTGCGGGCGGGGGCACATGGGTCAGATCGCGCTCTGACCCCATCGCCAGCCCCATGTCGCGCAGGGTTTTCATAAGATCGGCGCTGCCGAAATCAAACGGTGTGCTCTGGCGCAGCGGGGCCATGGCGGTGTTGAACATCTCGAGGATCAAATCCTGATGCCGGGTGGACGTCGCGGCATCAAAATAGCCGATGCGGAGCATGGCGGCGCGGGTGCGAGCGGCATCGCACTCGAGCGCGGCGTTCAGCAAGCCACGAAAATCCTGTGTGAGATCCGGGGCAATCGCCATTACGGCCCCAAAATCCAAAAGGACGATGCGGCGCGCGGCCGTGTCAAAGCGGTAATTGGCGAGGTTGGGATCGGTCTGCATCAGGCCAAAGTCGAAGAGTTCCCGCAAGGTCAGAGCGATCAGATGCTGTGCAATGTGGTCGCGCAGGTCTTGGGGGGCGTCGATCAGCGCGTCTATGGGCTGGCTCTCGATATAGGACATGGCCAGCACATGTGGCGTGCTGAGATCGGTGTGGAGGTCAGGGAGACGGAACGCGTCTGAACCCGCGAGACGTTTCTGAAACGCGGTGAGATGTCGGGCCTCGGAGAGGTAGTCGGCCTCTTGATGCAGGTGCGCCTTGGCCTCGCGCAGTATCGGGCCAAGGTCCATCTCGCGCGGGATCAGGCCCGGCACGCGCAAGAGTGTCGCCAGATTGTCGATGTCGCTGTCGATGCTGGCGCGCACGCCGGGATATTGCACCTTGATCGCAAGATCGCGGCCATCGACGGTCTGCGCGCGGTGCACCTGTCCGATCGAGGCGGCGGCGAAGGGGCGCAGATCGAAGCGTTTGAACCGCCCATACCAGCCCGCACCCCATTCGGCATTCAGCACTGATTGCAGCTGTTTCGGGGGCATATGCGGCGCCTCGTCGCGCAGGGCGGCCATGATCGCGGTCATCTCGGGCGGCAGCACAAGGCCTGTGTCCATCGACAACATCTGCCCCAGCTTCATCGCCGCGCCACGCATCTGGCCCAGATCTCGGGTCACGCGCCGGGCTGTGGCGGGCGTCAGCAGCAGTCCGGGAAGCCGTGGTCGCTGGCCTTGCGCGGCTTGACGCACTCCACTGGCCACCATGTCGCCCAAGATACCGGTGGTCATGCCACCAAGGCGCAGCATGCGGCCAAGACGGTTGCCGGGCACGGGGTAAGACCCGTCCAGATCGTCGTTGCGCGCCATTTGATCCACTCCTCAGCCCGATGTGAGGGGCAAGATGGGGCGCTGTCGCGTGATTGCCAGACCATGTTGCGGGGGCATAAGCATCGATCAGGCGGTGCTACCCGGGACGAGACGGAACTCTATGCGGGTGATTTTTGGCGGAGTTTCGCCGGCGAGGCTGCGCAGGATGTGATCTGCCGCGACAAAACCGATGCGTTCGCGATTGGACGCGATGGTGGTGAGAGGCGTCGGCAGTGCTTGCCCGATGCTGAGGCCGTTGAATCCTGCAAGGGCGATGTCACCGGGAAGCGATAGCCCGGCGGTCTGACAGTGAAAGACGCCGCCGACGGCCATGTCATCATTGGAGAAGAACACCGCTTTGGGGGCCGGGGACGCGGTGGCGAGAAGCTGCGCCAGACCTGTCCGACCCAGTGGCACCGAGGATGGGCCGTCAAGCATGAGCGTGTTTGCAAGGGTAAGGCCCACTTCGGCTAGACCGTCCTTGAACCCGTCAAGCCGGGCCAACGCGCGAAAATCGGTTGAGATGTCATGACCGATATAGGCAATTCGGCGATAGCCGCGCCCGATCAGGTAATGCGCCATCGACCGTCCGGCGGCGCGGTGCGAGAAACCGACGACCATATCGGCCACATCCGAGTCGGTATCCATCACCTCAACCACTGGCATTTCGGCGGCGCGCAACAGGCGGCGCGTCGCCTCGTTCCCGGCGGTTGGGGCCAGAACGAGGCCCGCAGGTCGCCATGACAGCAGGTCGCGCAAGAGGTGCTCTTCGCGGGCGGCATCATAATGTGAAATGCCGAGGATCGGGTGATATCCGTCCTGTTCGAGGCGGGTTTCGAGGCCCTTGAGCACATCGGCAAAGACGATGTTCGAGAGTGAGGGCAGGATCACCGCGACCTGACGAGAGGCCCCGCCCGCGAGCGTTCCGGCCAGACGGTTTGGCACGTAATTGAGGGCGCGCGCGGCCTTTTCGACCTTGAGGCGGGTGTCATTGGCAACAGCGCTGCCGCCCCGCAAGGCGCGGCTTGCGGTGATTTCACTCACGCCTGCGGCCTCGGCCACCTGCGAGAGGGTCGGGCGGCGGGGCGGTGGATCGGGCGGGTTCGGGTCCATAACTCCAGATTGCGCAAAATGATGGCGCTGTCATTGAGAATCTGTGTGGGAAGGGGTGCAGAGCCGCTCGGCGGCGCGCCGCGACTTGTTCCGCGTGGGGAGGATACGGTCATTTTTGGCGACACAGGAGTTCAAGTTCCGAGGCGGCTTCTCTACCTCCGGCGCCATCGGACAGAACCATATTGACAGCGCTGTCATTACTTGGTTCAGTCCGGATCGAGGGGGATTTGGCGTGCGTATTCTGATCACCGGAGCAGCGGGATTCATCGGTCAGCGGGTCGTGCGCGCGCTCTCGGAGCGGGACAGCCTGATCGTGGATGGTCAAGAGCGCCGGATTGCGGCCCTCCTTGCCACAGATATTGCCGAGGCACCGTTGCTTGATCTGGCGCAGTCCTGTCGGCGGGTGCATGCCCTGCCGGGGGCGCTGGACAGTGCGGAAATATTGGCGCGGGTTGTCGAGGATGCGCCCGAGTTGGTGATCCATCTGGCCGGTGTCGTCTCGGGTCAGGCGGAAGAGGATTACGCGCTGGGCATGGCGGTCAACTTGCAAGCGACGATTGCCCTGATCGACGCCTGCCGCAGCCTGCGCAAACCGCCGGTGTTTGTCTTTTCCTCGTCTGTCGCGGTGTTTTCCTGCGCCGACAATGACACGATTACAGAGGAGACCCAGCCCGCGCCGCTGTCGTCCTACGGCACGCAAAAGCTGATGGGGGAATTGCTGGTGCGCGATGCCAGCCGCAAAGGGTATATCCGGGGCCGCGCGCTGCGCTATCCGACCATCGCGGTGCGGGCGGGCAAGCCCAATCGCGCGGCATCGGGCTTTGCCAGCGGGATCATCCGCGAGCCTCTGGCGGGGATGGCGGCGGAATTGCCGGTGGGGCGCAATTTGCGGATGCATCTTGCCTCGCCCGCCAAGGCGCTCGACTATACGCTGACCGCCATAGGGCTGGCGCAATCCGATCTGGGTCTGGAAACCACCGTGACCCTGCCGGGGATTTCGGTGACGGTGGGGGCGATGCTGGATACGTTGGAGACCTTGGCGGGGTCCGAGGTGGCGGCGCGCGTTACAGAGCGGCCCGATGCCGCGATCGAGCGGATCGTGACCACATGGCCGGGGCAGATCATCACGCCGCGCGCCGAGGCGCTGGGATTTGCACCCAACGGGGATTTTGCAGAGATTGTGCAGGAGTATATGGATAGTCTGGCACGGAACTGACGGGGCACGGGAGGCTCCGGATGACTGAACCAACGAAAACCAAGGAGGAGGATCACATGAGACATTTTGCACTGGGTGCGCTTGCCGCGCTGGGTCTGGCCACCACGGCCGGGGCACAACAGAATATCGTGGTGGGCCACGCGCTGTCACCCACATCGCATTACGGGGTGGGGGCGCAGGCCTTTATCGACACGCTGACCGAATTGTCGGGCGGTGCCTTTACCGGCGAGCAGGCCCCCGCCGGGCAATTGGGCGGCGAGCGGGACATGATCGAAGGGCTGCAAATCGGCTCGCTCGATGTGGTCATCACCTCGACCGGCCCCTTGGGCAATTTCGTGCCGCAGGTCTATGCGCTCGATCTGCCGTTCCTCTTCCGTGACTATGACCATGCCCGCACCGTGCTGGATGGCGAGATCGGGCAGGAATTGCTGGATGAGATCAGCAAGAACAATCTGGTGGCGCTGGCCTGGTCCGAGAACGGGTTTCGCCATGTGACCAACTCGCAGCGCGCCGTGCGCACGCCCGAGGATCTGGCGGGGCTCAAGCTGCGCACGATGGAGAATAAGGTGCATATGGCGGCTTTCGAGGGCATGGGTGCTGCTCCGACCCCGATGGCCTTTCCTGAACTGTTTACCGCGTTGCAGCAGGGTGTCGTGGACGGTCAGGAAAACCCGGTCACGGTGATCACCGCGTCGAAATTCTGGGAGGTGCAGAAATATGTCTCGCTCACCGGGCATGTCTATTCGCCCGCAGCCGTATTGGCCTCGCCGGTCCTGCTCGATGGTTTGAGCGATGAAGAGCGCGGCTGGTTTGCAGAGGCGGCCAAGGCCTCGGCGGCGGCGACGCGCGCAGAGGTCAACCGGCTTGAAGAGGCGGGCGTCGCGCTCTTGCGGGAAAACGGCATGGAGGTGATCACCGACATCGACAAGGCCCCGTTTGCGGCGCTGGCCGAAAAGGCGTCTTACTCGGTCTATACGGATCAGTATGGCGGCGAGATGATCGAGCGGATCAAGGCCGTCGAGTGATCCAAGGCACGAAGCTGCCCCCGGCGCGGGGATCGCGCCGGGGGCTGACGGAAGGGCAAAGATGTCGTTGTTTCTGAGATTTGAGGCCATGACCACGCAACTGGCCTTGCGGTTGGCGATTGGCTTTTTGCTGATCGCGGTCGGACTTGCGCTGTATCAGGTCACGACGCGCTTTGTCTTTGGGCATCCCTCGACATGGTCTGAGGTGATCACGCGCTCGGCGATGATCTGGTGTGTGTTTCTGGCTGTGGCACCAGCGTTTCGAGAAGGGGCGATGATCGCGGTCGAGATCGTGCAAAAGATGCTGCCGCCGCGCCTTGGCTTTGTGCTCTATCTGGTGTCGATGGGATTGTCGGTGGTGTTTTTCTGCATCCTGTTCTGGCAGGGCTGGGCGATGACCGAACGGGTCATGTCGCAAAAGCTGGCGGCGCTGGAAATCTCGATTGCCTGGGTCTATGCGGCGCTGCCGGTGGGGTCGGTGTTTATCCTGCTGGCTATTTTGGGTTGTGTGATACGGGCGGTTCGAAAGGGCGCGGTTGAGTTCTCGGCGGGCCTGCAATGAACGCGGCACTGGCGCTGTCCCTTGCGATTTTCTTTTTGGCCGGGGTTCCGATTGCGGTGGCGATTGGTCTCGCCTCGGTCATCGGGATTGAGGCCAATGGCCGCTTGCCGCTTCTTCTCGTGGCGCAGCGGATGTTCACGGGCATTGACAGTTTCCCGCTGATGGCGATTCCACTTTTCATTCTCGCGGGCAATCTCATGTCGGCGGGGGGGATTTCACATCGTTTGGTGGAACTCGCGAAATCCATAGTGGGCGGCATCCAAGGGGGGCTGGCCGCGTCCTGTGTGCTAACCTGCATGATGTTCGCCTCTGTCTCTGGCTCGTCGGTGGCCACGACCTTTGCGATTGGCGCGATCCTCATTCCGGCGATGGTGAAGCACGGCTATCCGGCCCCCATGGCGGCCTCGGTTCAGGCGAGTTCCGCCGAGTTGGGCGTACTAATTCCGCCGTCGATCCCTCTGATCCTCTACGGGGTGTCTACGGACACCTCGATTGGCCAATTGTTCCTTGCGGGTATAGGGCCGGGGTTTCTGGTGGCAGGATCGTTGATGGCACTGGTGCTGATCCTCTGTCGGGTGCGGGGCATCGGGCTAGAGGATGGGCGAGACCGGCCACGGGTGGGCCCGGCGCTCTGGTCCGCCTTACCTGCGTTGATCGTGCCGGTGGTCATCCTGGGCGGCATCTATTCGGGCGTTTTCACACCGACAGAGGCGAGTGCGGCGGCCGTGGCCGCAGCCGTGATCGTGGGCATGGTGTTCTACCGGGAATTGCGCTTTGCGGACCTGCCCGAAATCCTGAAAAAGACGGTTTTGGCGACGGCGGCGATCATGCTCATCATTGCGGCGGCGGCGCTTTTCTCGTTTCTCATAACGCGCTCTGGCCTGCCCAATGAAATTGCAGCCTGGTTCAAGGATATTTTTGAGAGCCGCTTTGCCTTTCTGCTGGTGGTGAACCTGATGCTGCTGGTGGTTGGCATGTTCATTGAGACATCGGCGGCGATCCTTGTGCTGGCGCCGATATTGGCGCCGATTGCGGTATCCTACGGGGTTGATCCGGTGCATTTCGGATTGATCCTCGTGGTCAATCTGGCGCTGGGGATGATTACGCCGCCGCTGGGCGTCAATCTCTTTGCGGCCTGTGCGGTGGCGAATCTCTCGATTGAAAAGGTCATTCCGCACCTCTTCTGGTTCGTGCTGACCGTGTTCGGCGCGCTCATGCTGATCACCTATATTCCGGCCATCACGCTCTGGCCGATGCAAACCATTCTTTCGGTGGGACCATGACAGAGATCGTGCATTTTGTGGGGCTGGGGTCGATGGGCCTTGGCATGGCGCAATCGGCGCTGCGTGCCGGGTTCGAGACCTATGGCCATGATCCTGATACCGCGCGTCGGGATTTGCTGGGTGCCGCGGGCGGGCATGCGCTGGACCGGGTGTCGCCCAAGGCGGGGGTGCTGGTCTGCGTCGTGCTCAATGCCGCACAGACGCGCGATGCGCTCTTTGGGGCGCAAGGCTGGGCCGATGGGGTGAAGACGGGCGGCGTCATTCTGGGCTGTGCCACGGTCGCGCCAGAGTTTGCCCGCGAGATGGAGGACGAGGCCATGCGCCGGGGGCTGCATTATCTCGATGCGCCGATTTCGGGCGGGGCGGTCAAGGCGGCGGAGGGGCGACTGTCAATCATGGCGTCGGGGCGGCCTGAGGCGTTTGACCGTGCGGCGGGGGTTCTGGCGGCACTGGCGGAAACGGTGCATCGCTTGGGCGATTGCGCCGGGCCGGGATCGGCGATGAAGGCGGTCAATCAGTTGCTGGCGGGTGTGCATATCGCGGCAATGGGCGAGGCGCTGTGTTTTGCCACCTCTCAAGGGCTTGATTTGGCCCGTGTGTTGGAGGTGATCAAGGTGTCGGCGGGCAATTCGTGGATGTTCGAGAACCGCGCGCCGCATGTGATCGAGGCGGATTATAGCCCGCGCTCGGCCATCGACATCTGGCCCAAGGATCTTGGGATTGTCCGGGATATTGCTGCGCGCGCGACCCTGCCCCTGCCGCTGGTCGAGGCGGCGCTGGGCGAATATCGCGCGGCCTCTGCTGCGGGGTTGGGCCGCGCCGATGACGCGGCTATTACCAAGCATTTCGCCGCGCGCGCAGGCCTTCGATTGCCGGGGGACGGCTGATGCTCTTGGGCTGTATTGGCGATGATTTCACCGGGTCGAGCGATCTGGCCAATACGCTGACCAAGACGGGCATGCGGTCGGTGCAATATGTGGGCGTGCCGGTTGCGCCTTCCGGGGCGGGGGTAGAGGCCGGGGTGGTCGCGCTCAAATCTCGCTCGATCCCGGTGACGGAGGCGGTGGCGCAATCGCTGGCGGCGCTTGATTGGTTGCGGGCGCAGGGGTGCCGGCAGTTTCTGTTCAAGTATTGCTCGACGTTTGATTCAACGCCTGAGGGCAATATCGGCCCGGTGGCCGAGGCCTTGGCCGAAGCCTTGGGCGCGCGGCAAGTGATCTTTTGCCCGGCCTTTCCGGGGGCGGGGCGGACGGTCTATCAGGGGCATCTATTTGTGAATGACCGGCTCTTGAGCGAGAGCGGGATGCAGCATCATCCGCTCACCCCGATGACCGACCCCGATATTCGCCGCTGGCTGGCGGCGCAGGTGCGCGGCACGGTCGGTCATCTGGGCGCGCAGGTTGTGCGGCAAGGGGCGGGGGCGATCCGGGCGGCATTGGCGGCGCAAGAGCATCGGTTGATCGTGGCAGATGCGATCAGCGATGCGGATCTGGTGGCCTTGGGCCATGCGGCGGCGGACTTGCCGCTGATCACAGGCGGATCAGGGATTGCCATGGGTCTGCCGGATAATTTCCGGTCGCGCGGGGAGTTGGCGGGGCAGGATGGCCTTTGGCGCGGGCAGGCTGGTCCGGTCGCGGTTCTCTCGGGGTCTTGTTCCCTTGCCACGCGCGGGCAGGTGGCGCGGCACGCGGCCTCTCATCCGGCGAGGGAAATCTCTGCGGCAGAGGTCATGGCGGGTCGGGTTGCCCCGGAGGATCTGGCGGATTGGGCCTTGGCGCAGGGGGGGATTCCGTTGATCTATTCCTCCGCCGATCCCGCCCGTGTGGCGCAGGATCAGGCGACGTTCGGGACCGGGGCTGTGGCCGGGGCGATCGAGGCGCTCTTTGCGGAATTGGCGCAGGCGCTGGTCGCGCGGGGTGTGACGCGGTTGATCAGTGCAGGCGGCGAGACCTCGGGCGCGGTGGTTGAGGGGCTGGGTCTGACGCAGCTAGAGATCGGGCCGGAAATTGCCCCCGGCGTGCCGGTGATGCGCGCGGGGGATGAGCTGTTGCTGGCGCTTAAATCAGGGAATTTTGGCGGGCCGGATTTCTTTGTTGAGGCGGCGCAGATGATGGAGCATTCCGCATGACCGAAAGCCGCCTGCGCGAAGACCTGTGTTTCTGGGCCAAGTCGATGTTTGATCGCGGGCTGACCGGCGGGGCGTCGGGCAATATCTCGGTGCGGACCGAGGATGGCGGGCTGTTGGTGACGCCGACGGGGGTCAGCATGGGGCGGCTTGATCCGGCGCGGCTCAGCCGGTTTGACGCCGGCGGGCGATTGATTTCGGGGGATGCACCGACCAAGGAAATGCCGCTGCACGCAGCCTTTTACGAGACGCGGCAGAGTGCGGGGGCGGTGGTGCATCTGCATTCCACCCATTCGGTCGCTCTCTCGATCCTGCCCGACACGGACCCTGACAATGCCGTGCCACCGCTCACGGCCTATGCGGTGATGCGAGTAGGCAAGGTGGCGCTCTTGCCGTTCTTTGTGCCGGGAGATGCCGCGATGGCCGGGGCGATCCGAGGGTTGGCGGGGCGACGCGCGTCCGTCTTGTTGGCCAATCATGGCCCGGTGGTGGCGGGCAAGGATCTGGAGGCGGCGGTGTTCGCGATGGAAGAGCTGGAAGAGACCGCCAAGCTCGCGCTGATTTTGCGGGGAACCGGGGCGCGGGCGCTGGATGCGGAGCAAATCGCGCAGGTGGTGCGCAAGTTCGAGGTGGACTGGGACTGATGCGGTATTCGGCCAATCTGGGCTTCTTGTTCACCGAGCGGCCCTTGCCCGACGCGATCCGTGCTGCGGCGCGGGTGGGATTTGCGGCGGTGGAATGTCATTTTCCCTATGAGTTTGCCGCAGCAGAGGTGCGCGCGGCGCTGGAGGAGACCGGCCTGCCGATGCTGGGGTTGAACACATGGCCCGGCGACCGGGCGGCGGGCGATTTCGGCTTGGCTGCCCTGCCGGGGCGCGAGGACGAGGCGCGCGCGGCCATCCGGCAGGCGGTGGACTATGCGCAGGCCATTGGCGCGGGCGCGGTGCATGTCATGGCCGGACGCATAGATGGCGGGGCAGAGGCGGAGGCGGTGTATCGCGGCAATCTGGCCTATGCCTGTGATCTGGCCGCGCCCATGGGGCTGACGATCCTGATCGAGCCGATCAATCACCGCGATGTGCCGGGCTATCACCTGTCGTCGAGCGCTGCGGCGGCGGCGGTGATTGCGGCGCTGGGGCGGGATAATCTGCGGATGATGTTTGACTGTTATCATTTGCAAATCATGGAGGGTGATCTGCTGCGGCGGTTTACGCGCTATCAGTCGATCATCGGCCATGTGCAAATCGCCGGGGTGCCGGATCGTGGTGCGCCGGACAGGGGCGAGGTGGATTATGGCTGGCTCTTGCCGCAGATGGTTGATCTGGGCTGGCAAGTGCCGTTCGGCGCAGAATACCGCCCCGGCGACGCGGGCACGGAGGCCACGTTGGGTTGGCTGGCGCACTTCGGGGCGTTGTAAGCCTGTGTCGTGACCCGCGAGCGATCCGGTGCCGGATAGATCATGAAATGTAACGGGGTCCGTCTCTCGGCGCATGGAATTTCTGGAGTCTTACAGGTGCCGGAATTATCCAGGGATCGGGGGCGGCATCGCCGGATTGGCATGCTGAAAGAGGCCGACGCTTAGGTATGTGGATCCCGAACCTTACAATCATGCGCTGATCCTCATACGTCGCCATGTTGGGTGGATTTTTTAATCCAGAGCGGGATTCAATACTGGATCATGCAACGTGGGCGGATATTCTAATTATTTCTGTTCAAAGATCAATCGCAGATAGACTTTTACTGATACTGTTAAGTATCTCATCTCTATAGGTAAAAGCACGATCGCGGGTCTAATTGGGTGGCTGTTTCGCGCGGAGTTTATGGGCATTGGGCGAGTTGTTGGGCTGAATCTCGCCTGCGGAATTTAATAACATATTGACCTTAAACATATTTATTCTGTATCCGTGATGATCGATCCGGAATGACAGGGGCCGAGGCCAGTTGGTATCTCAAATGGATTCTGCAACCTATAAGGTCTTAACAATTAGTTAACTGACCTTTTAATTGAAATTTTAAGAATTCAAGATAACGCAAGGCATTTTTTGTTCGAAAAGGCGTCAGTAATGCATGTTTCATTCTTGATTGAGGAGTAACGAAATGGTTACCTTATGCCGAAGCAGGCGATCATCCATTGTTGGATGGCTGTGCTTCGTACAATTGGACCGATGTTTGCGTGTGAGTAGCCAAGTGTTTTAATCTCAAAGTATGGAATTTCCATCACAGACCTAGAATTCCTAAGAGCAGATACCAAAAACCTACGCCGTTGCGCGTCAAGAACCTGCATTGTCTCGTGTTTAGGCACTTTCATGCGGAAAGAATCCTGTGACCGGAGTTCAGTTCGAACTTGGCGCTAGGTGGGGAGGCACGACATTACCACGTATCGATCAACGGCTCAGTGTTATGGGCTATCTTCCGCAGGACCCAAGACGCACTCGGACTCGAGTCCAGAGCCAAGCGGCAACCAGGAAGTGTTACATGCCAACGGCGGGCCGGTTTGGGCCAACGCCGGGCATTTCCAAAGGGGCATCAGCACAGGTGGGCCGGACGCGCCCAGCCTTAGCCATCACGCAGACAAGATCACGACAGTCCTGTTGCCGGATCAGTCCGGACACAGCCAACCCCGCATCCCTTGTTGTTCCATCACGTTGATCCCGGCCCTCCATCACGGTGCCGCCGGGTCATTCCCCTACTGACCGATCAGGAGAGTTTCAAATGGCCACTGTTGACGATTTTTTGTTTTCTTTCAGTCAATTGCCACGCGTTCCCATGGGCGCGCACGCGGGTCGCGACCCTCTCAGATCCTAATTTCATGGCGCAAGCGGGGCATCACCCACCGCTTGTGTAAACACACATAACGCCGCAGAGCGCGGCACCAAAAAATAGAGCAGGAGCATCCTAAATGGCTTTCAATGTTGAATATGCAGACTCCACCGGCACCATCAATACGAACGAGCTTGCAGTTGATCTGCTGAACGGCACCGTGTTTACAGACACGTCCGTGGTCGTCAGCTTGGTCGAGATTGGCTTGTCTGGCGGTTCAGAGGATGGTTTTGCGGTGCGTTTCAAAGGCGTCGTGAATTTCACTGAAGCAGGTATATGGACGTTTGAGCACAACGCAGATGATGGGTTTGTCCTTTTCATAGACGGTGTGATTGTCGCACAGCGCTTCTCTGGAACTGACATCAACCCTGCCTGGTCCACCACATCTACCTATGAGCTCACGGCTGGGGACCACAATGTCGAGGTTCTCTTCTGGGACAATGCTGGCGGTCAGAGCGTTTTCCTTTCCGCCCAACCGCCCTCTGCAATCGGCTTCACCCAGATTGGCGATTCCAGCGGACTGGTAGTGACTCCCGGCACCTTTGCGAACGGTGAGCTTGCCACGGACATTTCCGCGGATGAGGATGCCACCCCGTTGTCAGTTGCCTTTGATCATGGCGATGCCGTTCTGAACGCGAACGATGCCGCAGGCGATCAGACGCTGACCGTGACTGGTATTGACGCCGATCAGGCGTCGGTTGTGGTGACCGTATCGGATGGCACTACCATAGTGACCGCAACCCTTGGCACGATTGCCGACGGCGGCGCCACTGCGACCCTTTCCGCGGCGCAACTCGCCACTTTGACGGACGGCACGCTGACGGCAACGGTGACGGTGACGGATGCGTCCAACAACGTTGCAACCACGAGCGATACAATTGGCCTCGACACTAACGCAGATGCGGATGCAAACCTGTCTGTTGCCTTTGCGGGCGCGGGCAGCGACACGACATTCAATTCCGGAGAGCTGATCCAGGTGTCTTTCAGCGGCATTGATGCCGATGCGTCAGGGACGTTGACGATTGCATCCACTGGTGGCGGCTCGGTTGTTATTGAGACTGTGAGCAATGGGACATCCAGCCCAATCACACTCAGCCCTTTGCAAATGGCTGCGCTGAACGATGGCACGCTCTCGGTCACGCTTGATGTGACGGATGAGGCGGGCAATACGGCGCAGGTTCAGTCGAACGGCTTTGATCTGGACGTCAACGCGCCTGTGATTGCGTCCGTGACCCTTGCGGGGGGGACCGGTGTTGATGGCGCTGTGATTGACGGTGACGTGGGCGGCTCTGTCACGCTGACGATTGCGTTCAACGAAGCGATGGATACGGCTGTTGATCCGACTGTTGCGCTGGATGTGGCGTCGGCCAGCAGCTTTAGTGAGACCGGGCGTGTGTGGTCGAGTGATGGCCTGAGCCTGACGATCACCTACACGGTTGAGGATCAGAACGTTGATCTGGCCGCGATCACAGTGGATGTCTCGGGCGCGCAGGACGTGGCGGGCAATGTGATCTCTGCCGTATCCGAGGTGTCCACCGGCACCGCGATTGACACCGAGAGCACAGCCTCTGAGACCGAGTCCGTCACGATTGCCGAAATCGCCGATCAGGCTGCCGCGACAACTGGCACGCCAATTGTTCTGGCCTCGCTGTCGGGTGTTGATGGCACGACCTATACCGTGACAGGTGAAGCGGCGGTCAATGCGCATGTCGAGATCGTCAGCGATGGCGGTACCGGATACCTGCTCCAGATCATCGACACCGAAGCCGCGCGCGGATTCTTTGACTTCGAAGAGAACGGCCAGAGCTTTGACATTTCCGTGACCGGCACGGATGACGCGGGCAATGCAACCGCGTCGGTCCTGTCGATCACGCTGACCAATCTCAACGATGCGCCGGAACTGGTGCCGGGTGAGAACGATCTGACCGGCACGGTCAATGAGCGCGATGACGGGGTGCTTGGCGAGAATGCCGCGCCCTTGGGCATCACCGGCACCTTTGGTGTGCATGACGACGATGTGGCTGATGGCCACTCGGTCACGGTGTCCAATATTTCCAGCACCAACGGCGGCTTCCTTGGTGTGTTCCAGGCGGGGTTCTCTGATCCAATTCAGGGTGATGGCAATGGCACGGTGCAATGGACCTTTAACATCGGCGCACCGATCACCAATCCGACGGTTCTCGCAGCCCAGATGGCGATTGTCGATGCGCTGGCCGATGGCGAGAGCATCACGCAGGTCTATGATGTGACGACGACCGAAACCGTTGGCGGCCTGAGCTTTGTTCAGCGGATCGTGGTGACGATCGAAGGCAGCAATGATGCGCCGGTGATTTCCGGTGCGGCCGTTTCGGCGGATCTGACTGAAGTCGTCGATGACGGCAGCAGTGACCAATCGCTGAGCGCAACGGGCACGTTGACCGTGGCCGATAGCGACACCACCGATCAGGTTTCGGTTGCTGTGAGTACGGTTGCGGTTTCGGGGACGTTCGAGGGGCAAAGCCCGCTGGACAATTCAGCCTTGCTTGCGATGATGCAAGTGGCTGCTCAGGGTGGTGAATTTGGTGCCGCTACCGGGCCGATGACGGCAGATCAATCCGCTGCCTCGTCCTTTACATGGCAATTCGCCGCCGGGTCGAGCGAAAGCTCGTCGTTTGATTTCCTGCCTGCGGGCGAAACGCTGGTTCTGGAATATACGCTGACGGCGACGGATGATTCCGGAACCGAGAACGTGACCGATGCGCAGGTCGTGACCATCACCATTACCGGCACAAATGACGTACCGCAGATCGGCGCCAGCAGCACCGCCGGGACCACAGTGGTCGAAGCCGGTGGCGTCGAGAATGGCGCCGAGGGCACAGCGCAAGCCACAGGCAATCTGTCGGCGGATGGCAACTGGACCGATGCCGATGATGGCGAGGCCGCAGCCTTGGTTGTGAGCGAGATTGCCTTTGGCGAAACCAGCGTCGAGGTTGGCGTTGAGGGTGAAACCGAGATCGCAGGCACCTATGGCACGCTCTTTGTCAGTGCCGATGGCAGCTATCGCTATGTGCTGGACGACACGCTGGACGCAACCCAGGCGCTGAATGACGGTGAAGGTGTCACAGAGGTCTTTGACTATACCATCGCCAACAACGGTGGCGGTGCGGGCAATGAGGCAAGCGCCTCGCTGACCGTCAATATCACGGGTGCCAATGACGCGCCGGTCATCAGCTTTGTCGAAGGTCAGGAGGTGGGTACGGTCGAAGAAGAGGGCGTTGATGGGCAAAACGCCGCCATCAACACGCCGCCGACCACCGCCACTGGTACGTTGAGTGCCGATGATGTGGATGCCGAGGATGCACCGGTTGATCTGATCTGGAGCGCTGGAGCGGATACCTTGGCTGGCCAAGCGCAGACAGATTCCCTCACAATTGAAGGGGTTTACGGCAGCTTTGCGATTGACGCGACTGGCAACTGGACATTCACACTGGATAACGAGGCCGAAGCGGTTCAGTCGCTGCACGACTCGGACTCCGTCTTGGAAACCTTCACGGTCACAGTGACCGACGCTCAGGGTGCAACGACCACACAAGACGTGGTGATCACCATCAACGGCACCAATGACGCGCCGGTGATCGTTGCGAATGGCGGGGCCGATACCTCGGTCACAGAGCGAGGCATAAGTGCGGATGCAGTGGATGGGCTCGAGGGGCCAATCCCCTCGGGCGATCCCGACGCCTCGGGCAGCTTCTCGACGTCGGATGTGGACACCGGAGGGACCGATCAGGTGATCTGGTCGATCACCGGAGTGAACGGCGAGCCGATCGAGCATTCGGTTGCGAACGGGTTCGTCGCAGAGGCGGCTGGCACCTATGGTTTCCTGGTTCTGACCAGCGCTGGTGAGTGGTTCTACCAGTTGGACGATCGGGACGAGGACACACAGGCGCTCGCCGCCGGTGTTACGGTCACGGATACGTTCACTGTGCGCGTGGCCGATGGGCTGGGTGGCTATTCCGAGGACACTGTCACCGTTACTGTGACCGGCACCAATGATGCGCCTTCAATTGACATCTTCGGGGGCGATTTGGCGGGTCCGTTGGGTGACGATTCAGCGTCTGGCATCCTTGTGGAATCCGATGCTGCAAACCTGACAGCCAACGGCACGCTGACCGTATCGGATGTGGATGCGAATGATACGGTTTCGGTAACAGTGACCGCGGTTTCGGCATCGGGCACATTGGGCAACTTTGCAGCGGATGACGCGGCGCTTCAGAGCATGATGACCATCAGCGCAGGTTCCCCGCTTGAGACGGGTGCTGGCAATGCAAGTACCCAGATCACCTGGAGCTTTGACAGCGACGCAGAGACGTTCGATTATCTTGGGGCGACGGACAACATCACGTTGCGGTTTACCGTGACCGCGGATGATGGCGACACGACCGTAAACAATACGGTCGTTATCACGCTGTTCGGCACCAATGACCGGCCTGAGATTGTGATCGGTGTCAACGGCGCCAATGCATTTCGACACCCGCTGGAGTGTCGTGGTTCAGCTGGCGGGAAGCAAACTTTGGCAAGTGGGGCCGGGGCCAGCAGTGGCGGAGCCGCTCTGCAATGTCGTGGCGGATGAGCAAGCCGGCGAAGCATTTCATCTTGGTCAACGGATCGCCCTGCCTGAACAGATGAGTTTCGTTAATCTTCAACCTGGTGATTGGCTGATGCTGCCTTGGGGAACCTGGCACGGCACGTATTCTCTTGGCGGATCGGTTTCGGCGACGCTTGCCTTTGCAGAGGGAATCCGACCGAATTTCAATGCTGATTTCTGGGCAAATGGCACGACACGTCTGCCAGAAGGGCTGCGCCTCTTATGTTGAAGGACCTTCAGCGAACCGCCTGTGCGGGTCGGTTTCAACGGCGCGCTGCCGTGCGGCAACAACGGTTGGGCTCTTTGTCCGACTTGCTCTCGGGCAAGAGTGTAGACCCCAATTCGATTGAGCCAATGGCACGGCAGCAGGAACGTGCTCGACTCTTGGCAGAGGCCCGCCCTGCGCTGTCCGCGTCCGATTTGCAGGACGGGCGACGCATCCTTGAAGCGGTGGTGGGGCGTGATGACCGATTGCCGCGCAGCTTTTTGGTGGATGGCGCGCGCACCGCCGATGCAGTTTGCCGTGTTGCAACGCTAACAGACTCGGGACAGCCATCCCTGGGCAGCGGATTTGCGGTTGCGCCGGGGTTGATCCTGACCAACAATCACGTGTTGCCGGACTGGACCGCCGCAGCGCGCGGACAGGTCGAATTCGGGTATTGGTCGAACGAGTCCGCGCGCCAGAACTCCCGCGTTGTTTTGGCATTGGATCCGGGAACATTGTTCCTGACGGACGTGATGCTCGATTTCACATTGGTTGCCTTTGAACCCAACGCTGCCGAAGCAGCACACCGGGTTTTCGGCTCTATCGACATCTTGCCAGACACAGGCAAGGCTCTGATCGGCGAAGCCCTGAACGTGATCCAGCATGGTGACGGAGAGGCTCAGACCATAAGTCTGCGCGACAACGTCGTGGTCGATGTCTTTGATGACTGGATTCACTATACCAGCGACACATCCGCGGGTGCCTCTGGGGCCCCTGTGCTGAACGATCAATGGCAGCTTGCGGCCCTGCATCATGCCGCGTTCGAACATACGGCGGCCGATGGCCGTCGGGTTCTGGTCAATGAAGGCGTGCGGATCAGCTCAATTGCAGGCGCGCTTGCGAGGATGTTGCGATGATGGCAAATGGGTTCCGATCTGCGGCTCAGGCGCTGGATGGCACATTTGGCACTGAAAATGCCGCGCCGTTGCTCTACGCGCTGGCACGATTTGTCAGACCGCGTCGGATATTTGAGGTTGGAGCGGGGCTCAGCACGCTTTACCTCTTGCAAGCGCTCGCTGACACTGCGGCGGATGACCATGAAGATCGCAGTTCTGACCGCAACATCTACGGCAAGACGTCTTGGTATGATCGCCCCTATGCGCCGCGACTGATGACATTGGATGATCAATCCCACGGTCAGAACAAGGTTGAACGGCTTTTGCGTGTTGTCGACGATCTGGGTCTCGCGCCCTATCTAGACCTGCGTCACGATGTCTTTGAAGGCTATGCCGCAAAGCTGTCAGACGACATGCTGCCCCTGGATCTGGTGTGGTTCGACTGCGGAGGATTGGAGGCGTATGTCGACTTCACGCTCGAGTATTGGCCGCTGATCAATCCGAATGGCGGTCTGATCGCCTATCACTCGACCCTGACGAATGCCGAGCTGCGGGTTTTCACCGAGGTCTTGATCAATCGTCAGCGGGCAAGTGGCGAATTTGAGCTTATCAACCTTTTGGAGCCGCATAAGAAGATGCAGAACAGCATGTCTATTCTGCGGCGGCGGTCGGGTCGTCTATCGCCACTCTACACTTGGGAGCCATGAGGCCGCGCTCTGGCGCTGCTTTGGGGTATGCGCGGTCAAGGTTGCGCATGGTCCCGCGTTTCGTTTGGCGGCTTGTGACCACATCCATCACAGCCTTTGACAATGTGATGACAGCGGCGTTGCGTGTTGCGAAATCAGCATCGGCATCCGACAGAAATACCGTGATGACATAGGGGGGCTGATCCGGCGGCGTCACCATCGCGACTATATTCCGGCTATAGGCGCTACTGCCTGATTTATCCGCGACCTGCCAGCCTTTTGGGGTGCTTGCCCGGATCAAGGCGCCTGTGACACCCCCAGCGCTCATCCATTTGATAAGCTGTGCGCGGGATTGCGGGGAAAGAGCATCGCCTGTCAGCATGGTTTCCAGCGTTGACGCCATTGCAGCCGGTGTCGTCGTGTCGCGAGCGTCGCCGGGCGTGAACGTGTTCAGGTCCGGCTCGCGTCGATCAAGCCTGCTGACCGGGTCACCGATAGCGCGTAGGAATGCCGTAACCTTGTGAGGTCCGCCAAGGCGGTCAATCAGAAGGTTTGTTGCCGTGTTGTCGCTCATATCAAGCGCCGCAAAGCAAAGCTCCCCTAGACTCATGGTTTTGCCAATCTCGCTTTCCGTTATTGGCGCGTATTCAAGGATATCCTGGTCTGTGATCTCAAGCTGCTCATCAAGATCGAGCGTGCCCTTGTCGACCCTGCTCAAAACCGCGCCACAAAGCATGGCTTTGAACGTGCTGGCCATGAGAAACCGCTCGTTCGGTCGATGGCTGACAGACCAGCCTGTTGCGCTGTCGTGGATATGGAGCCCGACGCGCGCGTCAAGAGAGTGTTCAATTTGTGCGATTGTCTGGGCAAGGCGGTATTCGGCGTCTTGTGCGACGGCTGACGACGAAGCGAGAAGGCCACAGGCCAAGCCGACCGCCAGAAACGGCATGGAAATACGTGGGAGAAGCATGCGCATATCCTTGGTTGTACCAGACCATATGTGTTTGCCTGACCCTCGGGTGAGGGTGTTAGCCGAAGACGTTGGATCTGGCCGCGACGTGATCACAGATATCACCTGATGTCATGGAGAACGCATAGCCTTACGATTTACGGACCTCAAACGACAAAGTATAACCCATGTCATTAGCTGGAGTAATGGCAATGGATCGTCCGGATATACCATTGAACGGGCTGCGCGCCTTTGAGGTCGCGTTGAGGCAGGGCAGTTTCACACGCGCGGCAATCGAATTGCGGGTCACTCAGGCGGCAGTCAGCCATCAGATCGCGCGCCTAGAAGACCGGCTTGGGGCCAAACTGTTTCTGCGCACCTCCGGCGGTTTGGTTCCAACCGACGAAGGGCGGGATTTGTATCCGGTTTTGGAGCATGGTCTGGACGCTATCGCGCGTGCGTTGGACCGAATTACCGGGCACCGCGACATCGAGACGCTCAAAGTCGGTGTCGTCACGACCTTTGCTGTTGGATGGCTTTTGCCAAGGCTGTCAGAGTTTCGACGTAGCCATCCGACGATTGATCTCCGCATCTCGACCAATAACAACAGGGTTGAGATACTGCGAGAAGGCCTCGATATGGCCATACGTTACGGTGCCGGAACTTGGACAGGACACAATGCCGAACTGGTTTTGGAGGCGCCGCTGACACCGCTCTGTGCGCCATCCGTCGCGGAAACTCTGAGCCACCCGGATTGTTTGAGTCGGCAAGTCCTGCTTCGAAGTTATCGAAGTGACGAGTGGTCGCGATGGTTTTCGGCGGCGGGCGCGTCTTGTCCAGCGCTTACGGGCCCAATCTTTGACTCGTCAATCGCTCTGGCTGACGTTGCATCCGCTGGCGCGGGTGTGGCGCTGTTGCCGGTCGAGATGTTTGCGCGACGACTGGCCGAAGGACAGCTGGTTCAGCCATTTGCAACGACGGTATCGGCAGGACGCTATTTTTTGACTTGGCCGGCTGAACGACCGTCGACGCCAGCCATGATGGATTTTACGAGATGGATCACTCGGGAATCTGCTTAATTACATCCGATTGATGACGCGCAGATCACAGGATTGAGGGCGGAGTAGGCGGCAGGCGTGGGTTAGCGTGGCGGGCTTTATCCCCTTCTCGGTCCGCGAGGCGGCCCCGTGTGGTTGCATCAGCGTTCTGACGTATCGAAGGTCTGCATCCCGACACCGCGCTGTTTCAATGCTGCCCGAGAGGTTTTCTCGGTCGGCGTTCTTGGGAGGAGATCGTCGGTGATTTCGATGTATCGCGGCACCAAGTGACGTGGCGCATTCTCGAGAAAATAGTCGCGCAGCATCTCTGGTTTGAGACCCGAACCGGGACGCCGCAACGCGACCACCATGATATCTTCTTCGGTCAAGTCCGACGGCACGCCGAATGCAGCGCTTTCGACGATATCTGGGTGGCCCTCGGCGATGCTCTCGACTTCATAGGCCGATACATTCTCACCTCTGCGCCGGATCGCCTCGTTGATGCGGTGTTTGAAATAAAGCCAGCCCTCCGCGTCGAGACAACCCGCATCTCCCGAGTGATACCATAGGTTTTGGAGCGTTTGGATCGTCTTTGCCTCAAAGCCGTCATAGCCGGAGAACATGCACCAGCTTTTCTTGGGACGGGCGACGATCTCACCAATCACACCTGCAAGAACTGGTCGATCATGTTCGTCAACCACCGCGACCTCCCAATCGGGGTGCGCGCGCCCACAGGAATTCTCACGGGTCTGATCAACGCTGTCCAGTGTGACAAAGCTGGTTTCCGTTTGCCCGTAGCCAGTGACAACTTTCAGGCCAAAGCGGCTCTCAAAGGCTGGCTTGTCTGGCACGAGGGGGATGCACTGGCAAACGCGCAGAGGGTTTTCGGTCTCATTCGCGGCGGGCGGTGCTCGCATCAAGATCACCGCCATGGCACCCAGCATGTTGGATGCGGTCGCGCCACTGGCCCGCACTTGTTCCCAGAACCGGGAGGCGCTGAACCGATCAACGATCGTGGACTTTGTTCCAAAAACGAGCGGCATGTAGACGCCGAACATCTGCGCGTCCGTGTGAAACAGGGGCAGTGCGGAAAAATAGCTGTCGGACGACGTATAGCCAAGATTGCGGGCCATCGCCTCGGTCCAAGCAAAACATTGATGATGCGACATCACCACGCCCTTTGCCGGACCCGTCGTCCCGGAGGTGTACAAGATCGCCATTGGATCAGAATACCGCACAGCCGGACGATCAAAGGCAGTTTGTGAAGACAGGCACTCTTCATAGGGAATGATCCGGTCGATGAGCACTCCGGCCGCACGCGCTGACGCTGGCGTTGCGTCAACCAGAATGAGGGTGTGGATCAGAGGAAGATGCTGTTGAACGGCGGCAATCTCTTGGAGGGTCGCACCATCCGCAGCCAACACTTCGGCACGGCTGCTCTGCAAATTGTGGATCAGGAGATCACCGCGCAGCCCCGGATTGCTGGGCACCTCAATCGCGCCGAGCTTGGACGCCGCAAACCATAGCGTGACAAATTCGAGGCAATTGGGAAGCAAAAGAGCGATGCGATCCGAGTGTTTGACCCCGAGGTGCCGAAGGCCGTTGGCAAGCTGGTCGGTGATCCGGTCCATTTCGACGAATGTAACCGGGCGCCCGCAGATTTCGAGGAATGGCATATCGCCCAATTGTTCCGCCTGTCGACGGAGAATGAGCGACAAGACGCGATCCGTCATGGATACCATCGCTGACGCCGGGTCACAGGTCACGCCCTGAACCGAAGTGTCGACGCTCATCAGAATTCCCTCACCAAGGCCTGCGACGCGGGTGACAGAAAGCCGCGAACGGTCGCCTCGGTCTCGATCTCCATTGCGTCCTTGAGGGTCGAATGAAACCCTTGATTGATCGCGCGCTTGATGTCCGCGACTGCGACTGCCGGCTTTTCGATGATCGCTGATGCCAGTTGGCGTGCTTCGTTCAAAAGGGAGTCTTCGGGCACCAGCTTCCATGCGATGCCAAGATCGAGTGCCATCTGAGCATCCTGACGCGCCCCGAGTATCATAAGTTCCTTGGTTTTTTGGGGGCCGATCTGTTTCGTCAGCAATGCCGTAACGCCCCCTGTGACGAAAAGCCCATACGACACTTCTGGAAAGAACCACCGGGTGGTTGCAGCAAACAGCCGGAAATCGCAATTGATCACCCATTCGAGCGCGCCGCCCACGCACCAGCCATGGACGGCAGCGATAACGATTTTGTCGGAGTCCATGATCTGCAAGGTGACGCGTTGGATGGTTTCAACCCAGGCCGCCGTTGCGGCGTCCGAGGCGGTCTGCGCATCAAGATCCTTAAGATCATCGCCGGAGCAGAACGCGCGGCCCTCTCCATGCAGGATGATGACCCTGACAGACGGGTCGGCATTGGCGGAGTCGAGCGCGCGAACAAGCCCATCGACCAATGGCGCGTTCATTGCATTCAATCTTTCGGGACGATTCAGCCTGATCCAGCGTATGGGGCCATCACTGTGTGTCAGGACGGGTTCAGGCATCTCGGACTCCTCAGACAATATTGGGTTCATCATAAGCCCCCCAAACCTCGCGCAAGGCGCCGCAGATTTCGCCCAGCGTGGCGCGTGCTTTGACCAATTCGATCGTTTTGGGCAGCAGGTTGGTTTGCTCTGTCCGGGCCTGTTGTTTGAGGGCGCTCAGAAGGTCATTGACCAGGCTGTTGTCTCGGTTTTCGCGAAGCTCCTTCAGACGGCTGACCTGAAGGGTGGTGCAATTCTCGTCGTAGGGATGAATTTCGACTGCTGCTGGCGCGCTATTTGCATCCACATGGCGGTTCACCCCAACCGAAATTTTCTCGCCTCGATCAATGAGCTTGAATGTCTGATAGGCAGAATCCGCAAGTTTCTGTTGGAACCAGCCTTCTTCGACCAGTTTTACAGCCCCACCAAGACGATCCACCTCGTCCAGAACCTTCCAGATTTCCCGCTCCATCTCGCTTGTCAGGCTTTCGACGAAGTAAGAGCCGCCAAGGGGATCAACGACGGACGTTACGTTGATCTCGTCGCGAATGATCTGCTGTGTCCTGATTGCGAGCTTCATCGCCTCTTCGGTGGGAATGGCGAAGGCCTCGTCAAGGCCGTTGGTATGCATGCTTTGACAGCCGCCCAGCACAGCGCCAAGTGCCTGAAACGCTGTTCGCATCAGGTTGTTCTGGTGCTCCATCTTTGTCAGGCTCATCGCTGCGGTCTGGACATGGACACGCAACCGCATGGATTCTGCTTTTTTCGCGCTGAATCTTTCGGCCATGATCTTGGCGAAGACCCGCCGGGCCGCGCGGAATTTGCAAATCTGCTCGAAGAAATCCTGATGACTGATGAAGAAGAACGACAGACGTGGCGCAAAGTCGTCAATGTCCATGCCCGCAGCGATCACCTCTTCACAATAGGCGATGGTAAAGGCCATGGTAAACGCGATTTCCTGAATGGCATTCCCGCCGACGTCCGAAAGGTGATAGCCGCTGAGGCTTATTGGGTTGATTTTCGGGGTCGTTTTCGTGCTGTACATGATCAGGTCACGCAGCAGGCGAACCGCTGGCCGGACTGGATAGATCCATTCCTTTTGCGCGACATACTCCTTGAGCGGATCGGCCTGGAGCGTTCCGGTGAGTTTGGTGAGATCATTGCCGCGACGTTCAGCACTGGCGACAAACATCGCATAGATGACCCAGGCAGAGGGATTGATCGTCAGCGAGACCGATATTTTTTCAAGGTCGATCCCGTCGAACAGCCGGTCAACATCATCAATCGAGTCGATTGATACCCCAACGCGGCCAACTTCGCCAAAGGCCATAGGATCATCAGAGTCGAGACCGAGCAAGGTTGGAAGATCAAAGTCCGTGGACAGGCCCGTCTGCCCTGTTTCGATCATGTACTTGTAGCGCTGGTTGGTCGACTCGGGGTTGCCAAATCCTGCGACCTGCCGAATTGTCCAGGGGCGGCCGCGGTACATCGTTGGGTAAGGCCCGCGCGTAAAGGGAAACTTGCCGGGAAAGCCGATGTCTTCGAGTGGAATATCGGCCACATCCGCCGCCGTGTAGATGCGTTTGAGGGGAATGCCACATTCGGTGCGGTAGTCGGTCTTTTCCTCGGGGCGGATGTTCAGCGTCGCGGCGAGTTCATCCTGCTCCCATTCCGCAAGGCTTGCCCGCAGCTTTTCGGTTGTCTCTGGGGAATCGTCGGTCATGGTTTGGCTTCCATCCTGTTCAATCCCAAAAGCGCGAGAGCTGCCGTCATCGGATCCGAGCTACGGTCGGCCACGGCCTGCAAGTGCGCGGCGAGGTTTGTGGTATTTTCGTCGAACTCTCGGCGGAGGAGATGGTTGAGGGTCGCGAGAATCCGCGTTCGGCAAATGGACCTTTGACGCAGGGCGAGTTCGCCGCTGGCCACGAGGTGGGCGTGGTGGCTGTCGAGACATTGCTTCAGGTCAAGGATGCCATCCCCCGTTGCGACGCTGAGCGTCAGGATCGGAGTCTCCCATTCTGATGGTCTGGCCAAAGGCGTCAGAGACATCATGCCCTTGAGCGCGGAGGCGGTGGCGGCTGCGTCGGGTTTGTCGCCTTTGGAGACAACATGAATGTCAGCAATCTCCGTCACGCCGGCCTTGATGGCCTGTATGTCGTCTCCGAGGCCGGGTGGCGACAGCACCACCACCGTATGAGCGGCGGTGACCACTTCGACCTCATCTTGGCCCACCCCGACAGTTTCGATGAAAATGGGCGAGTATCCCGCTGCATCCAGCACATCAACGGCTTGGAGTGTGGCCCGTGCAAGACCGCCTAAATGGCCGCGTGTGGCCATGCTCCGAACAAAGGCCTGCTGCGCCTCGGCGCTGTCACCCATGCGGATTCTGTCGCCCAGGATGGCACCGCCGGAATAGGGGCTGCTCGGGTCTACAGCGACCACCGCAACCTTGTGACTGTCACCCGAGTAGGCGCGGATCAGCGCCGAGATCAGTGAGGATTTTCCGCCGCCCGGCACGCCTGTGACGCCGATCACATGCGCGCGCCCGGCATGGCGATAGAGTGCTGCCAAGGCACCAGACGCCTCGTCATAGCCAGCTTCGGCGCGCGAAATCATCCGGGCGATATCGGGTCTGGAACCCGCCAGCACTTTGGGCACGAGGTCAGCCGAGGGGCGGTAAATGCCCCGCTTGGGTGTGGCGTTGCGCGTGACCAAAGTCATATGCTACCGCGCGCGTCTACAAGGTCTCGGATCGCGGATACAATCACATCAGACCGCGCCTCTTGCGGCACGATGACATCCACCCCGCTGTTCATCAGCGCGCCATAGTCCTGTTCCGGGATCACGCCACCAGCGACGAGCAGGATATGATCGGCCTGCTGGTCTCGTAGCAGGCTGCCGAGTGCGGCAAAGAGAGGGACATGGGAACCGGACAGAAGGCTGACCCCGATCACGTCAACATCTTCCTGAATCGCGGCGTCCAGAATTTGCGCAGGAGTTTTGTAGAGGCCGGAATAGATGACCTCCATTCCGGCATCGCGAAGGATGCGTGCAACCACTTTGGCGCCTCGATCATGCCCGTCAAGGCCGAGTTTTGCGACAAGAACGCGGATTTTTGTGGTGTTGGACATGGTTTCTGAGCTGGGCATCCGGTCTATCTCGGTGGTCATGTCCTTGGGTCCTTTGCACGGGCATCATGCGTGTGTGCTGTCCCGATCTTGATGCTCTGGCCGCTGGCTCGGTCGGTGGGTGTGACCACGCGCGTCATGGTGGCCTCTATCGCGTCTGCGATTATGGCAAGCCCCTGTTCGAGATCGGTTTCGGTAATCGTGAGAGGGGGGGCGAGGCGGAACACACCGCCCATGCTGGGAAGTTTCACGATGTTCATGCTGAGGCCTCGACGTAACGCTTCGGCGGCGATGCGCGCCCCTGTCTCATGGTCCGGGATGCGGGTTTGCCGGTCAGACACAATTTCGAGCCCGGCAAGCATGCCGCGACCCCGCACATCGCCGACGCAATCAAACCGCTGTTTCAGCGCATGCAGCCCTGCGAAGAGCTGCTTGCCCATAAAGCGCGCACGTTCGACCAGTTGTTCCTGTTCGACCACATCAATGACGGTCAGGCCTACCGCAGCCGGTAATGGATCCGAAACATGGGTGGTGTAGAACAGAAAGCCCTTTTCATGTGCCTTGTCTTCTATTTCGGCCGTGGTCATCACTGCGGCAAGTGGAAGACCGGCGCCGATCGTCTTGGAAAGTGTCAGAATATCAGGTGTTATTCCGTCACGCTGATAGGCAAACATGTCGCCTGTGCGGCCCAGCCCAGTTTGGGCCTCGTCAAGGATCAGCAGCATCCCGCGCTCGTGACACTTTTGCTGCAAGGCGCTCAGATAGCCCTCGGGCAATTCCAGCACACCGCCGCTGGACAGAATTGGTTCTGCAATGAAGGCAGCAAGGTTTCCGGTTGATTGCGCATCAATGAGCGCGAATCCATCATCCAACTCGGCTTTCCAATCAAGGAGCCCTTCTGGAGTTTTAAAGCGGGGGCGGTAGCTGTTTGGCGCCGGTATCGCCAAAGAGCCGACGGATGATGGTCCATAACCCTTGCGTCCAGCGCTATAGGTTGCCGATGCCGCAGCCCCGGTCATGCCATGCCAGCCTTGCGCAAAGGCGACGATCTCGTGCTTGCCTGTCACCAGCTTGGCCAAGCGGATGGCGGCTTCGTTGGACTCCGCCCCGGTCGACAAAAGAAGCACGCGATCCAATCCCGGTGCAATTCCCGCTAACCGACGCGCCAAATCGACAACTGGCCAAGAGAGCATTCCACTGAAAAGGTGAATTGAATCAGCGGCTTGCCGTTGAATTGTGGCGACCACGCTTGGATGGGAATGCCCAAGAAGCGCGCTCATCTGTCCCGACGTGAAATCAAGGATCGCGCGCCCGTCAGCGTCATACACGAAACTGCCCTGTGCCCGCTCGATTATGACCGGATCAAAACTTCCGCCATAACGGAGGAGGTGGGTTCGAACGGAAGTCCAGAACTCGTGATTGCTGTTCGCCGACATTGATCACTTCACCTTTCTTGTCCGGAGACCCGTCTGCATGGGAAAGACTAGACGCCCGTGGTGAATCCAGTAAAATTGATAATAATCAAATGGGATATTAGGGATGCTGATATGCTGCAAACATTGGACCTGCGCTTGCTTCGCACATTCGTGTGTGCTGCGCGGTCAAGATCGCTGAGTGCCACGGCCATTCAGGTGCTGCGGACTCAGTCGGCCGTCACAATGCAAATCCAACGGCTAGAAGAGGTGCTGGAGCAGAAACTGTTTCACCGGTCGGGCAGCGGTATTCGTGCGACCGAGGCTGGGGAGCGATTTCTGATTTATGCTGAGCGCATCCTGAAGTCGCATGACGAGGCGATCTCGGAGTTTACCAACAAGGGTCTCTATGGTTCACTCAGTTTTGGGTGTCCGGAGGACTATCTGATCGCCTTCGGCCCGTCTTTGTTGCAAAGTTTCGGGGCCATTCATTCTGCGGTTGATATCACGGTTGTCGCCGCGCCGACAGTTGAACTGCGCCGATTGGTGCAGCAGCGCCAGATTGATCTGGCTCTGATCTCTACCTCGCATCCGACAGAAGCAGATGAAATCCTGCGGCAAGAAAAGTTGGTTTGGGTTGGAAACAAACCCAAACTTGCCTTGGAAGAGTATGGCGAGTCCTTACCGTTGGCTCTGTCAGCCTCCAATACAATGGATCACAAGGCGGCCTGCGATGCGATGGATCGGGCTGGGATCAACTACAGAATATCCTTTGCAAGTAACAGTTTGGGTGGCTTGATCGCCATTGCAAGATCAGGATTGGCAGTTTGCGTCTTTACGCAGAAGGCGGTTCCGCCAGACCTTTATATCCTTGATCGCTACTTGCCGCGCCTGCCACACATTGGGGTTCTTGTGGATTATTCAGACACAGAACGCTCTGCGGTGGTGAAGACCTTTGGGGAGCATATCCGCAATCTGCTACCCTCTCTGTGACCTGGCTGACGTCAGGACCTGGGGATGGTTGTCATCGCGGCGCTGCTCGGCACTTTTGTGTTGGGTCAGGAGGTCTTTATCACCCTGTCCCGCGACGACAGCGGTCCGGGCTAAGGTGCGGGGCCCGCGTCGATGCGGTCTGCCGAGATGGCCCCGGATCCTTCAATAATGAGACAGACCTCCAGCAAGCCGCGGTCCTCCTCAAGACCATGTGCGAGGATCGCCCCTCCGACCTATAGGACGCCTTTGAAGATGCTATGGCGCGTGGCCCCAAGTGGCGTGGATGGGTCAATGGTGCCATTCTGTGCCTGCAAGTGGGAAGCGACGCGGACAATCACCATCAGTGCGGTCGGGTCTATATAGATCGTTTGCCCGTGACCCCCACGGGCAGCATAGGCACCGTGATCATTGTGGAACACCCACCATTGGCTGGTTTAGCTGCCGTTCGGCATGCTTGGGGGGCCGGTAAATCTTGACGGATCGCCACCCGATGAAATCGATGCAACCATCTCGGCGGGATAAAGGCGCTCACCATTGAGCACGACACCGTTCAGCAAAAGCATTCCCAGCCGCCCAAGGTCTCGAAGGCTCGCGGTGACGCTTCCTCCTGCGAACGGCACGCCTTTGCCATCGACAGTCTGATAGGCGGGTCGCCTCGACGCCTGTCTGATGGAGTTCTGCCCGCTCTGGTCCGGCTATCATTTCTACCTCATAGGCGGGCACCAGAAATCCACCGCACTCACGGCGCTGTTCGAGTATGTTCAAGCCAACCGGCGACGCAACCTGTGAGTGGGACAGGACATCAGGCAGACGAGCGCGGGTGCATGAGCCTCTCCAACTGGATTTTTGCATCTCTGGGCCCGTCAGCAGCTTTGCGTGTCGTCCGCAACACTAGCCGAGAGTGGCTGGCCCATCTTATGCCGCAGCGATGATGGGCCGCTGGCTGTCGAGGGCGCCTTCGCAGAGCGCTCTGAGACGCTGAGTTGGCCGCTCAGCCGTCGATGCCTCTCCCTACGCCAGCACTGGCGGCACGCGCCACTTTCTAGTGGGCACCCTTCCAGCATTCCGCGAGGAGCAGGACGGAGACAGAGGCGTTGCAAGGGGTCCAGGCCGGAGGGAGATTTCCCTCAAATCTGACCACCGACGTTAGGCACCCGTCAGGTAATCGGAGGTCGGATGAGTCTGAGAGGCAAAACTATGATGACTCTCCGACAGAAGTCGCAAGCCCAGCACCATAGCAGCAAAGGATGCGCCGAAATGGCTTTGAAGGCCTGTTATCTTGATTTCACCAAGAGGATTCAACAACTCATTGCCAGGAGCCTGATTACAGTCAGCGATCCGAATTGCAGTGGGCATCACAGCCAGGAATTGCAACATGCCCAAACCACATAGTGCCATCATTCTCGGATCGAACCGCGCGTTGCGCTTTGCGGACAAACCCGCAGCCTGGCTCAAGGAGAAGGCGCAGGCGCGTGACGATATGACGTTTGATGTTCTGGATCTACGGGATCAGAACTTGCCGTTTTTCGATGAGCCGGCTTCGAACCTCTGGATACTCTCACAAGATCCGCAGGCAGGGGCCTGGGAGGAACAACTGGCCAAATTCGACGGCTTCGTTTTCTTGACGTCAGAGCACAACCGCTCGATCACCGGTGCCCAGAGAAACGCGCTGGATCAGGCCTATCAGGAATGGGTCCGCAAGCCGATGGCGGCGATGGGATACGGCGGCGTGGGCGCTTCACGCGCGATGACCGCGCGGGCGCAATCTTGAGCCGTTTCATTCAAAAATGAGGGCCACGCGACACTCAGGAGGCGCGGGTTCCGGATGATCTGCAAGGCAAGGCCAGCAACAACGGGAGCGAAGTCACCATGAAAATCTACCTATTATCACTGGCTGTGGGGATTTTGGTCGGTGCGATCTACAGCTTTTTGAACGTCCGTTCGCCTGCGCCGCCGGTGATCGCACTGGTGGGCCTGTTGGGCATCTTGATCGGCGAGCAGACCGTGCCGCTGCTGCGGCAGGTCATGTCTGGAAACAGCGTCAATCTGACGTGGTTCAATCATCACTGCGGCCCGCATCTGTTTGGGCGGCTTCCTCAATGCCGTGATGCGGCGAGTGACCTTAAAACACCACCATCGGAGAACGCGGGATGAAACCGGACAATCAATCGCACCCCAGCCTCAGTTTCAACCGCCGCGAGGTGATGATCACCGGATCAACCTTTGCAGCCGCGCTTTCCCTTTCCGGTCCCGCGTTTGCTGCGGGCCCGGCCCCCCTTGACCCTTCAACAGGAGATCTGACCATGGGTTATGTAACGACAACGGACGGCACCGAACTCTTTTACAAGGATTGGGGCCCCAAAGATGCGCAGCCTATCGTATTTCACCACGGCTGGCCGCTCAGTTCGGATGACTGGGATGCGCAACTGCTGTTCTTCGTATCGAAAGGCTACCGCGTCGTGGCCCATGACCGTCGCGGCCACGGCCGGTCGGCGCAGGTGTCCGAAGGTCACGATATGGACCACTACGCGTCAGACGCCTTTGCGGTGGCCGAAGCGCTGGATCTGACCAACGCCGTCCATATCGGCCATTCGACAGGCGGCGGCGAAGTGGCGCGCTATGTTGCGAAACACGGTGAGCCGGCGGGCCGCGTGGCCAAGGCGGTTCTGGTCGCCGCAATCCCGCCCCTGATGCTGAAAACCGACAGCAACCCGGATGGCACGCCGATGGAGGTCTTCGACGGGTTCCGCACAGCACTCGCAGGCAACCGCGCGCAATTCTTTCGGGATGTTCCAGCGGGCCCGTTCTACGGCTTTAACCGCGAGGGGGCCACGGTTCATGACGGCGTGATCCAGAACTGGTGGCGTCAGGGCATGACCGGCAGCGCCAAAGCGCATTACGACGGCATCAAGGCCTTTTCCGAAACGGACCAGACCGAAGACCTGAAGGCGATCAGCGTCCCCACATTGATCATGCACGGCGAGGATGACCAGATCGTTCCGATCGCCGCATCGGCGGAACTGGCGGTCAAGCTGCTGCCGAACGGCACGCTCAAGACCTATCCCGGCTTTTCGCACGGCATGTTGACCGTGAACGCCGATGTGCTGAACGCCGACCTGCTGGCATTCATCGAAACCTGAAATCCGTCCTTGTCAAAACCGAAGAAAGACCACGAACATGTCCAAAACCGAAGTTCTTACCCCCGCAAACAGCCAACTGATCTTCATCGACCACCAGCCGCAGATGGCCTTTGGCGTGCAGTCGATTGACCGTCAGGTGTTGAAGAACAACACAGTGGGTCTGGCCAAAGCTGCAAAGATCTTTGATGTTCCGACCACAATCACCACAGTCGAAACCGATGCTTTCTCGGGCCACACCTATCCCGAACTCCTGGACGTTTTTCCCGAAGCACCGCTATTGGAGCGGTCTTCGATGAACTCATGGGACGACCAGAAAGTGCGTGACGCGCTGGCCAAGAATGCCTCCAACGGTCGCAAGAAAATCGTGGTGTCGGGCCTGTGGACCGAGGTGTGCAACACCACCTTTGCGCTCAGCTGCCTGCACGACACTGACTACGAGATATATATGGTCACGGACGCGTCGGGCGGCACCACGCTTGAAGCGCATGACCGAGCAATGGACCGGATGGTTCAGGCGGGCGTTGTGCCGGTCACGTGGCAACAGGTGCTGCTGGAATGGCAACGCGACTGGGCACACCGCGACACCTATGACGCCGTGATGGCATTGGTTCGCGAGCATTCGGGTGCCTACGGCATGGGCGTCGATTACGCTTATACGATGGTTCACAAGGCCCCTAGCCGCAGTCAACACACCGGCAAACGTCTTGATCCGGTAGCCGCAAAGTAAGTCACTCTGGCTGCCGCGGCGCACGCTTCGGCGGCCCGATCTTCTGAAGCTGGAGAACATCATGTCTACACGCCGCCGCACCGTCCTGGCGGGTCTGGGGGCCACCACGGCCCTTGGCCTGATCCATCCCCGATTTGCCTGCGCACAGGAAGAGACCATGACCGACACCACGCTCATCTTGCGAAACGGCAAGATCACCACGCTTGATCCCGACACGCCCGACGCCACGGCGATCGCAATCATTGACGGCAAGGTGGCCGCTGTCGGTACGGATGCAGATGTGATGCGGCTGCATGGCGATGATGTGGACAAGGTCATCGACCTTGGGGGCCGCCGGGTGATCCCCGGTCTGAACGACAGCCACACCCATGTGATCCGCGGCGGTCTGAACTACAATATGGAACTGCGCTGGGAAAACGTGCCATCGGTCTCTGACGCTCTGGCGATGCTGCGCAAGCAGGCCGCCAACACGCCCGCGCCGCAGTGGGTGCGGGTCGTCGGCGGATGGTCGGAATTCCAGTTTGCAGAACGACGGATGCCCACGCTGGACGAGATCAACGACGCGTCTCCGGACACGCCGGTGTTCGTGCTGCATCTCTACGCCGCAGCCCTTCTCAACCGCGCGGCGCTCAGGGCGCTCGGCTTTACCAAGGACACGCCCAACCCTCCCGGTGGAGAGATTGCCCGCGACGCCAAGGGCAACCCCACTGGCATGCTGATTGCGCGGCCATCGGCGTTGATCCTCTATTCAACGCTGGCGCAGGGGCCGAAGCTGGCCATTGAGGACCAAAAGAACTCGACCCGCCATTTCATGCGCGAGTTGAACCGTCTGGGCGTCACATCGGTGATTGACGCAGGCGGTGGCGGTCAGAATTATCCTCAGGACTATGATGTCATTCAGTCGCTGCACGACGCGGGCGAGATGACGCTGCGTGTGGCCTACAACCTCTTCGCGCAGACCGCAGGACAGGAACTGTCGGATTATGAGCGCTGGATTGGCATGACCGAACCGGGGGCTGGTGACGATTGGTTGCGGATGAACGGCGCGGGGGAGAACCTTGCGTGGTCGGCGGCTGATTTCGAGAACTTTCTGGAGCCGCGCCCCGATCCCGCGCCGGTGATGGAGGAGGAACTGGAGCGGATCGTGGAGTTGCTGGCGACGAACGAATGGCCGTTCCGCATCCATGCCACCTATGACGAGACCATCGACCGGTTCCTGAACGTGTTCGAGCGGGTCAACGGCACCACGCCGTTCAAGACGCGGTTTATCATCGACCACGCCGAAACCATCAGCACCCGCAACATCGAACGCATCAAGGCCTTGGGTGGCGGCATTGCCACCCAGCACCGCATGGCGTTTCAGGGTGAATATTTCGTGGACCGCTACGGGGCGCAGGCCGCCGACGCCACACCGCCGATCCGCGAGATGCTGAACACCGGTCTGCCCGTGGGCGCAGGCACCGACGCCACGCGCGTCGCCAGCTACGATCCCTGGGTTTCGATGCACTGGCTGACGACGGGCAAGACTGTGGGAGGGACGACGCTTTACGGTGATGACAAACTGCTCAACCGCGAGGAAGCTTTGGCGCTTTGGACCACCGGCTCGGCGTGGTTCTCGGGCGAGCAATCGGTCAAGGGTCGCCTGACGGTGGGCATGTACGGTGATCTTGCGGTGTTGTCCGACGATCTGATGAACGTGCCCGATGGCAAGTTGCGCGGAATTACGTCAGTGATGACCGTGGTCGGCGGCAAGGTGGTCTTTGCCGAGGGCGACTTTGCCGACCACAACCCGCCGCTGCCACCCGCCAGCCCTGACTGGGCCGCCAACGCACAGTTTGCCAGCCCGGCGCAACGGCAGGCATCGCTGGCACCCGCCTCGATGGACATGCGCGCTTGTCATGACGGCTGCTCTAACGGCTGTGGCCTGCACGGCCACAGCCACGGCATCGCATGGGCCAATCCGATACCTGTACGCGACGCATCGGCGTTCTGGGGGGCATTGGGATGTGCATGCTTTGCGGTTTGAACACGGGCGGGCGCGGGGAGCGCGCCGCTGGACAGGGGGCAGATCAATGTACCTGAGCCGTGCCTTTGTGACCGCGACCAACGTGGTTATTACATGCCCCTTCTGGGCCAGTGCCTTGGTCAAAGCTGCCGATTTTGACGGCACCGTGGCCGAGGTCGCCGCTATGGGTCTGCCCTTGCCTGTCTTCGTCGCCGCCATGACGGTTCTGGTGCAACTGGGCGGTTCCATCAGTCTGATCACTGGACTGTTTGCGTCTGTCGGGGCCGCCATGCTGGTGCTCTTCTCAGGGGCAGCGTCGGTTCTTGCTCATCATTTCTGGAGCATGCCACAGGACGCCTTCCTTCCGAATTTCGCAGCGTTCACGGCCAACATGGGCCTGATCGGCGGGCTGATCGCCGCGGCGATACTGATCAGACTCCAAGAGGACACGTATCCATGACATCACCAAAAATCACCTATACCGAGACAGACAGCAAGGGCCGCTATGCGGCAACCGTTGAGGGCAAGATCGGCGAGGCTGACCTGACCACCTCCAAGCTCTCGGACACGCTTGTGATCGCGGATCATACCGACGTTCCGGACAGCATGCGCGGCACCGGCGTCGGTCGGGCGCTGGCCGAACAGTTGATTGCGGACGCGCGCGCCAAGGGTCAGCGCATCGTGCCGCTGTGTCCCTTTGTGCGGGCCCATGCCATGAAACACCGCGAAGAGCTGGCCGATGTTATCCAGTGGTAACGCTCCCTTAGCGGTCAGCGCCTATGCGCCCTTCGGTCAAGCCGCCTTTGTCTTGCTTTGGACCGCAACGTTGATTTCCAACATCGGCACGTGGATGCACGATGTGGGCGCGGGCTGGTTGATGACCACGCTCGATCCCAGCCCTGCGGTTGTCACATTGGTGCAGGCGGCGACGACCCTGCCGGTGTTCTGCTTTGCCCTGCTGGCTGGAGCATTGGCGGACCGTTTGGACAAGCGGCGGATGCTGCTGGGGATCAATATGGGGCTGCTGGTCGTTGTCAGCCTGTTGACCGTGCTGGTCTGGTTAGAGGCGATGACGCCGGTGCTGCTGATCGTCTTTACGCTGGTGATTGGAACGGGTGCTGCCTTTATGGCCCCTGCATGGCAGGCCATCGTGCCGCAACTGGTGCCGCGCGAGCAGTTGAAGCCTGCCATCGCGCTGAACTCCATGGGCATCAACATATCGCGCGCCATCGGTCCGGCAATTGCTGGGGCGCTGATCGCCAGCGTCGGCCTTGCCGCACCTTTCGCCGTCAACGCCCTCAGCTTTCTGGTCATTCTCACGGCACTGGCGCTCTGGCGGCCCGAGAAGACCGAACGGCGACGTCCGACCGGATCGCTCTTGTCTGACATGGCGACCGGCCTGCGCCATGTCCGCCACAACCCCGCGATGCTGGCCACTGTCGTGCGGGCTGCGGCGTTCTTTTTGTTTGCTTCGGCCTATTGGGCCTTGTTGCCGCTGATCGCGCGCAGTGCCGAAGGCGGCGGAGCGACGCTTTACGGTGCGCTGATGGCACTGATCGGGGCGGGGGCGGTGACGGGTGCCGTGCTTTTGCCCCGGCTCCAGCGGGTCGCCTCCTCGGACGCGACCGTGCGGATCGGCACCGCAGGCACGGCACTTGCGCTGATCCTGATGGCTGTGGCGCAAGTTCCCGTGGCCCTGCTGGTGGCTGCGTTCATGGGTGGCATGTCGTGGATCGCCGTGCTGAGCTCTTTCAACGTCTCTGCGCAGACCGCCCTGCCGAACTGGATCCGGGCGCGGGGGCTTGCCGTGTTCCTGATGGTGTTCTTCGGCTCAATGGCGCTGGGGTCGATCCTTTGGGGGCAGGTGGCGGCGGCGACGTCCATCGCAACGGCTCTGTTCATTGCCGCTGTAGGCCTTGGCGTCGGCGCTGTCCTGACGCGCAACCTGACGATCGGTCAGGGCGAGGCGCTGGATCACAGCCCGGCGTCCGTCTGGCCCGAAGCGCCGACGCATGCAGGTGCACAAAGTGGTGACCAGCCCGCGATGGTCACTGTCGAATATCGCATCCGGCCCGAGGACACGGCGGAGTTTCAAAAACGAATGAAGGCGGTCGCGAAAGAGCGGCTACGCAACGGTGCCACACAGTGGTATGTTCACCAAGGCGTCGAGGAGCCTGCTCTCTGGCTGGAGACCTTTCATCTGCCGAGTTGGGCCGAGCACCTCGAACAGCATGGTCGTGTCAGCGTTGCGGATATGGACACCCACCGGAGCCTGCGCAGCCTGCACCAAGGACCGGATGCACCCCGCGTGCGTCACTATATCGGATCGCACTAGACCTCCCTCTCAACCTGCAAAGGAGACTTACATGAGCTGGAACCCGACCCATACCCCCGAATGTCCAACCACTGGCAACGACGCGCTTGAAACGCTTATTATTCCGCGCGCCCGCGATCTGGGGGGCTTCGAGGTGCGGCGCGCACTGCCCTCGCCAGAGCGCCAAATGGTGGGGCCGTTCATCTTTTTCGACCAGATGGGCCCCGCTGAATTCATCACCGAAGGCGGCATCGACGTGCGGCCGCATCCGCATATCGGCCTCGGCACTGTGACCTATCTGTATAATGGCGAATTCGAACACCGCGATAGCATCGGCACGCATCAGATGATCTATCCCGGAGAGGTGAACTGGATGGTCGCCGGCAAGGGCGTGACGCACTCCGAGCGCACCAGCGCCGAAACACGCGCGACGCGCCACAAGGTCTTTGGCATCCAGACATGGATCGCCCTGCCCGAAGATCGCGAAGAAATGGAGCCGGATTTCGAGCATCACAAGGAAAAAGCGCTTCCGGTGCTGCGTGATACCGGAGCTGAAGCGCGGCTGATCCTTGGATCGGCCTATGGCGAGACCAGCCCCGTCACGATGCAATCCGAGACCTTCTATCTTGATGTGGTTCTCGAGCCCGGCGCGGCCTTTCCTCTGCCAGACAACCACGAGGATCGCGGGCTGTATATTACCCAAGGTTCAATCGAAGTTGCAGGCGACCACTTTGACGAGGGGCGAATGATGGTGTTTCGTCCCGGGGATCATATCTCGGTCAAGGCGGGCCCTGCCGGCGCGCGGTTGATGGCATTGGGCGGGGCCACGATGAACGAGAAGCGGTATATCTGGTGGAATTTCGTTTCCTCTTCGAAAGACCGCATCGAGCAGGCCAAGGAAGACTGGAAAGCAGGTGACTGGACCAAAGGGCCGTTCCGTCTTCCGCCCGGTGATGACGCAGAATTCATCCCGATCTCTGCGGAACTGGATCGGACAAGCCCCAAACAGTTGTAAGGGTTGAAAGTTCGTCCACGGCACAACATCGTACGCCGCGCTGTCATGGCGCGGCGTACGAGAGTGTATCAGGCCGGTGCCGGAACGCGGGCGATGACCTTGATCTCAAAGTCGAACCCCGCAAGCCAGGTCACGCCGATTGCGGTCCAGTTCGGGTAGGGTGCCTGATCAAAGACGGTCGACCGTACTTCCATGATGTCCGCGAATTGTGGGTCCGGGTCGGTATGGAAGGTGGTGACGTCGACGATGTCGTCGACCGTACATCCGGCGGCTTTGAGCACAGCCTGAAGATTTTGGAAGGCAAGCGCGACCTGTTTCTTGAAGTCGGGTTCCGGCGAGCCGTCTTCGCGGCTGCCCACCTGGCCGGAGACAAAGACCAGATCGCCTGATTTGATCGCTGCAGAATAGCCGTGTTCTTGGTAAAGCGCATGGCGGTCTGCGGGGAAAATTGCTTCGTTTGCGAGTTTCATTCTGTCCTCGGGATTTCGTAGGTTGAAGGGATACCACTGTTTTAGATACGCAACGTATGTGAAATGGGAAGATACGCTGCGTATGTCAATGGATGCGGGCTGTGGATCTAAAGCGAAGTTAGATGTGTCTGGGAGACGCCGTGTGCTGCACAAACCGGAAAGGCAGCAAGATCGGCAGGCTTTGCGGTGCAAGTCCACGGAAGTCCGAGACTTTACGAGGGATTTTTCGTAGTTCCGGCAAAAGAGAAATACAACGCAAGAGGTCAGGAAAATGAGCGCGACGCCTAGCACGAAATCTGTAACTGGCATTCATCACGTCACCGGCGTTACCGGTGACGTGCAGGCCAATGTGGATTTTTACGCCGGTTTCCTTGGCCTCAGGCTGGTGAAACAGACCGGCGGGTATACGGATGCCGAACAGTTGCACGTGATTTACGGTGACGGCATCGGCAGTCCGGGATCGCTGCTGACGTTTCTCGTGTGGGAGGCGTCGGGACGGGGCCGGACCGGCATCGGACAGGTCTCAGAGGTGGCGCTTGCCGTGTCGCCCAGATCCTTGGGTGACTGGGTGACCAAAGCGCTCGCGGCCAACGTCCCGTTCGAGGGGCCATCGCGCGAGTTCAATGAACCGGTGCTGCGGTTGAAAGACCCCGACGGGCTGATCGTGAAGCTTGTGGGCATCGACATGCCGACGGCGGCTGCGCTGGCTGATGCGCCCACGCGGGTGCGGGGCGTTACGGTTTTGACCGACAGGGCGGACGAGACCGCATCGTTTCTGTCCAGATTTGGATATGAGCCGGGCCTGCGCGAGGGCCTGACGCAACGTGTGGTGTCCGACACAGATGCGGTCGATGTGCGGGAAGTGTCGGGTTTCGTGCCATCCGTCGCCGGCGCAGGGGTGCCGGACCACGTAGCGTTCCGCGCGCCGGATGCTGATGCCATTCGATCCATGCGCCTTTCGCTCAGAGGTCATGGGCCGACCGACGTTCACGACCGGAAGTATTTTGTGTCGCTTTATGTACGTGATCCGGCGGGTATTCTGCTGGAATATGCCACGGACGGGCCAGGGATGACTGTCGACGAAGCGCCGGACGCGCTTCGTGCCGGATACGGTTGTCGTCGGTGACCCACATCCCGACGTAAGGGTGCTGGTCGGCGCGGACGAATTCGGCGCCGATGGCCAGAAGGGCGGCGGTGAGCATGATTGACTTCTCCATGGTGGACCTCAATTTGCGGATGCTGTGGGGCGGATGGTGATTTCGGTTGTGTCCACGGTCGCCGGGGCGTCGATCAGCTGGCTTACGGCGCGTGCGATATCTGCCGGTTTCAGCGCAATAGCTCGGTAATCCCCCATAAGCGCCTGCGTCTCCTCGTGGGTGATGGTGGAGGCGAGTTCGCTCTCCACCACGCCGGGATTGACGCAAGTGACGCGAATCGAGGTGCTTTCCTGGCGCAGCCCGTCCGAGATCGCGCGCACCGCGAACTTTGTGCCGCAATAGACTGCCGCCGTCGGTACGGCCTGCAACGCGCCGATGGAGCCGATGTTGATGATCTGGCCTTCGCCCTGGCGTTCCATGATAGGCAGGACGGCGCCGATCCCCCACAAGACACCCTTGATGTTGACATCCACCATCCGCGCCCATTCGTCGAATTTGAGGGAGGACATGGGCGACAGGGGCATGACGCCGGCGTTGTTCACAAGCACGTCGATGCGGCCCCACAGGTTGAGCGCCGTCTGCGCAAACTCCTGCATGGAACCGATGTCGGTGACGTCGAGCGACCATGTGGCGACTTCGGCACCGTGGCCGCGCAGCTCCTCTGCGATGGCGTCGAGCCGATCCGTGCGGCGCGCGCCTATCAGCACCTTCGCGCCCCGGGCCGCAAGCTCGCGGGCGATGCCTTCGCCGATGCCGCTCGAGGCTCCGGTGATCAGTATGACCTTGTCCATGGCTTTCTCCTTTTCAGCCTGATTACACGGAGCAACATGGACGAAGGCGGCTGTAGAGGGTATTAGTCTAGTGCTGAACTGGGTGGTTAGCGTTGCGCGACAATGGAGGCGCCGGATGGACCTGAACCTGCTGCCGCTGCTGCTTGCTGTCGCCGAGGAGCGGAACTTCCGCGCCGCTGCGGACCGGCTTGGTGTCACGCGGTCCGCCGTAAGCCAAGGCATACGTCGGCTTGAGGATGCCGTGGGTCTGCAGCTTGTCATGCGGACAACTCGCGCAGTGCGTCTGACGGAGGCCGGGGAGAGGCTAGTGGAGAGCCTCCGCGCGCCGTTGGGGGCGGTTCAGGACGCGCTTGAGGTGAGTACGGACGCGCCCAGTGGCAGGCTGCGGCTGGCCGTCACCTCCATCGCCGAGGACTTCCTGTCGGGGCCCTTGCTGGCGCGCTTTGCCGAAGCACACCCCAAGGTCACATTGGACGTCACTGTGACGGACGACGAGTTGGATATCGTCGCGCATGGCTACGACGCGGGTGTTCGCCTTGGCGAAGTGATCGAGCAGGACATGATCGCCGTGCCCGTCAGCGGCCCGCAATCGGAATTGGCGGCGGCGTCACCCCGCTACCTTGCGGAACATGGCGCACCGGAGCATCCAAAGGATCTTCTGGATCACCGCTGCATCGGGTGGCGGCCCGGTCCCGACACGGCCCCGTGGCGATGGGAATTCGAGCGGGACGGCAAGCCCTTCGATGTCATGGTCGATCCGCAAGTGACGACAAACGACTTGCGTCTGATGTTGCGTGTGGCGCTCGCGGGAGGCGGCATCACCTTCGCGCCACGCGACTGCATGCGGGATCATCTGGATAGTGGCGCGCTGGTCCCGCTGCTGATGGACTATCTGCCGCCATTTGCGGGCTTCTACTTGTATTTTCCGCAACGAGAGCACATGGCCCCCAAGCTGCGGGCTTTGATCGACCACGTTCGCCAGTGGCGCGGTGCGGGCTGATCACGATTTCGCGGTCGGAGCCTCGAAACCGCAGCCTGGAAGTCTCTGCGCGCTTCGACTTGCGTCAGTGGAGGGGGCCGCGCCAGGTTGGGCGCGGCCGCGACTATCTTACCGGCTTGTCACGACCTGCATGACGGCTTCGGACAACTCGATCACCGCGCCGTTGCGGGTGGTGAAGTCGGCATCTGCATCCGACAGGAAGATTGCGATGAAGTAGGGCTCCCGATCCGGAGGCGTTACCATCGCCACGATGTTGCGGTTGAAATTGCCGCTGCCCGACCTGTCCGCGACATGCCAGTCTTCCGGAGTGCTTGCGCGTATCAGGGCGCCGGAGACGCCACCCTCGCTCATCCAGTCGACCAGTTGCGCGCGCGATTGCGGTGTAAGGGCGTCGCCCGTCAGCAACCTCTCCATCGTCGACGCCATCGCTTCGGGCGTGGTTGTATCGCGCGGGTCGTCCGGCGCGAAGGTGTTCACCTCCGGCTCGCGGCGGTCCAGACGGCTCATCGGATCGCCGATCTCGCGCAGAAATGCGGTCACGCTTTGCGGTCCGCCAATTCGGTCTATCAGCAGGTTGGTCGCCGTATTGTCGCTCATGTCGAGGGCTGCATGACACAGCTCACCCACGCTCATCGTGTCGCCGACCATCGTTTCAGTGACAGGGGCGTACTCGAGGACATCTGCCGCCTCGATCGCAATCCGTTCGCCAAGGTCGAGGTCGCCTTCGTCAACGCGATGCAAGACGGCGCCGCACAGCATGGTCTTGAAGGTGCTGGTCATCAGAAAGCGTTCGTCGTCACGATAGCTGACGGACCAATCTGAGGTGCTGTCGCGGATCACAAGTCCGACGCGCGCGTCGAGGTCTTGTTCGATGCGGTCGATGGTTGCGGCAAGATGCAGTTCCGGGTTCTGGCCGAAGGCAGGGGCGCCCGTCAGCAGTGAGAGGGAAAGCCCGGCAGCCAGTAGAGGCAGCATAGCGGGATGTGTCAACATGGGTTCATCCTTGTCTGAAACGATGGCGCACGGCACTGGTTCGTCGCCTGCTCGAGGCGAGTGATGACGAGCGGCCATCAAGGTCTGGAATTTACGAGACATTAATTGATGTCACGCCTTGCCCCTTAGTTTGCTGCTTTACGGCCATCAAACGACAAAGTATCACCCCCGACATTAGCTGGAGTAATGCCGATGGATCGCCCCGGACCTGCCTCTGAACGGACTCCGCGTGTTCGAGGCGGCCTACAGGCAGGGCAGTTTCACCCGCGCCGCCATAGAGTTGCGCGTCACCCAAGCCGCGGTCAGCCATCAGGTGGCAAGGCTCGAGGATCGGCTCGGCGTCACATTGTTCGTGCGCGCATCCGGCGGATTGGTGCCGACCGATGAGGGCAGGGCGCTTTACCCCGTTCTGGAACACGGCTTCGACGCGATGGCGCGGACGCTCGACCGCATCACCGGACATCGCCACATCGAGACGTTGAAGATCGGTGTTGTCACGACCTTTGCCGTCGGTTGGCTTTGGCCGCGTTTGCCTGAATTCCGGCGGGACCATCCGTCGATTGACCTTCGCATCTCGACCAACAACAACCGCGTCGAGATCCTGCGTGAAGGGCTCGACATGGCGATCCGCTATGGCAGCAGTTCCTGGACCGGGCTTGAGTCTGACGTGCTGCTCGAAGCGCCGCTCGCACCGCTATGCGCGCCGTCGATGGCCGAATATTTGGCGACTCCTGAATACCTCGGCCGCGAGGTCCTGCTGCGGAGCTATCGCGGCGATGAGTGGTCGCGCTGGTTCGCAGCGGTGGGGTCGCCCTGTCCACCGCTCACCGGTCCCATGTTCGACACATCGCTGGCCATGGCCGAGATTGCATCGGACGGCGGGGGCGTGGCGCTCCTTCCCATGGACATGTTCACGCGCCACGTTGCAGAAGGGCGGCTGGTTCAGCCGTTCTCGACGATGTTGTCCGCCGGCAGCTACTTCCTGACATGGCCTGCGGATCGGCCGCCCACACCCGCCACGGGGATTTCAGAAACTGGTTACGGGTTGCATCGGCAGAACCGGCCTCACGCACCACTGCCGAGCAGCTGTATCTACCAGCACTTCGGGATCGCCCAATCTGAGGGCTCTCGCAGCCTGCGGGCATGATCTGGCTTAGTTATTGATCATGGTGGGGCCTGGCGAGCCAAAAGAATAGCTATCCTCTTGCGCTCACTGTCACTAAGTGACATTTAGTGCTCGTGTCACTTAGTGACACGTTGGAGCGGGTGAGTCGCAACTCCTCACTTGCCGGAAGTGAAAGACCGCCCAATGGCATCATGGTGAGTGAACAGAGGACACAGAGTGACAGACGGATCGAGACTAGAGGACGCGCGGCTCGACGTGTCCCGACATGCAGCAAGGCTGTTCTGGGAGAAGGGCTTTGATGCGACCAGCGGTGACGACATAGCCGCCGCGGCTGGCATCTCGACGCGAACTGTCTGGCGATACTTCCGATCCAAGGAAGCCTGCGTCGAGCCGATGCTGAAAGTCAGCGAACTGCGCTTCGCGGCACTGCTCGGCCAATGGCCGAAAACCAAGAGCATCGACCAATTCCTGGCCCGGTCCATGACGGCATTCGTCTCTGACGATGCCTTCGTCCGGGACAGCATTGCCGCTGTCCGAATCCTCGCGATCCTGCATCGCGAGCCGGCCCTGCGCTCGGCCTGGCTCATGGCGTGTCACGCTGCGGAGATGGAGCTAATCGGCGTCGTCGCCGACCGTGCGGCGCGGACTGCGGACGATTTCGAGGTCAGGCTCTGCGCCGCTGCCATCACAGCGGCGATGCGCCTGGTGGACGAAGAGATCAGTGCGGCCGTGATCAACGGCGGTATGCACGTGACGTCTGAGGAGGCGACGGCCCGCATCATTTCGGCGATCCGGGCAACCGCGACACTACCGATCTGCGACGCCGTCGCCTGACGGCGGCAGCCCACTCAGGCCAGCGCGTCCGAAAGAAGTAAAGGAAACATCACCATGACAGCACAAAGCAGCCGGCCCGCCGGAGACACAACCATCCGCCAATTGCGCCGAAAACTGGCCGAGCGACAGGGGCGGCGCTCGATGACGATGCACCTTCTTCGAGGGACCGCCGCGGCGCTGCTCATGTCCATCGCCCCGGCTGTTGCACAGGAGAACCCACCGATGACCTACCCGGAAACACGTCAAACCGATACCGAAGAGGTGCATTTCGGCGTCACTGTCGCCGACCCGTTCCGCTGGCTGGAGAATGATCCGCGCCAGGATAACGAGGTCGCGCAATGGATTGCGGCGCAGAACGCCGTCTCAGCGCCCTATCTCGAGGGTCTTTCCGGGCGGGATGTCTTTCATCGCAGGCTGACGGCGATGTTCGACCACGAAACTTTGACCCCACCCGTCGAGCGTGGCGGCCTCTACTTCCTCACACGCAACGGTGGGCTCGACAACCAGGCGCAGCTTCTCGTGCGTGAAGGAGCTGACGGCGCAAACCGTATCCTGATCGACCCGAACACCTGGTCAGAGGATGGCACCGTGGCGCTGGCCGACTGGGCCGCCTCGCCCGATGGCGCGTTCGTGGCTTTTGCCATGCAGGACGGCGGGTCGGACTGGCGGACCATTCGGGTGAAGAAGACATCGACAGGCGAGATCCTGGACGACACGGTGGAATGGGCGCGGTTCACCACGATCGCCTGGCATCCTGATGGGTCGGGGTTCTACTATTCCCGGTTTCCCGAACCCGAGGCAGGGGCAGCCTTCAGCGCCGGCGTCGAAGGCCATGCCGTCTATTTTCATCGACTTGGTTCGCACCAGTCGAAAGATCGGCTGATCCATGTGGCGACGGCGGAACAAGCTCTGTTGCATACTGTCGATGTCACGCCGGATGGCCGTTACCTGATCGTCTACACGTCCGCGCTGACGGGGGGCGTTGCGGTCACGGTGACGGACCTGACTTCCGCCGATCCCGCGCCTGATACCATCATCGAAAGCTACGATGACCGTTGGCTCTTGCTAGGCAACGTCGGCACGAAACTCTTCTTTGCAACGCAGAAGGATGCGCCTCGGGGTCGGATCGTAACAATGGACCTCTCGGAGGCGCAGCCCGAGTTTTCGGAAGTGATCCCGGAACGGCCCGATGCAGTCTTGCGCGAAGGCGGATCCGCGATGCTGGGCGACCGGATGCTCCTGTCCTACACGATTGATGTCCAGTCGCAGGCCGAGCTCTACAATCTAGATGGAGCGTTCGAGGGTACCGTCCCGCTACCGGGGCCCGGCAGCACCGGCCTCGTCCGCGGCCGTCCCGGTGCGAACGAGGCCTTCTTCGCCTTCACCAGTTATGATGCGCCGCTGACCGTCCTGCGCCTTGACGTCGATGCAAACCGCACGACGGTCTGGGCCGAACCCGAAATCGCAGTCGATCTCGACACGATCACGGTCGAGCCGCATTTTTACGCCTCGCAGGACGGCACGCGGGTGCCCCTGTTTGTCGTTCGGCGCAAAGACGTTGACGGTCCGGCGCCGACAATGCTGAATGCCTATGGTGGTTTCGGGATCAGCATGGTGCCACATTTCTCGCCAGCCGCCATGGCCTGGGTCGAGCAGGGCGGCGTCTACGCAGTGGCGAATATTCGTGGCGGTGGCGAGTACGGCCAAGCGTGGCACCATGCCGGTCGGCGCGCCAACAAGCAGAATGCGTTCGACGACTTCATCGCCGCCAGCGAGTATCTGATCAACCAAGGCATCACGCCTTCCGATGGGCTTGCGATCCATGGCGAGTCCAACGGTGGACTGCTGATCGGCGCCGTCGTCAATCAAAGACCGGACCTCTTCGCGGCAGCCCTGCCGGGGGTGGGGGTGCTCGACATGCTGCGTTTCGAACGCTTTACAAGCGGCGTTACTTGGGTTGAGGAGTTTGGCAGCCCTGCAATCGAGGAAGAGTTCCAAACCCTTCTATCGTATTCGCCCCTCCACACAATCCGCGAGGGTGCGCGCTACCCTGCAATTCTTGTCACGACGTCGGATACGGATAACAGGGTCGTTCCCGCGCATTCTTTCAAATATGCGGCCACGTTGCAGGCCGTCGACATCGGGAACAGGCCGCATCTTCTGCGTGTGGAAACCCGCGCCGGGCACGGGACCGGCAAGCCAACTAACATGGTGATCGCAGAGTTCTCCGACATGTGGGCCTTTGCGGCCCACTGGACCGGGCTCGAGGTCAGGGAATTCGACTGAGCAAATCAGTAAAGAGCGCCCTCGCTTTCAGAGGCTGCGCAACATTCCGGTTACCTGACCGATACGTCCGGCAGAGGGTGAATGGATCACCACGGTCCCGGTTGCCGGTGCAGCTATCTCCTGATTTTCGCCAATTACCGATGAAAGGACACCTCAATGACCGAAATCCATCCAGCCAATGGTTCCGAGGATGAAGCACGAGGACGCATCTTGGCGCTACTCGATCAACATTCCAAGGCGGCCGGGAAATCATTCAAGTCCGAGATGGTGTTATTCGAGGCGCATGAAGACGGTCGTTACCTCGGTGGTCTTGCTGCCCGTTTTTCGCTTGATCTGAAGTGGGTGTTCGTCGAGCTCTTGGCAGTGGCCGAGGAGGGCCGCGGCAAGGGGATCGGTGGCCAGCTGATGGCGCGTGTCGAGCAGGAAGCACGCCTGCGAAGGATGGACGGCATTTGGCTCGACACTTTCTCGTTTCAGGCACCTGAGTTCTACAAGCGCTTGGGCTACAGCGAATTTGGCCGGATCGACGGTTATCCTGAGAACGAGGCAAGGCTCTTTTTTGTAAAGCGGCTCTGAGATCTGAAGGTCGAACCCTTCTGCAATGATTGGCTAAAACTCGACGTTGAATGCTTTCCAAGCGTTTTGGCGAAGGGGTCAGGATCTGGATACGAGTATCAACCCCGCAGATTTCCGCTGGGGCCGAGCTTGACATGCAACGGGTGCTCGAACGGGTTTCTACTGCACAGAGGACATCATCCGAAGGGCCCAAAGCGGGCCGCGATTGCGTAGGGCGCGGCATAACGCTCCTCGTGGGTGGACTGAAAGAAAGGAAGATAATGCGTAGCAAGAGCGAGAGTTGGTTCCTGGAACCTGACGAGATTATACGCGTACCTCGGGTTCCTGCCGACTTGGAATACCATCGCGTCTACGCGGGCGAAAAACGGAAGATCGGCCGAAGATTCGTCGCGGTCATCCTGCTATTTGCGGGTCTTATTGTTTTCGCGCAATTGTGCCTCGCCGTCGCCTCTACGGTCGACACCCATATCCTCGGGCGGACAGGCTTCACGCCCCTGATGCACGCTGCGGGGGCCCTTGCTTTGGCTCTACTCATTCCATACAGCATGCTGCTTCAGCGCTGGCTCTATGGAATTCCCACCCGCTCCCTGCATTCGGTGGCAGGACGATTCAGGTTCGGGGTGGTCGGCCGTGCGTTGATTGTATTCGGCCCCTTGCTCCTCATCGTCATGTCCGTCGGATTTCTTCTGACACCCGGTTCCAGGGTCCCATGGAGCACGGCGGACTTGGTCGCGTTCTTCATCATCGGTATGACGCTCACCCCGCTGGCTGCCGCTGGTGAGGAATACGGGCTTCGTGGCTTGATGTTCCGCGTTGTTGGCAGCTGGACACGCGGACCCATTTCCGGCGCAATCCTAGGGATCTTTGTCACGACGGTCTTGTTCTCGCTTTTTCACGGTACCTTGGACCCTTACATCCTTGGCTCGTATCTCGTGCTTTTCGGTGCAATGGCCATCATAACCTGGAGGACGGGGGGCCTTGAGGTCGCCGTCGTGCTGCACGCGGTCTACAACGTCAGCGCCATCGTCTTGGCCACGACGCTCCATCTCGACCTGGGAGGCGACCTGAGCAGGCGCGGTGAGATCGCCGGAACCCCCGCCAACCTCGTGCCGAGCGCCGGGCTTGTCGTCATCACCGCGATCGTCTGGTGGACCACGCGTAAGAGCGGACCGGCGCGGACGCCGGCGATATCGAGCGCGTGATCTGTATCGGTGAGCTCCGGAATTGCCTGAATCACGTTGCAATCAGCGGTTTTCGGAGATCGAGAGGAAACCCTTTGCATGAGCATGCTTCTACCTGTTTCCAGATCGACGCGTTGAACGCGATTGCTCCGCGCGTCGCGAGATGCTTCTCTTGGGTCTAGTCTTGCCTGATCGCGTCAACGAAGTCCGCAACCGCATCCACGACCGAAGGAGCAATCGGCATGGTCGTGTTGGCGTAAGTCGCGAGGTTCGCCGAGGGATCTTCGGATGCCACGGTCTTGAGGACGTGATTGACGTCTGGAAGCAATGCGAGGGTCGCATCAGGTGTGGCATCTGCCAAGATACGTGCGTCCGCCACGCTGACTTGCAGGTCGCGCGTGCCTTGCAGAATGAGCATGGGAACCTCGACACGAGCAGCCAGTTCAATAGGGTCGTAGGACATTGCGTCGATCAAGAAGCCCTGAACCTCTGCGCCAAAAAGGGGCCGCAGGGCGGGACTCATGGTGCCCGCATCGACCCTATCGCCGCGCTTTAGCGTCGCGAGTGCCGCCTCGGCCTCCTGCAGGAAAGGCGTATTCGCGGGGTTGGCGCGCAGCTGTTCGTCTATTACCTCATTCAAGGGTCGGCCAATGCTGGCGATCAAGATCAACCCACAAGCATCCGGCATGCGCGCAATTGCTGCCAAGGCGACCAGTCCGCCCTCGCTGTGCCCAATAGGAATGACGCAGCGCGTGCAGTCCTCCGCGGGCAGCCGCTTCCTGATGGCGGCCGTCCAGGCAAGAAGATCGTCGCCATAGCTTGCGATCGTCACATCGTTCGGGTCCAGAATGGCGCCCTCGGATCCGAACATGCCGCGCTTGTCGATGCGCACCGATGGGTAGCCCCGCTCGGCCAACGCTTCGGCAAGCAGTCTGTAGGGCGCCGCCGCGATGCCGAGAGGTGAATTGCCGTCGCGGTCAGTGGGACCCGAACCGGGCACGACCAGAAACACCGGCACGTCCGCCGGAAGCGGCCCACGCTCGGTCGGTAGGGTCAAGGTTCCCCTGAGGGGGCCAATCGGGCCCGATGCGGTCAGTTCTTCCTCTATCGGCATGATTTCTCCTGTGTCCAAATCGCCGCCTGTTTGAGTGCTCGCGGGCGATGTCATTGCGAATCCAAGCGATACGGCAAACAGTCGGGCGATGATGACGAGCGAAGGTTGCATGTGGATGATGCTCCATGAATTTTCTGAGTAGGGAATGGGCAACTGCGCGCCGCAGTCCTGCGAAGAGCTCAGATCGCTCAGGTTTGTGCAACCGCCAGATCGACCCCCGGCGCATGCAGGCCCTGGGGCGAGAGCGTGAATATCTCGAATCCTTCCGCGGTAACCCCGATCGAATGCTCGAATTGCGCCGACAATGACCTGTCCCGCGTCACGGCGGTCCAGTCGTCGGCAAGCATCTTCACGTCAGGCCGTCCGAGGTTGATCATCGGTTCCACGGTAAAGATCATCCCTTCCCGAAGTTCGGGTCCTGTGTTCCGTCTGCCGACATTCAGGATGTTCGGAGAGTCGTGAAAGACTCGTCCGATGCCGTGACCGCAGAAGTCGTGGACGACGGAACACCGCTGCGACGCCGCGTAACTCTGGATGGCATGACCGATGTCACCCAACCGAGCGCCGGGACGAACTGCCCGGATGCCCCGCATCATTGCCTCATGCGCGATACGGATCAGCCGCTCGGCGGCTCTCTTGGGTTTGCCCACGGCGTACATGCGGCTGGCATCACCATACCAGCCATCAAGGACAAGCGTCACATCCACGTTCACGATATCGTCCTCGCGCAGCTTTCGCGCCGTGGGGGTACCGTGGCACACCACGTGATTGACCGACGTGCAGCAGGGGTATTCATAGCCCTTGTAGCCCAAGGTAGCCGGTCGGGCGCCATGCGTTGCGGCGAAGTCGAGCACGAAGGTGTTGATCTCGGACAGCGGAGTTCCGTCCCGGACAAGGGCGGCGATCTCGTCCAGGCATTGGGCGGTCAGGGCCCCTGCGCGGCGCATGCCCGCGAAGGCGTCCGGCCCGTAGAGCTTGATGCGTTCCGTTCGCCGGGCGCTCTGCGCGGGCGGAGCGACAGGGACGTTGATGTAAGTGACCACCCGATGTCCCTTCTTTGTTGGTGAATCTTCTTGCCGGCGCCGCCCGATTGACGGATCATCACACCGAATATGCGTTTCGTATATGATTCGTATAATTGGGGAAAGGAGAGATCCGGATGGGCATCGTCAAGATCGCCGAGGACCTGCATGAGGAGCTGCGCAAGTCGAGCGCCGTCATGTGCCGTTCGATCAACGCTCAGGCCGAGTTCTGGATGAAGGTCGGCATGTTGGCCGAGGCGAACCCTGGCTTGTCCTACACCGAAATCATGGCCCGGCAACGCAAGCTGGCCGATGTGAAGGTGCCCGAGATCGACGCCGCCTGAGAGGCTCATTTTTCGGCCAGACTTGCCAAATCCGCGGCGGCGTCCCTCAAGGCCATTCGACCCTTGTCCCTTGTCTCTGCCTCGATGCCGAGGCTTCTCGACAGCCAGGCGAACGTCAGACGCCGCGTCGCTTCAAGCGTGTCGGGGACTTCGGCCTCTGTCTCGATTGCGTCCAGACCGGCGATACCGCCAAGGCCGTGGCCCACGCCTGCGATCATCAGCAGCGCGTTGGCTCCCGACGCGTCGGTAAATGCGTCGGCATTCCAGTCGGGACCGCGCGGGACCTTCTCTCGCGCGGAGGCCTGACCAACGCCGAAATCGCGCATCGGGTCGGCTATGGCTCGGCCGGCGCCTTTGTGATGGCTTTCGTCCGCCATGAAGGAACGTCGCCCGGTGTCTTCGCCGAACGGCACGGAAATGCGCAACGCGATGAGGATGTCTGATCCGACGCCGTCAACTCGCGCCCGCTCAGGCGATCCCAAGGACTGACCGCACGCCCAGAAGGCCGACGCCAGCCTCCTGACCGCCAGTTGACGCAGCGAGAACTCGGCAACGGCCGGCAATTTCTGAACTGCGCCATGTTCCTGCAATCTTCTGCTGCATCTTGCGCGGCGACAGAGGTTCGCTGCGATGCGGACAGCCGTCAACCACGAGCAAACAAGAGCCCGAAAGGAAAACTCAATGCAAGATATCTCTTTGTCACACGGTCTGCGAACGACTTCGCGCCTTTTCGTCGTGGCAGCAGTCACGGTCTTGGTAGCCGGGTGCATGCAGGACGACTATTCTTCGTCAGAAAGGTTAGAGAGGGCCCAACTGCAGAACCTGACCAGCGAGACCGCGCTCAATGCCCAGATCATGACCGATCGGGCGCGCGAGCAACGCTGCGACCGCGATCCAAACCGAAGCGAGTGCTGACGTCGTCAGGATCTTGGGCGTGATCCACCATGTTGACCGCGCTTGTGACGCCAACTGAAGAGTTGGAAGTCGCCCAGCGTAGCGGGTCATGCACCAATCAGGGCTGGATCATGTCAGACTGAATGTGTGGAACGGGCGACGGCGTCTAATGCCCGAAGGTGCCCGTTCCGCTATCTGCAAGGGCTGTTTTCCAGACGGGTTCGGTCCACCTCGACGGGGAATTCTGCCGAGATCTGCGTCGCCTCAGTTCGCGGGGTGAGCACACCTCTTTCCACCATGGATGGTCGAATGAGGTCTCAAGGCCGTATCGATTTTCGACTTCACCGATTTATCTGCGCGAAAGAAACCAAAATTCTCGTTGCTTCAGGTTCAGCGCGACAAAGCTGCCGAAGGAGCGGATCGCAGGGGACAATCGCGTGGAGGCGTAAGCGAGCGAGATGCCGATTTTGGGCAGAGGAGGCAATCCGTTGTTGATGATGGAGAGGTCGCAGGGCACGGCGGCGCGGGTCGCCACGCTGACCGCGAGGCCGGAGCGCGCGATAGCCACCAGGCCGGAGAGCCCGTTGCTGGCGTGGGCCACGCAATAGGGACGGGAACTTGCATCCATCGCGCGGCGCGCCTCGATGTGGTCGAGGGAGTCGGGTGCGGCGAGGGCAAGCGGCAATATCGGCTCCTGCAGCAAGGCTGGCGCGTCGGTCGACGCGATCCAGACCAGCGGTTCATAGCGGATGACGTCGGACGGGCCCGCCGTGTCTGGCAGGGACACGAGCGCGAGGTCGATGCGGCGGCGTTGCAGGAGCGACTGCAGTTCGACGGTGGGGGCGCTGATGATCTCGATCTTGAAACCGGAATGCGCGGCGCCGTAGCGCCGCAGCAGGTCGGGGAAGAAGGTAGTCAGGTAATCCTCGGGGCAGCCGAAGACGATCGAGCCGCGGAGGTTGTCCTGCCTGATCGATCCTAGCGTTTCGTCATGGGCGGCGAGGACGCGTTCGGCTCCGGGAAAGAAGCGCTCCGCCGCCACTGTGAGAGCGACGCCGGAACCGGTGCGGTGAAAGAGCTCCACGCCCACGAGGTCCGCCAACCGCTTGATCTGCAGGCTGACCGCTGATTGCGTACGTCCGATGCGTAAGGCGGCGTCGCGCATGGAGCCGGACCGGGACACGGTGACGAAACTGCGCAAAAAGGCAATGTCGAGATCGGGCGTATGAGGTTTTCTCAATTCAGCGGTCTGTAGAATGAATTATACTTGAAGGTCAATCGGCGTTAGCTCTTGTCGCAACTTTTTCCATCGAAGGCATGGTGCAATGCCCGACTCGAGCCGACACTCCGCTTTCTGGTCCGATGTGGACAGCCACGTGATGCGCTACGGCCCGGTGTTCGAACGGCGGATCATCGACCGCGCTGAGGGTTGTTTCGTCTATGACACTGACGGCAAGGCTATCCTCGATTTTACCTCGGGGCAGATGCGTGCCTTGCTGGGGCATTCGCACCCGGAGGTCGTCCGGGTAATTCGCGAGCAGGCAGGGCGGCTGGATCACCTTTTCAGCGGCATGCTCTCACAGGCGGTGGTAACGCTATGCAGCCGGCTGTGCCGCATGGTGCCAGGGCTGGAGAAGACTATGCCGCTGTCGACGGGTGGCGAAGCCAACGAGGCGGCGATCCGGTTGGCGAAATGCGTGACCGGCAAGCACGAGATCGTGGCGTTTACCAAGAGTTGGCACGGCATGACGGGGGCTGCGGCCTCGGCCACCTACAGTGCAGCGCGCAAGGGGTACGGTCCTGTGACGGTCGGCTCTTTCGCGATCCCCGCGCCGGATGCCTATCGGCCGCGCTTCACCCATCACGATGGCAGCCTGGACTGGCAGACGGAGCTGGACGACGCCTTTGCGCTGATCGACGCGCAGTCGACGGGCAGCCTTGCGGCCTTCATAGTCGAGCCGATCCTGTCGTCGGGCGGGATCATCGAGTTGCCAGAGGGCTACCTAGCCGCGTTGAAGCGCAAGTGTGAGGAGCGCGAGATGCTGCTGATCCTCGATGAGGCGCAGACCGGGGTGGGGCGTACCGGCACAATGTTCGCGTTCGAGCGGGACGGGGTTGTGCCGGATATCCTTACCCTTTCAAAGGGGACTGTTGCGTTAATCGGGTGAGCATAGTCGCGGGCCCTTTCATTACCAGAGGTCATGCGGCTGCGTCGAAGAGGCGGTCAATAAACGCCATCTCGCCAAAGACACCGGGTTGTTTGTAATGGATGCAGCCACGTTTGATGGTTCGGATCGTCTCTATCCCGCTTAGGGTCGCTTTGGCCGTTCGGAGTGAGCGGACGCTCTGGCGATACCCTAGCAGCCGCTTCATCGCCGCATGATCGCTTTCGATCCGATTGTTACGCCATTTTCGATCAATGTGGCGGATGCTTTTAAAATGCGGGTCAGAGCGGTAGTTGATCTCACGGATGACTCGGGCGTAGGCCTGCGCCTTGTCGGTACAGATCGTGACCGGGCAATGCAGACGGACACGCTCGATCGCCTTGTTGAGAAAGGCTTTGGCCGCCTTCGCATCGCGCCGCGTGGTGAGGCGGAAATCCACCATCTGGCCGTTGGCATCAATAGCGCGCCAGAGGTAGCGCCACTTTCCAGCGACGCGGATATAGGTTTCATCGACATGCCAGTCGACGCTCGCTCGGCGCAGATGCTTCTCGGTTCGTTTGGTGATCTCCGGGCCAAACTTTTGCACCCAGCGATACACCGTAGAGCGATCAACCGTGACATCGCGCTCGGCAAGCCGATCCACCACGTCCTGATAGGACAGCGGATAGCGCAGATACCAACGTACGGCACAAAGGATGATCTCACGGGGAAAGCGATGATGTTTGAACGGTGACTTGCGCGGCATGTTCAACCTCAAAAGCCAATATCTGGCCGACAAGAAGAGTTAATGCAACAGTCCCGTTGCTGAGCCATGAGATGCTGTTCGATGCCCGTGAGCCGCGCACAGCCTCCCGCCTGACCCGATTCGGAAGGGCCGCGTTCTGGCGGACCGGGTAGAGAGGATGACTGTGCTGGACGTCGCAGCCTGTCGATCTTGCGTAACCGACCGAACGCACCATGAGACATGACGAAAGGGCCGCGCCAAGCGCGACCCCATCTCTTCAGTCCTGTGACGCCGTCTTCGCTGGATCCGCAACCCGCATGACCGTCAGGCCTTTCGCTTTCGCCTTCTGCCCGAGGTTCAGCGCGACCCCGTTGCCGCGATTACGCGCCCAAGCTCTCGAGGATCCTTTTCGTCTCCGGCATCCGGGTCAGTGAGTTCCCGATGTGCTCCCGCCAGCGCGGGCCAACCTCCAGGGCAGCGGCATAGGCAAGGGCCAGATCATCAGGGCGGTCCTCGGCCATCGCCTCGATCAGAAAGGCCGCCTGTTCCCGGTCCTTCGCGGACTTGAGGCTGCCTGCCCCGTCACGCCGCCGATCAGCAACGATCAGTTTGTGGATCGAATAGCGCTCTGGACGAGGAACCTGCACGAGTATGCCGGATCGATAGATCGCCGCCGCATGGATCGGCTCGGCAATCAGGAAGTTGAGGTAGTTCAACGCCTGAGCGTTCACGCCCAAGGCAGGCAAATCGCGGATGGTCTCATCCCCAAACGCCGGTGTAAGAAACTCGACCAACTGGCCGCTTCCACCCTGGGCCCATCGCCACGTCCGACCTTGGTCAAGGGCCGGCAAAGGGTCAAATTTAAGCGCCGCGAAGGTCTCGGCCAGACCCGGGTCGACCTGATCCTGCAGCGCCACGCTGAGCTTCTCGAACTGCGCGATGTCTATGTCGCCGGTATTGGCCATGCCACCTAGGGGCAGACGGATGCCAAGTTCGCCCTCGTAGAGCCGGAATGCGTTCGTTCCGACGATGGTACCGCCCAGTCGGAAGGTTCCGGTTGCCGCCATGGCCGACAGGATAGAACCGGTGGCCCGGTCGGTGGGCGTCATGCCTTCGGCACGCAAGAGCCGAACAAGCCGCGACCGCTCTGCCTGTCGGTCCTTCCCAGTGGCACGCAGCTCTTCGATCCTGTCGATGCGTGCACGCGTATCTTCGCTGTCCTCGCCGATATAGATGAACCGCATCTCGGTTCCGACGCGTCGCGCGGCGTACCAATAGGCCTTATCGCCACGCTTCTTGAGTGTTGGTTTGCCGTCGACGCCCGACAAGGCGTCGTCCTTCAGAAGGCGCACCAAATCGGTGTAGGCGCTCATCGCGATACTGCTGAGAGGTCTCATGCCAATCATTTCCAAGTTTTGCTTAGCACACATATACCTATCAAAACAAAAAATTGCTAGGCATAAGGTTCTAGGGATACGATCACGCCGATGAGAAATGCAAAAAGGGCCGCCCACAGGCGACCCTTCTCAGTTCATGACTCCGCAGTCTTCTTCGCCGGGTCCGCAACCCGCATGACCGTCAGGCCTTTCGCTTCCGCCTTCTGTCCGAGGTTCAGCGCGACCCTGTTGCCGGGATGAAAGCGTGGCCCGTCTCGATCTCGTAGCGTTCCGCCGCTGCCTCGCTCATCACCTCAATGGCGCCGACAATCTCGCGCAGCTGTACCACGCGGTGGATGACCCCTCACAGTGCCGGCCTTGTTGCTGTAGAGCCTCCGAGTAAGAGCGGCCGCTTTGCACGTACTGCGATAGCTGCCTTAAAGATTTCTCGTTTCTAGGCGCGACGTTACATCACAATCATGTTGACGGATCGTACAGCATAGAACGACGCTCAGACGCGCATTTCGCTGAACACATCTGAGACGACCTTGCGCAACCACTTCTGGCCCGGCTCGCGCTCTGTTCTGAGATCCCAGCAAAGATCGAAGGAAAATACCACTTCCTGCAACGGCAGGGGGGCAGACCGCAGGTTGTTCAATCGAGGGTCCAGCGAGAACAGGCGTTGTGGGGCGATGGCGATGAGGTCTGAATTGGCCACGATATCGGGTATTTCAAACCAGCTTGCGACCGTCATTGCCATGTGCCGCGTCAATCCGCGTGCCGCCAGCGCGTCGTCGATGACGGTCGTGCCCGTAGCCGATTGCGACAATTTCACGTGGGCCAATTCAGCGTATAATTCGGCGGTCATCGGCTCGTGCGCGCGCGGATGGTCGCGCCGCATCAGGACGACAATCTCGTCAGCTAGCAGCCGCTGGGACCGGACCATTTCCGGTTGCAGACGCCCCGGTGTCAGACGCACCTGCATGTCGACGCGGTCCCAGACGCTCTCCGGCGAAATGGTAAAGGGCAGGATGTCGATGGACACGCCCGGCGCTTCGATCTGCAGCCGTTCAGCAAGCCGCGGCAGCAGAAAAGCTGAGACATAGTCAGCCACCTGCATGGTAAAAACCCGCTCGGCCTTGGCGGGAAGAAACTGGTGCTGCAAGGAAATAGCTGTCGAGATAAAGCCGAGACCGCGCTCGATATCGGCATAGAGCTCTCGGGCGCGCTCGGTGGGCCTTACACCCTCTGCTGTCCGAAAGAAAAGCTCGTCGTTCAACATCACGCGCAGCCGTGCCAGCGCGTGGCTGACGGCGGAAGGCGACAGACCGATCTCTTCCGCCGCACCCGCAATCGAACCACGATTCATGATTGCCCGAAAGATAACCAGCAGGTTCAGGTCAAAATTGCGCAAATTCACCATGGCGTCACCGCAGTAACTCGACGATTTTCAGGGTCACCGGCGGCACGAAAGCCACCAGAAGCAAGACCCCGATCATCACCCCCAGCATGGGCATCAAGGGTCGGGCGATCTGGCCGATCCTAAGCCCACTTATCGCCGCCCCCACAAAAATCGTGTAGCCAAAAGGTGGCGTGGCCATCCCGATGGTGAAATTGATCGCGACCATCGCCCCGAACTGGACAGGATCCATCCCAAGCTGCTCTCCGATGGGTACAAGAAACGACGCCAGAATGATCATCGCGGCGAGATTGTCCATGACGCAGCCGATCACCAACAACAGAAAATTGACCATTAACAGGTACAGCATGGGAGTGTCGGCAAATACGTCCAGCGTGTGCGTGACTTTCCCGGGCAGTTGTTCAAATGCCATGACCCAGCCAAATCCGTTCGCCAGAGCAATAATGAACATGACGATGGTCATGGTCTTGAGTGATCCGCGGGTGACAGGGACGATGGTCTGCAAAGTCAGTTCCCGGTAAACACCGAAGCCCAGAATGATCGCGAATGCGGCGGCGACGATGGCCGCTTCGGTCGGTGTGACGATGCCGCCATAGATTCCGCCCAAAACGATGATCGGCCCGCACAAAGCCCACTTTGCCGCATTGAAGGCGGCCCAGACTTCGGCGCGGGTGGCCTTGGGTTGGGCTGCGATCTCGTGCTTGCGCGCGTGGTTCCAGCACAGCACCATGAGGCCGAGGGCCAGCAGTATCCCTGGAGCGATGCCAGCCAGGAACAGATCGCTGATCGACGTTTCGGACATGACGCCCCAGACCACCATCGGGATCGACGGGGGCAGCATGGGTCCGATGATGCCACCGGCGACCGCGAGGGCCGTCGCGAAAGCACGCGAGTATCCGCGCTTTTCCATTTCGGGGATCATGATGGCACCGATGGCCGCTGTGGTGGCGGGGGCGGAGCCCGAGAGCGCGGCAAAGAAAGCAGCCGCCAGAACCGCAACCATCCCGAGGCCCCCAGTGCGATGGCGAACCAGCACGTCCGCGAACCCGACAAGACGGCGCGAAATGCCACCCGCTGTCATCAGGTCCCCCGCCAGGATGAAGAACGGAATGGCCAGTAGGCTGAAGGATTGCGTGCCCGACACCATGCGTTGCGCAAAGATCATCATGTCGATGTCGGCAGTCCAAAGCGCGCCAATCGTGGCAAGCCCGACCGCAAAGGCCAAAGGCACGCGCAGCAATAACATCAAGGGAAGGCCGAGCGTCAGTACGAGTACGGTGTTGCTCATGCGATTGCCTCGGCGGGGTCCGGTTGCACAAAGAGCCGGGCGACCCCGTGCAGGATGAAAAGCGCGCCGCATACCGGCACACAAAGATAAAGCGCCTCTATGGGAATTTGCAGCGCTGCACTCTTTTGCGCCGCCGTGCGCAAGACATAGTCGCTGCCTGCGGTCAGGGTGATCCAACCAAAGAAAACAGCCAAGGCGGCGACCCAGCGATTGGCCCATCCTTGCAGCCGCACGAACCGCGAAGGGATGGTTTCAATGGCGACATGAAACCCCTCGCGAAGACCCACGGTCGCATAGAGGAGCACCAGCCAGGCAAAGAGAATAATCGCCAGTTCCTCGGTCCAGCTGGGTGGTGAGCCATGGAAATATCGCATCAGGACCTGTGTCAGCAAAAGGCCAAGTATCACGAAGATCAGTCCAACACATAAATTGGCCACCAGCCGCGAGATCACGCGGCTGGTGGTATCGATACAAGATGCAATTTTCCTCACCGGACCAGTCCAATTGCGTCAGTTCGAGGACACGGCTTGAAGCGCGTTCTCAAGAAGTTCGGTGCCGATGGTTGGCTCGAAGCGTTCGTATACCGGCCCAACCTTGGCCCGGAACGCCGCGACATCATCAATATCGTTGACTTCCATGCCCTTCTCCTGAAGGGCGGCGACCGTGTCAGCCTCAGCTGCCGCCACCGCCTTACGCTGTGCTACAATCGCGGCGCGGCCCGCATCCATCACCGCCTGCTGCACATCCTCTGGCAGACGCGCGAGGCTGCGTTCGGACATCAGCAGATGGATCGCGGAATAGGTGTGCCGCGTAAAGCTGAGAAACTTGGTGACGTCAGCGTAATTGTTGGAATTGACTACAGAAGTGGGAATCTCCAGACCATCGACCGTACCCTGTTGCATGGCGGTGAACACTTCACCCCAGGCCATCGGAACGGGGCTACCACCAAGTGACGAAAACATCTCGATGAACACCGGGTTCTGCATGGTGCGGTATTTGACGCCTTCGACATCCTCGGGCGTGCGCACGGGCCGAGTGTTGTTGATCATATTGCGAAAACCGCCTTCCGCGGCACCGAGAGAGACGACACCGTCGTCGCGCAGGTTGGCGGCAAGCTGTGCGCCAACTTCGCCATCAAGAACCATATGCGCCTGCTCGGTACTGCCAAACAGGAACGGCAGATCGACAAGCTGGTAGGTCGGCTCAAGATTGGCGACCACGGCATTGGTGATCACCCCCATGTCGATGGTGCCAAATTGCAGACCTTCAAGGATCTCCTTGTCGTCGCCCAATTGGCGGTTGGGAAAGAGCTGCACCTCGACCCGGCCGGGCATCGCGGCTTCAAGCTCTTTCTTGAAGGCATGCGCAGTTATCGCATAGGGGTCGGTGGGGCTGTCCGCCGTGAGCCATGCAAGCTTCAGCTCATATTCCGCAGCGTGCGCGGCTCCCGTCAGGGCCGCTGTTGTCAGCACTGCACCAAAAAGTCTGCGCGTCAAAGTCATGGTCATCAGGTATCCTCCCTTAGATGAATTCCGGGCCGAAATCATGCGGCATCCGAAACGTCTGTGAAAAGACTACGCAGGTGATGCCCAATGCAAACAGTGCATAATTTACACATTAACCTGCATATCTTGCATGTTATCAAATGCATATCATGCAGTAAGGCGTGAAAGAAATGAAGTTTTCGCAGGTCCTGCATGACCCTATGCTGTTGAAAATGCAGCACTCGGTACCGGCATGACCGGAAGAATGGGGACGACCATGTCAGAAACTGAATGCGAAAATGGCCTTGGAAAGCAGGGTCTATGCTGGCCGGGGGGACGCCGGATCGCAGTTGTCTTCAACCTTGCCTATGAGATGTGGTCGCCCGGCGCCACGTCCGGCGTCGGTCCGATGGGCAACTTGCTGGCAGATGGTCTGTTCGATCCCAATGCCGACAGCTACGGGCGCTACAACGCCACTCACGGCATCCCACGACTGGTTTCGATCCTTGAACGCCACGGCATATCAGCGACGCTGATGACCTCGGGTTTGGTGGCGGAAGCCTTTCCAGACCAACTGCGCACCTACGCCGAGCGAGGACACGATATTGTCGGGCACGGGCTGGCTCAGAATATGATCTTCCCAACCCTGTCCACGCAAGACGCGCTGCATTCCATCACCCGAACGACCAAACTGATCGAAGCGGCGACTGGCCGACGTCCTGTCGGCTGGATCAGCCCTAGGGTGACGTCGTCGATCGATATACAAGAAATGTTGTCGGCGCAGGGCTATGCTTGGCACGGGGATGTGCTGGACGGCGACCATCCTTACATCCAGCAATTTAGACATGGCAGTATCCTCGCCATCCCCATGTCTGTCGAGTTCAACGACCTGCCGCACGCAATGCGTTTTGGCCGGACGCCCAGACAATTTGTCGATCTCTTCAACGAGGCCCTCGCCGGGATTCGGGCGCAACCTGCAGAAACCATCATCCTTGACATACTTGCCCACGGCCACTGCTATGGCCGCCCCGCCGCGGCCTGGGCCATCGACGAAATTGCAAAGATATGCCGAAACGATGAAACAATCTGGTTAACAACCCGTTCCGAAATCTCGACACTTTGCGCCGGACTGGGCAAAGGCCCTATTTGAATAGGGCAGTCCAGTTCTACGTGGTGGTGAGGAAAATATGTGAGCCCATCGTGGGTCTTTTAGTGATCACCTAAACTGGCCATTTTGTGCCACGTCGCAGGATTTGGAAGACCCTTTACCCATCTACCAGCGACTTTGGATTGGCCAGCAATTCGTTCATGTCCGACATGGCTTTGAGAAACAAGGCGTCAGATGCGCATGTATTTACCGCGAGTCGCACTGCATTCGGGGACCTGCAGTTTGGCAAAGCAAATTCATCTGCGGGCTTGATCAAAATGTCCCGCTTCTCGCAGGCCATAGCAAAACCTGATGCTCGCCATCCCTGTGGCATGTTCAGGTATACGAAGGGTGCATCTTCCCGCCATCGCAAATCCCAAGCGCCAAGAGCATTGACTGCCATCCGTGCCCGCCTTGCGGTCTCTGCTATGACACGATCACGAATTTTGAACGCTGCCCCGCTCACAATCAGTTCGTGGCACAGATCCAGAATTGGCTGTGCCACCCCGTAAAACGAGCTTTGCGCGACTTGTCTCAGTTCTTTATCACGCCCGACCGGGGCTATGGCGTATCCAAACCGTAATGCCCCACTGACTGACTTGGTCAGGGACGAAACAAGGTAGCTCTGGTCGGGCAGGATCGAACGATAGCTGGGGATTTCGCTCGGAGCCGTCGTATGGCAATCATCTTCTATGATTGTAATGTCCAATTCACGTGCGACCTGAGCTATTTCCTGTCTGCGCGCGAGGCTTGTCCGGATTGTTGTCGGGCTATGCACTTCAGCTGCAGTCAGCAGAATTCGACCACCATGATCGCGGCAGGCATGTCTGAAAAATTCTGGTATGATGCCCTCCTCATCCATCGGCAAGCCGACCGTCTGAGCGCGCAGCAAGCGAGCGGCATGACGCGTGCCGGGGTAACCTAGCTCTTCCGTCATGATGATCGGATTTTGACCGCTCAGTTCGGCCTGCAGCGCCAAGAGGCAACAGTTTTGTGCGCCGTTTCCCAGAACGACATTCTCAGGTTCAACCCCGCCCAATCGGTCCTGGTCAATCCAGGATGCGACGGCAATACGTGCTTCCAGATCCGTTTCCGTGGTCGGGTAGTTGATGTGACGACGCCGGTGGGTTTCGGCCAGCTTGATCAGGACAGCATCTATTGTTTGACCCTGCCCTACATCAGGAACGCGGCTACTTCGAAAGTCTGCGACCGCATCGAGGGGCAAATTTACCAAAGGGGTTACGGGCTCTATTTTCACAGCCCGTCCCGCCGCCACGAAAGTGCCGCGGCCCACCTCTGCCCGAAGACGCCCTTCCTCGGTCAACAGGGAATAGGCCCGCGCAACAGTGCCCGGCGTCACTTTCACGCGGAAGGCAAGATCGCGCACGGGCGGCAGTTTCATTCCGGGTGCAAGACGCCCTGTTGCGATGCCTTCGCGAATGGCTTGTGCCAAGGCTTTGTACTTGGACTTCCCTGAAGGTGGCAGGTCAATCGGCCAAATTGTACTAGGCACAATCATTTTGTATCCCTCATGACCGGTTTATTGTATCGTGTTATTGTGCTGATTTTTAATATTGTGTCAATACAATTAAGAGGAACGTCTCCATGGCACCATCGCTTCACACAGCAAAGCTTGCGCTTCTGAACGATCAGGCGCGCCTCCCGCCAGTCGCGCATATCTTGATAGCCATGGCGATCATGGTGACAAAATGGGACCAGCACCGGCGTACGCGCAAAGCTTTGAATGGCCTTGAGCCGCATCTCCTCGAGGATGTTGGGCTCACTCGGGATGCTGCATATAATGAAGCTAGAAAGCCGTTCTGGAAAGATTAGGGATGGCTCTTTAGCGGACAGTTGGCAACGGCGGCAATCATCCGATTGGACGGCACTGGCACCGCTCGCCGGTCGTCGATCATGCACCTGCAACGACTGTCCGATCTAGCTTGGGCGGCGGTGTAGCACCGAACACGTCGGCGAGCAGAAGGTCAGGTCCGCGAACACGAGGAAAATCGTGTGCTGGAGACGCGTGATCGTTCACGCGCGCGCCGCAACCCACTTGGTCCGAGAAATTTGACCGGGACGCATTGGCACGCGTTCTCGGTCCGGTCGTTTCAGTGCTTCCGCGTGTTTTCTGACATGGTCGAGCCAGATGTCCGGCTTCGCGCCTCGCGTGCGTAGCGTCTTGGGGAATGACCCGTCTCGCGTTTGAACGCAGCCGCGAAGGCACTTTCCGAACTGTAGCCAACATCCGATGCAATCCTCACCAAGACGGCGTCTGGTACCAAGAGCCGGTCCATGGCCAGCAACATGCGCCACTGGGTCAAGTATCCGAGCGGCGTTTGCCCGGTGATCTGCCGGAAGCGTTCTGCGAATGTTGTTCGAGACAGTCCGGCCTCGGTGGCTAGACCGGCCACCGTCCAGGATCGCGCTGGCTCGGCATGGATGGCTGCAACCGCACGCGAAATGTTGAGGTCAGAAAGTGCGGCAAGCCAACCGGTGACGCCGCTAGACTCCTGTACGAGAAACGCGCGAAGTGCCTGCACAAGAATGAGGTGGGCCAAATGTGCGATGGTCAGTGCGCTGCCCGGTTCCGGCACGCGCAACTCGCGTGCGATACGGTTGACTGCCCACGACAGCACCTCTCCCTTTTCGCCCCCCCTGACGACCAAAATAGGAGGCAGGGACGGAAGAAGCATCTCGGCGGCAGGCCCCGAGAGCAGGAAACGGCTTCCGGCCATGAAAAACTCTCCACCGCCGCGATAGCTGGCCGTGCCGCCATGCGCGACGGGCGCATAAATTTCATGGGCATCAGTTCCATGACTGACGGAACGCGCTGACAAAATGAACGGCAATCCATGCGGCAGGATCGCGCAATCCCCGGCATCCAGCCATACCGGCTTACCGCCGTCCACGGTGATCCAGCATCCACCCTTGATGACAGAGTTGCACTTCAGCCCGGCATGGCGCTCGAACTGAATGGACCAATCGCCCGCAGCATCGAATCCGGCCGCGACGCAATCGTGAGGCTGAAGCAGAGCGACGATTCCGGACAATGTATCCATGAAGATCCGGACGATGGCGACAAAAATGCGGACTTGCAAGCATAGAAAGTCCGCGCGGTTTGCGTAGATGGTCGAGGGTCAAATGAAAAAGGAAATACCATGATCCTGATCACTACCCCCACTGGCGATATCGGTGCCCGCGTTCTGTCGAACGCTCTGGAAGCAGGGGAAAAGGTCCGCGTTATCTTGCGCGATGCGTCAAAGCTCGATGCGGACACGCGAGGCCGGGTCGATATCGTCGAAGGCTCCCACGCTGACGGTGGCGCGATTGCACGGGCGCTCGATGGAGTCTCGGTGGTGTTCTGGCTGCCGCCGGGATCACTCCGTGCGAAGACTCCCGAAGACGCCTATGTCGACTTCTCACGCGCGTTTTGCACCGCACTGCCCGGTTCGTCGGTGAGCCATGTCGTTGGCGTCTCGGCCCTCGGGCGAGGATGGCCTAAGCCCGCAGGCCTCGCCGCCGCAAGCGTTGCCATGGACGATATGATCGCGGGAACCGGCGTAGCCTATCGGTCGCTTGCCTGCGCCTCACTCATGGACAATATCACGCGTCAAATCGGTCCGATCCGCGACCAGGGCGCATTTTATCAGCCAACGCCGGGCAATCTGAAACTTCCGCATGTCGCGAAGGCCGACGTCGCCACGATCGCCTCTCGGTTGCTGATCGGACAAGACTGGGACAGCGTCGCGGAGCTTGCGCTTTGCGGACCAGAGGACCTGAGCTTCGAAGAAATGGCGACGATCCTGTCAGACGTGCTCGGCCGCGAGATCGCATTCCACGAGATGTCAGTGGAAGATTTCGGCGGCATGATGCGCGGCATGGGTGCGACGGAAGGCATGGCGCAAGGCTATGTCGAGATGATGACCGCCAAGAACGAGGGGATGGACAACGCGGCGTGCCCCAAGGATCGCTCCGCGACGCCGACGACGTTCCGGACCTGGTGCGAGACCGAGCTTCTGCCTTCCATTCAGGCGCAATGATGCGCAGCGCGAGGCATTTGCTCGAACCCCCGGTGTCTGTCAGATCGCGGGCATTATGCGCTCAAGTCAGGTGATGCGTAACCGGGATATCTTATGACAATGCGTTGGACAAAAAGCCCGTAACACAAACCAAGTATCCCAAACGGTCCTTCCCGCGGGCGATTCAAAGGGTTGAGTTTTGGAACATTCTGCGGTGCGGAGAAGGTCCGGAAGGGGCTCATTCTAACGGATGTTATGCTAGACATGAACGTCTAGTGGACCCCTGTATTGACATTCTTCGCGAATCGTAACATGAATTATTACATGAAAAAAGACAGCCGCCTTTCCTCCGTCCTGCACGCGCTTCTCCACATGGCAGAGCATGAGGGGCCCATGACTTCAGATGCTATCGCGAAGTGCGTGGGCACCAATCCCGTTGTAGTCCGACGCACCTTGGGATTCTTGCGTGAGGCAGGGATCGTTTCGTCCGATCGTGGCCAGGCCGGGGGATGGCGCATCACCGCTGACCTTACGGTTGTGAGCCTGCAGCAGTTGCACAGAGCACTTGGCGAACCCGCCATTTTCGCGATCGGAAATCGGACAGAGAACCCTTCCTGTCTGGTGGAGCAGTCGGTGAACGCCGCGCTGGAAGACGCGTTTGCTGATGCCGAAGCGTTGCTGTTGGACCGTTTCGCCCATGTCACCCTTGCCGACCTGGCGGGAGATTTCACGCGCCGCCACACGGAAACTCTTAATCAGAAAGAATGAAAATGCAGGATGTAATTGTAGTCGGGGGTGGCTATGCCGGAATGGCTGCCACCCTGCAGCTTCTGCGTGCGCGCAGGTCAGTGACGATCATCGACACCGGGATGCGACGTAACCGGACAGCGAGCCACTCTTACGGCTTTCTGGGACAGGACGGCGTCGATCCGGCCGAACTGGCCCGCACCGCCAGAACCCAGCTCGAGGCTTATCCGACCCTGACCTGGAAAGAAGGCGAAGCCACCAGCGCTACGCGAAAGAACGATGCGTTCCAAGTGACCCTCAGTACAGGCAAAAGCTTCGAAGCGCGTCGTCTGCTGTTTGCCACCGGCGTCGCGGATGGGCTGCCTGCGGTGAAAGGACTAGCTGAGCGGTGGGGGCGCTCAGTGTTTCACTGCCCATATTGTCATGGCTATGAGCTAAATCAGGGCAATATCGGCGTGATTGCAACCGGGCCCATGTCTGTGCATCAGGCGCAGTTGCTGACCGAGTGGGGCAAGGTCACATTCCTGACCAACGCCGTCATGTCACTCGACGACGAACCCCGTGCCGATCTGGATTGCAGGGGCGTCACTCTCGAGGAAACACCCATCGATCGGATCGAAGGCGAGGCTGAAGTGATCTTGACCGATGGTCGCCGCATGGACTTTGCCGGATTGTTCACGGCGCCCTTCTGTTCGCCGGCCAGCGCGGTCGCCGAAACCTTGGGCTGTGCCCTGGTAGAAACGCCCTTGGGGTCGCAGCTGCGGACCTCCGATGAAAAAGAGACATCCATCCGCGGCGCATTCGCATGTGGTGATGTCGCACGCGTCCCCCACTCGGTGTCGCTTGCCGTGGCTGATGGCGCACTTGCCGGTGCGCAAATTCATAGATCGCTTGTGTGGCCCGCGTGCTGAGATCAGGCTCTTGAAAGGAAACACAATGAAGCTCTACGAACTGAACTGGGCGCTCTTTCCACGTCGCATTGGGATCTACCTTTCCGAAAAGGGGATCACTGATATCGACCGAATTGCCTTTGATGCGATGGATCCCGAAAGCCTTGGCGAACTGAAGGCAGCGAGCTCCCTCGGCACAGTCCCGGTGCTGGAAACTGAAGATGGCCTCAAGATTCGATCCTCGATCGCAATCCTCGAATATCTGGAGGATCGGTATCCGCATCCGAACATGATCGGGCGGTCACCCGCCGCGCAGGCCCGAACACGGGAAGCCATGAGCATCGCAGATGAGGCCGCACTTCAGCTTGGGGTATGGGCCCATAAGGGCAGTCCGGTCTTCGCCGGCATGGAGGAGCAGCATCCGGCCCCTGCGCGTTTCGCAGCGGAGGCCTACCTGAAGCAGCTGGAACGCCTCGATCTTATCCTGACAGAGGCTCAGGGCCCGTTCCTGACAGGCCGTGAAATCACCATCGCAGACTGTATCGCGATGGCGACCGTGCAATTTGCAGCGGACGTCTACGGTGTTCCCTTGCCTGAAAGACTCGAAAGATTGTGCGCTTGGTACGATCTCTGCCTGCAAAGACCGAGTGCCATTTGCCCGCCTTACCCAAAGGATTTCCTGGCGGTTGCTCATGGGCTTCCGGATCACGGTCTCGATTGGTCGCTTGATGATATTGGCTGGAATGCTGCGCGGGCGGTTTGATGCTGATCGGTATGGAGACCGCTGCTTCGAGAGGCTCATCAGAGGTTAAGTCGGGTTGCTGCGTCTCAAGCTTGGCCAGACGTATCAAGAACGATGGCTGCTTGCTATATTCCTAAAGCAGCCATCAGTGCAACGGCAGCGAAAACTCACTTCGTCCCACTATGCGGACCTTCCGCTCTCCGCCAAAAGGGGCCTTCCCGCGACGTTCGAAAGCGGTCCGTCACGCTTGAACGGATCTACCCGTCCGCGTCTCAAGCGGCGCACAATTCAACGCGGAATACGGTGCCACCTCCGGGCGCATCGAGGATCTTCACGCGCCCGCCATGTTGGTCAATCACCTCTCGCACAAGGTTAAGGCCAAGGCCGCTTCCGGTGGCGCGTGGCCGAAGGCGGTGAAAGGGTTCGAATACGCGCTCGCGTTCCGCGGGCGGTATTCCCGGACCGTCATCAGCTACCTCGAAGGCCGCTCCAAGGACGCGGACAACAATATTGGTCCCACCATGATCCATTGCGTTCTGAACAAGGTTCATGAGCACGCGCTCCAACGCAGCCGCGTCGCCTATGCAGATTTCGCTGCCCTCGGCTTCAAGCGAGATAGACCCTCCGTTTGCGATGAGGAGCGGTGCCATATCTCCGACAACCCGTCGGCCAACCTCCGCAAGGTCGAATTGGGCATCATGGCGGTTGTTCTCGAGGCGGTGCAGGTCGAGAAGTTGTTCGGTCATGGTGGCGAGCCTTTGCACATCTAACGACAAGGCACGGACGGCCCTATTGTCAGCAGCATCAACCTTGCTTGCTAGTACCGCGATGGGCGTACGCAACTCATGTGAGGCCGACGCGATGAACCGCTGCTGGCGTTCGTATCCGTCGTCGAGGCGGCGCAGGGCGTCGTTCACCGCCCGCACAAGCGGCGCGATCTCTTGTGGGACATAGGCTTCGCTCAGACGGCGCCCTCGGCTGTTCGCGTCGATTTCCTCCGCCTCCCGCGCAATGCGTGACACGCCTGCGAGCGACCGCCGGACGATCCAGGGTGTGACGACCAGCGAGGTCAGCGTCAGCAAGACGAAGATCGGCAGGATGATGGTGTTGGTCGCAAACACCACCATAAATCCGAGTTCCGACAGCGCGCCATGTCCTAGGATGGTCAGGGTGCCTATGTCCGTATTCTCCCTCCGGATCACCGCTGCCAGATCGTAGGGCGCGACACGGTCGCGTAGTTGTGCATAGGAGAGGTCGCTGAGGCGGCCCAGCAGGGAAGCGTAGTTTTCGGGAACCGTGCCGAAGACCACGCTCGCCCCCCCGTCGTCCTCGGCCACGAACCAGAGGTCGGTCGCCTCCGTGCGCAGGTCGGCTAGTTCCGGCGTCATCACGATGGAGAGACCGCCCGCGGCGTCGCGCGCCACCGCGTCCGCGATGATCGGGATGATCCGTTCATCCGTGTAGGGCCCGCCGCTGTCGATGCGGATCGCAACCGCGATGAGGATGGAGAAGGCGGCAAGTAGCGTGAGGAAGTGGAAGATCAGCGGATAGACGATCAGTGGTCGCTTAAGCGACGGCGACCGTGTCATGTGACTTCGCGCAACAGGTAGCCGACTCCGCGGATGGCGTGGATCTCGATCCGCGCACCGGCGGCGGTCAATTTTCGACGCAAACGGGAGATGTGAGAGTCGAGCGTGTTGGACTGGATTTCGTCGTCAAATCCGAAAACCGCGCTCTCCAGTGCTTCGCGTTGCACGGTCCGCCCGCGACGCTTGATCAATGCCGCAAGGACCCGCAACTCACGCCGCGGAAGGTCGATACGCGCGCCGTCCACCTCCACTCCCTCGTGGGCGAGGTCGAAAACGAGCGATCCGGCACGGATTGTAGCGCCGGCCAATTCCACAGGACGGCGGCGGACCGCTCGGATCCGGGCGAGCATCTCGTCGATGGAAAAGGGTTTGGTGAGGTAGTCGTCCGCCCCGCCGTCAAGACCCGCAACACGGTCATTTACCCCGTTGCGGGCACTTAGGACGATGACGTGGATCCCGGGGTTGTCAAATCGAAGGGAAGGAAGCAGTGAAAGGCCTTCGCCATCCGGCAAAGACCTGTCGAGCAGGACCAGATCGAACGATCCGAGCATGCTGGCTTCCCGGGCGGCCTCCACCCCCTCCGCGTGATCCACGATGAACCGTTCGCGTTCGAGGACCGAGCGCAGCGATTCAGCAAGCCGAGGTTCGTCTTCGACCAATAGAACCCTCATACTGCTGCCTCAACCTGCTTGGATTTATTCTTGGTAGGGGGATCACTTCCCCTGCCTTTCCGGAGGCGACCTAGGCCAGCTTGTGGTGCACCTGCAAGCAAAAACGCGCAAAGATCGAAAGCACGCGGATTCTCTCCGATGGGTGGTTTCGGATGGGCCATTTGGACTTCCGGGGTCGGCTTCGCGCAGGGTCTTTGGTCAAATCAGATGCATGGGTCAGTTTCTATCGGCTCATGCGGAACGCCTCCGCTCGACCTTGAACAGGAAGATAAGCGAGGCCGTCAGCAGGAGCGCCGCGTTGAAGGGGTGAAGGGCAAGGGCGCCAGGGCCGAACGATGCCAGCGCGAGTTGGAGCGCATAGAGGAGACCGATCACACCGGCCCACCATCCGAACCCCCTTAGACGCCGCATGATGAGGGAGCAGCCGAGGAGCGTGAAGACCGGGATCGCAATGACGCCGCCAAGCGCGCCGTGCAGGTTCCAGGGTAGCCCGGTAAAGAGCGCCTGACCGGCCAGAAGGAACTGAAGGGCGATAAGCGGGGGCAGGCTGAATGCTGCGGCAATGAACGGGGCAGGCGTGCCGAGACGAAGCTCGGCGAGGGTGTCGTGGGTCGTTTTTGTCATGGGTCAGGCCGCCGTCTGATCGAGGATGGTCGTTGTCGCGATGAAGTCATTCAGGGCGCGGACATAGCTTTCCTGGGCGGCTGCCAGTTCCGCAGGCTTCAGCTTGTCGGCCCGGAAAACCAGATGGGGCGAATGCCACGGCAGGCCGCAGCGCAGCGCAGTCGCCTTCAGCGGCGCCATGAGTTCATTCATCGTAAAGTGGTTGGCGCCGTTGCGACCGTAGGCAGCAGGCGTATTGCCCGCCGTCGCGGCGATCATCAGCGGCGTGCCGGCCAGCCTTTCACCCTCTGTCACGGCATGGATGTAGTACATCCGCGTCAGCACGGCATCCTGCCAGGTTTTCAGAAGAGGGGGCGTCGAATACCACTGGATTGGGAACTGTAGAACGATCCGGTCGGCTTCCAGAAGCGCGCGCGCCTCGGCTTCGCCGTCTGCATGCGTGTCTATAAGGCCGCTCGGATAACGGGCCTGCATGTCCACGACCTCCGCACCGGGGACGGTGCGGGCAGCGGCTTGCAAGGCGGCATTTGCCTTCGATTTTGCGAGGTTGGGGTGAAAGAGCAGGATGAGAGTCTGGGTCATGGGTGCCTCCTTTGGCTTGGGAATGCTCCGAAGATGGGTCTGCGGCAAAAATTCTTCCAATGGATATAAAATATACCGTAATATTCGTTTTATGAATTTACGTGGCATTGACCTGAACCTCCTTGTTGTCCTCGACGCGCTGCTTGACGAGGCGCATGTCAGCCGTGCCGCGCATCGGCTGAACATGTCGCAGCCTGCCGTCTCGAGTGCCCTGCAGAGATGTCGGGACCTGTTCGGGGATCCCTTGCTTGAACGCGGACGCGGCGGCATGACACGCACGAGCTTGGCACAGTCGCTGCGCGCGCCGTTGCGGTCCATCCTGTCGGAGGTGGACTCGCTTCTCGATCGCGGGGACGTGCCGTTGGACCGGATCGAACGGGTGGTGCGCATCACGACGGCGGACGATCCCGCCGCGATGCTGGCCTGCCCGCTGATTGAGGAGATCGCGCGGACCGCACCGGGCATCACCATCGTGTTCAAGCCGTGGCAGGGGCAGGAGGCCGTAACCCGGGACATCCTGGATGGGGCGACGGACATCGCCATCGCCGTGCTGGATCGCGAGATCGAGAATGTCGAGATCCAGAAGCTGCTCGACGTCGATTACGTAGTTGCCATGCGGCGGGGTCATCCGGCCGCTGATGCCTTCACCCTCGATACCTGGCTGGCCTGGCCGCATGTCGTCGTGTCCGGTCGGGGTGATCTTCGCACCCCGCTTGATGCGCAATTGGCGGCATCCGGACGACGGCGCCGCGTCGGTCTGACCGTTTCGTCGTTCCAGCTTGTGCCGAGGGTTCTGGCAGAGACCGATCTGATCGCAATGCTTCCGCGGCAAAGCGTGGCGACGCAGGCCGAATTCGACCTGATGCTTCACCAACCGCCGGTTCCGGTCGATGGGTTTCCGTTGCACCTTGCCTGGCACGCCCGGCAGAACCACGACACAGTCGTCCAACATGTTGTAGAGGTCATTCGAGCCGTGTTTCGAAGGGCGGGTGTATAACTTCCAGACAGGTCGCTGGACATGGCGCGCGAGCCTCATCCATGACCCGAGATCAGCTCTGGACGCGGTCGGACGAGGGCCGGTGCGGCTGACCGTTGAATCGCTCAGGGAGCTGGTTTTTCTTGAAAGCTGCATCAATCCAATCGATGAAGGCGCGTGTCTTGGCCGGGAGAAAACTCCGCGAGGCGTAGTACACCGAAATCCCGCCGTCGTCCGCGTACCAGTCCGGGAGTAGCCGGATCAGGCGACCCTCCTCCAAGTCCGACAAAACCTCCGCCACCGCCAGAAGGGCGATGCCGAGCCCGAGCTTGGCGGCCTCGCGGATCGCGCTCGGCTCGTTCACGACGACGGTCTCGTTGAGCGCGGCCTCCATCTCCTGTCCGGCTCCGTTGCGCATGGTCAAATGCCGGATTCGACCTGTTCGCAGCACGCGCATCGCAATTCCGTCTAAATCGGCAAGCCCGGCCGGATCGGTCGGACCGCTTCGGCCGGCCATGTATTCTGGCGAGGCGACGGCAACGACGTGCAGCGGCGCGAGCGTGCGGGCGACGGTCCCTGGCGAGCGTTCAATCGCGCCGCCGATGGCGGCATCGTACCCTTCTGCGACCAGATCGACGACGCGGTTCTCGAAATGCCATTCGGCCCGGATCAGAGGATATTGCGCGAGAAAGCCGGGCAGGAGCGGGAGCACATGCGCCAGCCCGAACGAGGGCGGCATGCTGAGCTTGAGCCTACCAGCGGGCGTCGGCCCCTGCGCGGTGACCGCTGAAATGGCGCCTTGAAGCCTGTCGAGCGGTTCTCCCACCGAGGCGAGAAAGCTTTCTCCCGCCTCGGTGAGCCTCAGTCCGCGCGTCGACCGGTGGAACAGCCGGACGCCCAGATTGCGCTCCAACATGGCGACGCTGCGGCTGACCGCGGCTGGCGTTAGCGCAAGCATGCGGGCAGCCCCGGAAAAGCTGCCGCACTCTGCGCTTCGTACAAACGCTTCAAGGTTCGAAAGAGTCTCCATGCTCCCAGCTTCAACGATTCGTTGAAAGAAATGCAAGCCGATTGCGACTAACGCCGACGGCCCACACCGAAGATATTCCCCCCATTCGCAACGCAACGAACCGCGAAAATGGAAATCACTCAAACCAAGGTCGCCTGACCAAAGCCAATGCGCGACATCCCGCACTTGGTCCGGTCGCCCTTCGAGTAACGAAAGGAGCAGAACCATGCCTTCCACTCGTCGACTGCCTCTGGCGCTCAATCGTCGCGACGCCCTGTTCGCGGCCTCCGCGCTCACCGCGAGCGTCGGCCTTCCTCTGGGCGCTGCGCAGGCCAATAAAACCACAACTCCCAACCTGCCAGAAGGAGAACCTTCTATGGGCTACGTTACCACCGATGATCACGTGCAGATTTTCTACAAGGACTGGGGCCCACGCGACGCCCAGCCCATCGTCTTCCATCACGGCTGGCCGCTCAGCTCTGACGACTGGGACGCGCAGATGCTGTTTTTCCTCGCAAGCGGGTATCGCGTCGTCGCCCATGACCGGCGCGGGCATGGACGCTCAAGCCAGCCCACCGAAGGGCATGACATCGACCACTACGCCGCCGACGCCTTTGCCGTCGCCGAGGCACTGGATCTGCGGAATGCAGTCCATATCGGCCATTCGACCGGTGGAGGTGAGGTGGCGCGCTACATGGCCCGGCACGGTGGACCGGCAGGCCGTGTGGCCAAGGCGGTCCTCGTCGCCGCCATCCCGCCACTGATGCTGCGGACCGACACGAATCCCGAGGGCACGCCGATGGAGGTCTTCGACGGCTTTCGAGCGGCGCTTGCCGGCAATCGCGCGCAGTTCTTCCGGGACGTGCCTGCCGGTCCTTTCTACGGCTTCAACCGAGAGGGCGTGGAGGTCCAGGAGGGTGTGGTCCAGAACTGGTGGCGCCAGGGCATGATGGGCAGCCCAAAGGCACATTACGACGGCATCAAGGCCTTTTCCGAGACCGATCAGACCGAGGATCTGAAAGCGATCACCGTCCCAACCCTTGTGCTGCATGGCGAGGACGATCAGATCGTTCCGATCGCCGCCTCTGCACTAAGGGCCGTCGATCTCCTGCCCAATGGCACGCTCAAGACCTATCCCGGGTTCTCGCACGGCATGCTGACAGTGAACGCCGACGTGCTGAACGCCGATCTGCTGACCTTCATCACCGCCTAGGCGACCAACGGCGCGACGTTAGCGCCGCGCCTTCCCCTCACTTTTCCCACCGGCAACAGTCTTTGCCATCAAAGGATGCGGATACATGTCCAACCGAAAAGCTATCTTCCCCGCGAACCGGCACGCGCTCTACGAGGCGCATGGCTACTCCGCTGCAGTTCGCTCCGGCGATCTCCTCTTCATCTCCGGGCAGGTCGGCAGCCGCAATGACGGCTCGCCGGAGCAGAATTTCGCCAAGCAGGTCGAGCTGGCATTTCAGAACCTCGAGGCCGTGCTCACGGCGGCTGGAGCGAGATTCGACGACATCATCGACGTGACCACCTTCCACACTCATCCCGAGACCCAGTTCGAGACGATCATGCCGGTGAAGAACCGGTACTTCACGGCGCCTCCCCACCCGACCTGGACGGCGGTCGGGGTGAATTGGCTCGCCGACTTTGATTTCGAGATCAAGGTTATCGCTCGCATTCCCGGCCAAGCCTGACGCCCGCTGACCGACCATGAGGTGTCCCGAGACGAGGCACCGAACCTCGGGACAAACCCGGTCAAAACCCAGAAAGGAAACCCAATATGCCAACCACCTCCGCGCAAATCCGCTACAAATTCCGACAGGTCGGCGACGTCAACGTGTTCTATCGCGAGGCCGGACCGGCCGATGCCCCGGTTATCCTGCTGCTGCACGGGTTCCCGACGGCCAGCCACATGTTTCGCGACCTGATGCCGCTTTTGGCCGATCGCTATCGGCTCATTGCACCTGACCTGCCTGGCTTCGGGCAGACCAAAGCACCGCCCCGTGGGACGTTCGACTACACCTTTGACCGGCTCGCCGATGTGATCGGTGGGTTCACGGAAGCCCTGTCGCTCGATAGATACGCGCTTTACATCTTCGATTATGGAGCGCCGGTAGGTTTGCGGCTCGCGATGCGTCATCCCGAACGGGTTTCCGCGATCATCAGCCAGAACGGCAACGCTTACACCGACGGTTTCAGCGACCAGTGGGGGCCATGGGAGGCCTATTGGCGTGATGGAAGCGACGCGAACCGCGAGGCCTGCCGCCCATCACTGTCCCCCGACTCGATCAGGACCTGGCAATACGGCACCGGAGCCGATCCCGAGCGTCTTTCTCCCGATGGATACGAACTCGATATCGCCTACATGGCCCGGCCCGGTGCGGAGGAAATCCAGCTCGACCTGATCCGCGACTACCGCACCAACGTGGCGCTCTATCCGGGGTTCCACGCGTATTTCCGCCAGCATCGTCCGCTGCTGCTGGCCACGTGGGGGCGCCATGATCCGGCCTTCATCCCCGCAGGCGCTATCGCCTACAAGCGTGATTTGCCGGACGCCGAGGTGCATCTGCTGGATGCGGGACACTTTGCATTGGAAACGCACGCTGGCGAAATCGCAGCGCTGATACGTGAGTTTCTCGGTCGCGTTCTGTCGGTGGGAAACCAAGACACCGATGCGCTCTCAATGTCCGGAAACCGAATAGCGTAGTGAAAAGCCATCTGGGTCTGCTTTCTGCAGGATTGGACACACCCACCAGGCAGATAACTACCTTTGCTCACATCAGACCCCGCACAATTACCGCCCTTCGCCTGTCTTCGTTCGGGGCAGGGTGGCAGGTCATCCGTCGTGTGCGTATGGTGTAGACTGCCGGTGAGTCGTAAAAGATGGTGGGCCCGAGGAGACCTTTGAATGCCTAGAAACGCAGCCACCGCGGCAGCGCGTCTATCTTGTGCGCCTATGATGGATTGGACAGACCGGCATTGCCGGTATCTGCATCGGCGGCTTAGTCGGCATGCGTTGCTCTATACTGAGATGGTGACGGCGCCGGCTTTGGTGCGGGGGGGGGCGGTGCATTTGCTGGAGCATAGCCTAGAGGAATACCCGGTCGCGTTGCAACTGGGGGGATCGGACCCTGTAGAACTGGCGCAGGCGGCGCGGATGGGGGCGGAGGCGGGCTATGCCGAGATCAACCTCAATTGTGGGTGCCCGTCGGATCGGGTGCAGTCGGGGCGGTTCGGGGCGATTCTGATGACGGAACCGGCCCTTGTGGCCGAGTGTTGCGCCGCCATGATAGCCGCGCAACCTGTTGAAGTCACAGTGAAATGCCGGATCGGGGTGGACGATCAGAACCCCGAGGAGGTGTTGCCGGAGTTCCTCGCGCGGATCATCGCGGCGGGTGTGCAGCGGGTGCAGATCCATGCGCGCAAGGCCTGGCTGGATGGTCTTAGCCCCAAGGAAAACCGCGATATTCCGCCCTTGGATTACGATCTGGTGCAGCGGATGAAGATGCTTTTCCCCAATCTCCACATCTCGATCAACGGCGGAATTACATCATTGGATCAAGCAGTTAGCCTGCTCGATCAGGGGCTTGACGGGGTTATGGTGGGGCGCGCGGCCTATCATCAACCGGCGGATATTCTCTGTGCGGCGGATCGGCGGATTTACGGCACCACTGGGCCGGATACCACAGCAGAAGGGGCCGTGCAGGACATGCTCCCCTATATCGAGGCGCATCTCGCAAGCGGTGGGCGGTTGCACCAGATCACGCGGCATATGTTGGGTCTTTTTGCCGGAAAACCGGGCGCGCGGGCGTGGCGGCGGCATCTGTCGGAGGGCGCATCGCGGCCTGGTGCCGGGCCGGAATTGGTCGAGCGGGCCTTGGCCGAGGTTACAGACCTTACGGACTCCCCCTCTATTTTGTAAGGTCGCGCAACCCCTGACGCGCCCCACGGCGCAGCGCGCGGGTGAGCGGCGCAAGCGCCCCGCCCAAAAGCCGGGTCCATTGCCAATAGAGCGGCGTATCAAACGGGCAATCGGCGTGCAGGAGGCAGAGCGTGCCGCGCGCCAAATCATCGTGCAAGAGCGCCTCGGGGGCCATGCCCCAGCCCATGCCAAGCCGCGCGGCCGTCACGAACCCCTCGGAGGACGGCAGGCGGTGACAGGGCGGCGAGAGCGTGGCGCCGGTTGCCTGCGTGATCCAACGGTGCTGTAACTGATCGTTCATATTGAATTGCAGCATCGGGGCACTGGCGAGGCTCTGGGCAGTGATCCCATCGGCAAAGTTGTGGGCGATGAAATCGGGGCTGGCAATGGCCTGATAGCGCAGCGATCCGAGCGCCATGACATCACAGCCGGGCAGGGGGCTGGCGCGGGTGGTGAGCGCGCCGAGAACTTCGCCGCGCATCAGGCGGTCGTGGGACACATCCTGATCGTCGATCACCAGATCGAAGAGGTGATCGGGCAGGCTGGCCAAGGCCGCGGGCAGCCAGGTGGCGAGGCTGTCGGCATTGACCGCGAGGCGCAGCCGGGTGTGCGGCGCCGGGGTCAGGCTGGTGAGGTCATCGCTGAGGCGCGCCTCGAGCAAGGCAATCTGATCGGCATGGGCGGCAAGGCGTTGGCCCACGGGGGTCGCGGTGCAAGGTGTCGTGCGATGCACAAGCTGCGCGCCGACGCGGGCCTCAAGCGCCTTGAGCCGCTGCGAGATGGCCGATTGCGTGAGGCCAAGCGCCTGCGCCGCGCCCTCGAAACTGCCGGTTTGCAGGATGGCCGTGAGGGTGGCGAGGTGATCGGGCGGCAGCGACATTAGGAAATCTGATTCAAGATAAGCATAATGAATTTGAGTAATGAGGTGCGACCCGATAGGCAAGCCCCGGCGGCGCGGTCGCGATTGAGTATTTGAAGAACGATGAAAGGGCGGGCGGATGCAGGCGGGGCTGGCGGGATTTGCCTTGGGGTTGAGTTTGATTCTGGCCATCGGGGCGCAGAATGCCTTTGTCCTGCGGCAAGGCCTCAGACGCGCGCATGTGTTGGCGGTGGTGCTGGTTTGTGCGCTGTCCGATGCGGTGCTGGTGGCGGCGGGTGTGACCGGCTTTGGCGTGCTGGCCGAGGCGGTGCCGGGGCTGGAGCGGATCATGCGCTATGGCGGCGCGGCATTTCTGCTGGTTTACGGCGCGCGCAGTTTCTGGGCCGCGTGGCGGGGTGGGGCCGCGCTTGAGGCCGGAGAGGGTGCGGGCAGTCTGCGGCGCGCCGTGCTCACATGCCTCGCGCTGACATGGCTCAATCCGCATGTCTATCTCGATACGGTTGTTTTGCTGGGGTCCATCTCGGCGCAATATGCGGATCGCTTTGCCTTTGGCTTGGGGGCGGTCACAGCCAGTTTCGTGTTTTTCTTTGCGCTGGGCTATGGCGCGCGCCTGCTGGCCCCGCTGTTCCAGCGGCCTGACAGTTGGCGGGTGCTTGATGCCGGGGTGGGTTGTGTGATGTGGGCCATCGCAATCGGGCTCTTGCGGGGCTGAGCCATGCGCTGTGCGGCAGGGTGTGTTGCGCAGGCCGCATGGCAAAGCGCCAAGCCAGCCTCGACAGGCGGGCAGAGGCATGAATTAATGCAGGCATGAGCGCGCAACAGGCAAGCAAGGCAGAGAGCACGGCACAACCGGGCTGGGGCATCTTCTGGATGGTGGTGACGGGTATCCTCTTTGTCGGGGTGACGGCGCTGGTCAAGGTGTTGGGCACGCGCGTGCCAGCCCCGCAGGCGGCATTTTTGCGCTATGCCATGGGGCTGGTGTTTCTCATTCCGATGCTCGGATCGCTCTGGCGGTTGCGGCTTGATCGAGGCACTTGGGGATTTTTCGCGGCGCGCGGCGTGGTGCATACGGTGGGCGTGGCGCTGTGGTTCTATGCGATGGCGCGGATTCCCATCGCGGATGTGACAGCGATGAATTATCTGGCCCCTATTTATGTCACGCTGGGCGCGGGGCTGTTTCTGGGCGAGCGTTTGGCGCTGCGGCGGATTTTGGCGGTGGGCGTGGCCCTGATCGGCGCGCTGATCATCCTGCGGCCGGGATTTCGCGAGGTGGGGCCGGGGCATCTGGCGATGATCTTTACTGCCATCTTCTTTGGCGCGTCTTACCTGATTGCCAAGGTGGTATCGGGCCGCAGCAGCCCCGGCGTGGTGGTGGCGATGCTGTCGATCACGGTCACGATTGGTCTGGCCCCCGTGGCGGCGGCGGTCTGGGTCACGCCAACGCCGTGGGAATTGGCGATCCTCTTTGCAGTGGCGACGCTGGCGACGGCGGGACATTACACCATGACGCTGGCTTTTCGCGCGGCCCCTCTGGCGGTGACGCAGCCGGTCACGTTCCTGCAACTCGTCTGGGCCGTGCTCTTGGGCGCGCTGGTCTTTGGCGAGGGGGTGGATGTGTTCGTGGTCCTGGGCGGCATGGTGATCGTGGGCGCCGTCAGTTTCATCAGCTGGCGCGAGGCGGTGCTGAAGCGGCGGATCACGCCGACGGTTTCGGCCACCAAGGTCTGAGCGCGCGCCCGGTCAGGCGCGCGGATCGAGCAGCTTGGCCAGGATGCGGTTGCGGGTGATCTGACCCAAGAGTTTACCATTTTCGGTGACACCGACCGGGCGATCATGCCCTTGGGCGCATTCCATCACGTCCTGAATGCTGGCGTTGGGGCCAACGCAGGTTTCGGGCGTGCCGATCGCAGGCTCCATCACGTCGCGGGCGCAGAGCACGCCAAGCGGATTCATATGGGCCACGAAATCCGCCACATAGTCCGTGGCGGGATTGGTGAAGATGTCCTGTGGCGTGCCGCATTGCACGATGCGCCCGCCCTCCATGATGGCGATGCGGTCGCCCAGTTTGAACGCCTCATCCAGATCATGGCTGACAAAGATGATGGTGCGGCCAAGGGTCTTTTGCAGGTCGATCAGTTCGTCTTGCAGGTGGTTGCGGATCAGGGGATCGAGTGCCGAAAAGGGTTCGTCCATCAGCAGGATTGGCGCATCGGTGGCAAAGGCGCGGGCGAGGCCCACACGCTGTTGCATGCCGCCCGACAGCTCGCCCACGCGGCGGTCTGCCCAGTCTGAGAGGTTCACGAGGGAGAGTTGCTTTTCCACCCGCGTGTTGCGTTCCGCCTTGGGGATGCCCGCAAGTTCCAGTCCGAGGCCCACGTTCTCGCGCACGGAGCGCCACGGGAGGAGGCCGAATTGCTGGAACACCATGGCGATATGGTGCTGGCGCAACCGGCGCAGGGTTGCGGGGTTGGCGTGGGTCACATCCACCATGCCGGTGCCGTCGTGGATTTCGACCGTGCCGCGCACCACCGGGTTGAGGCCGTTGACCGCCCGCAGGAGGGTGGATTTGCCCGATCCTGAGAGGCCCATCAGAACGAGGATTTCACCGGCGGCGACCGAGAGGTCACAGTCATGTACGCCCAGAACCTGACTTGTCTGTTGCTGGATTTCGGGGCGGGTCATGCCCTGATCCATAAGCGGCAGAGCGGTTTGCGGGGCATCGCCAAAGACGATGGAGACCTTGTTGAAATTGACGATTGTATCGGTCATTTGCGTCCCTCCATCCGCAGCATGCGGTCAAGGACGATGGCCACAACGACAATCATCAGCCCCGATTCAAAGCCAAGGGCGATGTTGACCGTATTGATCGCGCGCAGCACCGGCACGCCGAGGCCATCGGCCCCCACCAGCGCGCCGATCACGACCATCGAGAGCGAGAGCATGATGGTCTGGTTGAGCCCGGCCATGATTTGCGGCAGGGCGTAGGGGAGTTCCACCTTCCACAGGGTCTGGCTGTTGGTGGCGCCAAAGGCCTGCGCCGCCTCTAGCAGCGGCTGAGGCGTGTTGGAGATGCCCAAATGCGTGAGGCGAATGGGGGCAGGGACGACAAAGATCACCGTGGCGATGAGGCCGGGCACCATGCCGATGCCGAAAAACACGATCGCGGGGATGAGATAGACGAAGGGTGGCAGCGTCTGCATGAGGTCGAGCACGGGTCGCATCCCGTCATAGAGCCGGGGTCGGTGGGCGGCGGCGATGCCGAGAGGCACGCCCAAGGCCATGCAGAAAATGCAGGAGGATATCACCAGCGTGAGGCTCTCGGTGGTTTCTTCCCAATAGCCTTGGTTCAGGATGAAGAGAAATCCGAGAATGACGAAGAGGCAGGTTTTCCAACTGCGCTGCAACGCCCAGGTCAGGGCGACAAAGACGCCGATGATAACCAAGGGATGCGGCGTTTGCAGCACCCAGAGAAAGGCGTCGATCAGCCCTTCCATCAGCACCGACAGCGCGTCAAAGAAGGCCGCCGCATTGTCCTGAAGCCACAAGAAAAAGGCTTCGGCCCATTTGCCCACGGGGATTTTGTGATCGCTCAGCCAGTCCATTAGTTCGCCTTGTTCAGTGGAATCCAGTTTGCTTGTTTTTCAGACAGGATAGCCGCATGTTCGATCATGACGCGAACAATCTTGGATTTGAGATCGGCACCCTGTCGGATGGTGCCGGCGATCGTCATGGCATCAGTGCAGGTCTCGAGTAACACAAGCTCGCCGTTGCGAAGCCGGTTTCGCAAATGATCGTTGACCCAAACCGACGTCGTCTGAGTTGCCCCGGGCCTGCGGTAATTCTGCATTCGTCGTTGCAGATTAACCGTTTCGCCGACATAGACTGATCGGCTGACCGGCAGTCTTATGCGGTAGAGTCCAGCGCGTGCAGGGAGGCGCGGAAAGTGCAGAGTCTCATCTAGAAACTGAATTTCGCCCACGCTTTGCCAAAAAAATTCGATGTTGATGGATGTAGGCGCGACAGCTTGGATAGTTCCACCCGGCGGCTCCGCCGGGCGGCCCCCGACCGCCCCCGCGGGCGGGGGCTTCTCCCCCACCCGCGGTGGGGGGCTGCCCTCAGTGCCTAGTTTTGACGTTAGAGGAAGATTAGTAATCGCGCCGATGGAGGGCTTTATCCTTCGGATAAGACCCTGTTCCGCAAGTTTGCGGCAGCGAGCATTGACTTGCTGGTGGCGCGATTTAGCCCCCGGAATCATGCGCACGATTTCAGCGTCAGTGATCCCGGGTCTTTCTTCGATCAGGGCGAGAATATCGTCCCTGAGCGTCATTATCACAGCCCCAACTCGGCCTTGACTGCCGCCATGGCGTCGCCACCGTCCTTGGTGGTCACGCCGTCGAGCCAGGGGCCGATGGTGTCCGGGTTGGCCTTGAGCCAGGCGCTTGCTGCCTCTTCAGGCTTGGTCCCGTCATTGAGGATCGCGCCCATGATCTCGTTTTCCATCGCCAGCGTGAATTCGAGGTTCTCCAGCAGTTTTCCCACGTTGGCGCATTCCGCGACATAGCCCGCTCGGGTATTGGTAAAGACCGTGGCACCGCCCAGATCGGGGCCGAACCAGTCATCGCCCCCCGTCAGATAGGTCATGTCGTGATTGGCGTTCATCGGGTGCGGTTCCCAACCGAGGAAGACAATCGGCTCTTCGCGTCGATCGGCGCGCGTCACCTGCGCCAGCATCCCCTGTTCCGAGCTTTCCTTGACCTCGAATCCCTTGAGGCCAAAGGCATCCGCTGTGATCATGTCGAGGATCAGGCGGTTGCCGTCATTGCCGGGTTCGATGCCGTAAATGGTGGATTCGAGCGCCTCAGCGTGTTGCGCGATCGTGTCGAACGAGCTGATCCCAAGGGCGGCACCCGCCGCATTTGTCGCCAAGGTGTACTTTGCGCCCTCCAGATTGGCACGCACCGTGTCCACGGTGCCGGCCTCGCGGTAGGGGGCGATGTCGCCTTCCATTGTGGGCATCCAGTTGCCCAGGAACACGTCGATATCGCCCGCGGCGAGCGACGTGTAGGTAACCGGCACAGAGAGCACCTTGATGTCGGTCTCATAGCCGAGCGCCTCGAGCACCACGGTGGTGGCGGCGGTGGTTGCGGTGATGTCGGTCCAGCCGACATCGGCAAAGGTCACGCTGTCGCAATTGGCCAGTGCGGGCCCGGCGGCTGCCGTGGCGAGGGCAATGGCGGTCAGGGTTGTTTTGAAGGTCATGGCAGGTCTCTCCCGGTTTCGGATTATGCGGGCGCTTGGCCCGGTTTGGCAAAGGCCCGAGAAGAGAACCCCCGGGCCTTGCAGTCAAGTCAGACGGTGTGGATCAGGCCATCCACCACCGCTCGACAAAGCGCATGCCGTCCACATCCCAGTTGGCGCCGAGTGTGTCGGAATGCGCCACTTTGGTGGAGTTGCCAAAGACGTAATTGGCAAACATCGGTACGATCACGCCGCCATCATCGCTACAGATCGCCTGCATTTCGAAATACATCTCGCGGCGTTTGGCCTCATCGAGTTCCGAGCGCGCCTTGAGCATCAGCTCTTCAAAGCGGTCATTGCACCAGAATGTATCATTCCATGCCGCCCCGCATTTGTAGGTTGTGGCAAAGACCTGATCTTCGACCGGACGACCGGACCAATAAACTGCGCAGAACGGCTTTTTCATCCAGACATCGGACCAGTAGCCGTCATTGGGTTCACGGACCGGGGTCAGCTTGATGCCTGCCTGTGCTGCCGAGCTCTGATAGAGCACTGCTGCGTCTACCGCCCCGACAAAGGCCGCGTCTGCCGCCGAAAGTTTGACTTCGATATTGTCGAGGCCTGCCGCCTTGAGGTGGAATTTTGCCTTATCGGGATCAAAGGACTTTTGCTCCAGATCGGTGTTGAAGAAGCGTTGACCGCGACCGATCGGGTGGTCATTGCCAACGGACCCGTAGCCGAACAGGATCTTGTCCACCAGTTCCTGCCGGTCAATGCCGTATTTGAGGGCAAGGCGCAGGTCGTTGTTGTTATAGGGTTCGGCGCGGGTGTCCATGGCAAAGGTGTAATGCTGGGTGCCTGCGACCGAGTTGATCTGGATGTTTGGATTGCGCGCCAGAAGGCCCACGGTCTTGAGGTCGAGCCGGTCTACCACATCCACATCGCCTGAGACGAGCGCAGTCGTGCGGGCGTTCTGATCGACGATGGCAAGCACTTCGGCAGTGTCGAACCATGCCACATCATCGCGCCAGTGGTTCGGATTGCGTTCGACAGCGTAGGACACACCGGGATTGAAATCCTTGAGCACATAGCTGCCGCAGCCATCGCCCGATTTCCAGTCGATGCTTTCGCCTTCGGCCTTGCAGATCACGAGGTGATAGTCGCTGAGGAAGAAGGGGAAGTCGGCATTGCCGCCGCCAAGGGTGATGACAACCGTGTCATCGCCTTCGGTGGCAAGGTCGGTGATTTCAGCCACCAACGGCCCTGCCGCCGAGGTCGATCCCTCGCCACGGTGGAAGTTGAGCGAGTTTGCCACATCGGTCGCTGTCACAGCCTTGCCGGAGTGGAAGGTGACGCCGGGCCGCAGCTTGAAGCGCCAGACGGTGGCATCGTCCGAGGCTTCCCAGCTTTCGGCCAGTTCGGGGATGAGCGTGCCATCGGCGGCCACTTCGGTCAGCCGGCCATGGATGGCAAAGGCGAGCGAGGTGGTGAAGCTGTTGGAATAGGTGCCCGGATCGAGCGTGTCGGTGGTCTGGCCGTGGCCGATGGCCGCGCGCAGATGTCCGCCGCGTGACGGTGCCGCCTTGGCCCGCAGGGGCAGGCCTGCAATGAGCGCCGCGCCAGCGGTGGTGGCCATGAAGCCGCGTCGGTTGATGCGGCCAGAATTGAGAATGGTCATGGTGGTCGTCTCCCTTTGGTTTGCTATCCCGAACCGTCCTTGTGCCTCTTTCAGGTCTCCGCGGCCCCCTGCCGCGTGGCGGTTGGTTTATACCTGCCAAGGCTAATATGACGCTGTGATGAAATACAACGCCATTCTGGCAGGGGGGTATGTCTTGTGATGCGGTCCCTCGTGGTTTTTTATTGATTGACGAGTCAATTAAACACGATTAGGCCAGTCTGGCAACTGGTCTTTGGAGGGGGTGCATGCCGAAAATTGGGATGGAGCCGATCCGGCGCAGCGCGCTGGTGGAGGCCACGATTTCAGAGATCGGCGCGCATGGCAGTCTGGATGTGACGGTGGCGCAGATTGCCCGGCGGGCGGGCATGTCCTCGGCTTTGGCGCATCATTATTTCGGCTCCAAAGAGCAGATGTTCGTGGCCGCGATGCGCCATATCCTCACGCTTTATGGGGCGGAGGTGCGCGGCGCGCTGATCATGGCCAAGACCCCGCGAGACCGGATCGAGGCCATCATCCGCGCCAGTTTCACGCCTGCGCAATTCCGCGCCGAGATGGTGTCGGCCTGGCTCAATTTCTATGTGCAGGCGCAGCGCTCGGACGAGGCGCGGCGTTTGCTGCACATCTATCAGCGGCGGCTGCGGTCGAACCTGCATCACGCCTTTCGTGCGTTGGCCCCGGATGAGGCGCGCACGCTGACGCGTGGCCTCGCGGCGATGATCGACGGGCTTTATATCCGTCAGGCGCTGCGCGAAGGGCCGATGCAGCCCGGCCTCGCGATAGAAGTGCTGCTTCATTACCTCGACACCAGCCTACCCCAGAAGGAGACGCCATGACCGCCCCCAATATCCTGATTTTCATGGTTGATCAGTTGAATGGCACCCTCTTTCCCGATGGTCCGGCCGACTGGTTGCACGCGCCCAATCTCAAGGCGCTCGCGGCGCGCTCCACGCGTTTTGCAAATAGCTATACCGCCTCGCCGCTCTGCGCGCCGGGGCGGGCGAGTTTCATGTCGGGGCTCTTGCCGTCGCGGTCCCGCGTTTATGACAATGCCGCCGAATTCGCCGCCGATATTCCCACCTATGCGCATCACCTGCGCCGCGCGGGCTATCAGACCTGCCTGAGCGGCAAGATGCATTTCGTGGGCCCCGATCAGTTGCACGGGTTCGAGGAGCGGTTGACCACCGACATCTACCCCGCTGATTTCGGCTGGACGCCCGATTATCGCAAACCCGGCGAGCGGATCGACTGGTGGTATCACAATATGGGCTCGGTGACGGGCGCGGGTGTCGCGGAAATCTCGAACCAGATGGAATATGATGACGAGGTGGCGTTTAACGCGCGGGCCAAGGTCTATGATCTGGCGCGGGGGCTCGATGCGCGGCCGTGGTGTCTGACGGTCAGCTTCACCCATCCGCATGACCCCTATGTGGCGCGCAAAAAATACTGGGACCTCTATGAGGACTGCGACCATCTGCTGCCAGAGGTTCCGGCCATGGCGTATGCCGATCACGACGCCCATGCGCGCCGGATTTTCGACGCCAATGACTGGCGCAATTTTGACATTACCGAAGAGGACATTCGCCGCTCGCGGCGCGCCTATTTCGCCAATATCTCGTATCTCGACGACAAGATCGGTGAGATTCTCGAGGCTCTGGAAGCCACCCGGCAAGAGGCGATCATCCTCTTTGTCTCGGATCACGGCGACATGCTGGGCGAGCGCGGGTTGTGGTTCAAGATGTGCTTTTACGAGGGGTCCGCCCGCGTCCCTCTGATGATCTCGGCCCCAGGTATGGCACCGGGGCTGATCACCGATCCGGTCAGCAATATCGACGTCTGCCCGACGCTCTGCGAATTGGCCGGGGCGGATATGTCCGAGGTGATGCCGTGGACCGAGGGGCAATCGCTGGTCTATATGGGGCAGGGGGGCACGCGCGAGGCGCCGGTCGCCATGGAATATGCCGCCGAGGCGTCCCAAGCGCCGCTTGTGTCGCTGCGCTATGGCAAGTGGAAATACAACCGCTGCACGCTCGACCCCGATCAGCTTTTCGATCTGGAGGCTGATCCGCACGAGTTGACCAATCTGGCGGCGGACCCCGCCCATGCCGGAACGCTGGCGCAATTGCAGGCCAAGGCCGCGGCGCGCTGGGATCTTGCCGCCTTTGACGCCGCCGTGCGCGAAAGTCAGGCGCGCCGCTGGGTGGTCTACGAGGCGCTGCGCAAAGGCGGCTATTACCCATGGGACTACCAACCGCTGCAAAGGGCCTCTGAGCGGTACATGCGCAACCACATGGACCTCAACGTGCTGGAGGAAAGCAAGCGCTTCCCGCGGGGTGAGTGATGCGTTCATCGTTCTTTAAATACTCAATTTCGGCCGGGTTCGGCAGGGATTGCGCGCAAGGAAAGAGAGACTGATGCAAGCCGATTATGTCATCGTTGGCGCAGGCAGCGCGGGCTGTGCCATGGCCTACCGTCTGGCCGAGGCAGGCAAATCCGTGCTGGTAATCGAGCATGGCGGCACCGATGCCGGACCGTTCATCCAGATGCCCGGCGCGCTGAGTTACCCGATGAACATGAAACGCTATGACTGGGGCTACCTGAGCGAGCCAGAGCCGCATTTGGGCAATCGTCGCCTTGCCTGTCCGCGGGGCAAGGTGATCGGCGGCTCGTCCTCGATCAATGGCATGGTCTATGTGCGGGGCCATGCGCGCGACTATGACCATTGGCGCGACGAGGGCTGTGATGGCTGGGGCTATGCCGATGTGCTGCCCTATTTCAAGCGGATGGAAAACTGGCATGACGGCGGCCATGGCGGCGATGCGGGCTGGCGCGGCCATGATGGCCCGCTGCATGTCAGCCGGGGGCGGCGCGACAACCCGCTGGTGCGCGCCTTTGTCGAGGCGGGCAAACAGGCGGGCTATCCCGAGACCCATGATTACAATGGCCATCAGCAAGAGGGGTTTGGCCCCTTTGAGATGACCGTCCACAAAGGCCAGCGCTGGTCGGCGGCCAATGCCTATCTGCGGCCTGCGCTGAAACACGGCAATTGCGATCTGGTGCGGGGGCTTGTCACCCGCGTGGTGATCGAAGGGGGGCGCGCGGTGGGCGCCGAGGTGATCATCAAGGGTCACAAGCAGGTCGTGCGGGCCCGACAAGAGGTGATCCTTGCTGCCTCCTCGCTGAATTCGCCCAAACTCTTGATGTTGTCCGGGATTGGCCCGGCTGCGCATCTGGCGGAACACGGCATCCCGGTGGTCGCCGACCGTGCGGGCGTGGGCCAGAACCTACAGGATCATCTGGAGCTTTACATCCAGATGGCCGCAAGCCAGCCCGTCAGCCTCTACAAATACTGGAACCTCTTTGGCAAGGCTTGGGTCGGCGCGCGCTGGCTCTTGAACAAGAGCGGGCCGGGGGCCAGCAACCAGTTTGAAAGTTGCGGCTTCATCCGCTCGGGCGCGGGCGTGGATTATCCCGACATCCAGTATCATTTCCTGCCCATCGCCGTGCGCTACGATGGCAAGGCCGCCGCCGAGGGGCATGGCTTTCAGGCGCATGTCGGCCCCATGCGCAGCCCGTCGCGCGGGGCCGTGACCCTGCGCAGCGCCAATCCCGCCGATGATCCGGTGATCCGCTTCAACTACATGAGCGAGGCGCAGGATTGGGAGGATTTCCGCACCTGTATCCGCCTCACCCGCGAGATTTTCGCACAAAGCGCCTTTGCGCCCTATGTGAAGCATGAGATTCAGCCCGGTGCGGCGGTGCAGAGCGACGATGAGCTTGACGATTTCATCCGCGAACATGCCGAGAGCGCCTATCACCCCTGTGGCACCTGCAAGATGGGGCGCGCGAGCGATCCGATGGCGGTGGTCGACCCAGAGGGCCGGGTGATCGGGGTTGAGGGGCTGCGCGTGGCGGATTCGAGCCTGTTTCCGCGCATCACCAACGGCAATCTCAACGCGCCCTCGATCATGGTGGGCGAAAAAATCGCCGATGCCGTGCTGGGCCGCAGCCCGCTGCCGCCCGAGAATGCAGAGCCTTGGATGCATCCCGATTGGGCGCAGAGCCAGCGGTGAACCGTTAACCTTTTGTTCACCTTCTGTCTTGAATGACGGGCGCGGCCTCTTGCATAAGGGGGCATGTTAAGAATTTGTTTACTCATCGTTCTCGGTCTGGTCCCGCTCTCTGCGGCGGCGGCGGAGGAGTTTGGCGGCCCTGTCCGGGTCATCGACGGCGATACGTTCGACGTGGGCGAGGTCCGCGTGCGGCTGCACGGGATCGACGCGCCGGAACTGGGGCAGATCTGCACCAACACCGATGGCGAGACCTGGGATTGCGGCACGTGGGTGGCCGAAGAGGTACGCGCCCGCATTGAAGGCCGCGCGGCGCGCTGCGAGGCGGTGGAGAAGGACCGCTATGACCGCACCGTCGCGCGCTGCACGGTGGTGGGGCAGGATGTGGGCCGGATGCTGGTGGCGGATGGTCTGGCGCTGGCCTATCGCAAATATTCGATGGCCTATGATCTGGATGAAAAGGCCGCTGTGGTTGCGGGGCGCGGGCTGCACGAGGTGCTGATGGCCCGCCCCGAGGATCACCGCCGCATGGTGCGCGAAGAGCGCGCGGCAGAGGCCCAAGCAAACGCGCCCGCGCCGCAAGGGGGCTGCGTCATAAAGGGCAATCGCAGCGGATCGGGCAATCAGATTTATCATATGCCCGGACAGGCGGATTACGACGCGACGGTCATCACCGAGGCCAAGGGCGAACGCTGGTTCTGCTCCGAGGCCGAGGCCCGCGCCGCAGGCTGGCGGCGCGCCAAACGCTGAGCTGGGCCTGACGCCTCGGGCTTGCCCCGGGGCCTCTTAGCTTGTCACGCGAGGCCCCGGGGCAAGCCCGGGGCGTGAGTTGAGTATTTTTGGAACAGTGAAAGGCGCGCGGCGCTCAGAGCGTGATCGGCTGCATCACCTGCGGTTCGATCACATCGACCCCCGGCAGGGCCGCCGCCAAAGCGTCGGCGGATTGCTCGAGGATCGGGAAAGTCCGGTAGTGGCAGGGGATCACCGTCTTGAAGTCAAAGAAGGTCTTGGCCGCATAGGCGGCGCGGCGCATGTCCATGGTGAAATGCCCGCCTGCGCAGAGAATCCCAATGTCGGGCGCATGCAGCGCGTTGAAGACGCCCATATCGGCCATCACATCGGTATCGCCCGAGACATAGATCACATGCCCTTCGCCTGCGATCATGTAGCCACATTCGCTGCCGGTGACCTGCGGCCCGGCGTCGGTTGCGATCGAGGTGGAATGGGTGGCATGCACCATCGTCACCTGCACCCCGCCCAGATCGACCGTGCCGCCCTTGTTGAAACCGACGGTCTGGATATTCTCCTTGGCCTCCCAATGGGACATGAGGTCATATTGCCCCACGACCGGCACGCCGAGGCGTTTGGCCAGAGGCAACACATCCGCGACATGGTCGAAATGCGCATGGGTGAGCAGGATATGGGTGGCCCCCTCGGTGGCGGGGCGATGTTGATCCTCGGGCAGCATCGGGTTGCCGTTGAGCCATGGGTCAAGGAGCAGGACCTGTCCGCCGATTTCGATCCGGAAAGAGCTGTGGCCGAGCCATGTGATGTGCATTTTTATCTCCGCTTGTTTCCTGATTGCGTTATCTTAGCGGTCCAGCCGCTCAAGGAAAGGGGCGGATGGTGCTGCGCGCCGCGATCCGCTTGCGCCCACGCGGCCCCGGCGGTAAACGCAGGGCAAACGGATCATGGGAGAGGCTCATGTCGATTGATCTCGAAACCGCCGCCAAGGTGGCCAAGCTGGCGCGGATTGCTGTCAAGGACGAGGCGCTGCCGGCGCTGGCCGATGAATTCAACACGATTCTCGGGTTTATCGAGCAGCTGAACGAGGTGGATGTGTCGGGCGTGGAGCCGATGACCTCTGTTACGCCGATGCGGTTGCGGCGGCGCGAGGATGTGGTCAATGACGGCAATCAGCAGACGGCGGTGCTGTCGAACGCGCCGGATGCGCGCGAGGGCTTCTTTGCCGTGCCGAAGGTGGTGGAATAATGACCGAGTTGAACAGACTGACGATTGCCGAGGCGCGCGATGCGCTGCGCAAGGGGGATGTGACGAGCCTCGAGTTGACCGAGGCCTGTCTCGCGGCGGTAGAAGGGGCTGGGGCGCTCAATGCCTTTGTGCATCACACGCCCGATCTGGCGCGGGCACAGGCGCAGGCGGCGGATGCGCGGATTGCCAAGGGCGATGCGCCCGCGATGTGTGGCATCCCGTTGGGCATCAAGGATCTTTTCTGCACCAAGGGTGTGCCAAGCCAAGCTGCGAGCCGGATTCTTCAGGGGTTCCTGCCTGAGTACGAGTCGACCGTATCGCAGAACCTGTTTGATGCGGGTGCAGTCATGTTGGGCAAGCTCAACATGGACGAGTTTGCCATGGGATCGTCCAACGAAACCTCATGCTATGGCAATGCCGTCAATCCGTGGCGGCGCGGCAATGACGCGGCGGCGCTGACCCCCGGTGGATCGTCGGGCGGGTCGGCCAGCGCCGTGGCCGCCGACCTCTGCCTTGGGGCGACCGGCACCGACACGGGCGGCTCGATTCGCCAACCTGCGGCCTTCACTGGCATCACCGGCATCAAGCCCACATATGGCCGCTGTTCGCGTTGGGGGATCGTGGCCTTTGCCTCAAGCCTCGATCAGGCCGGGCCGATGACAAAGACGGTGCGCGATAGCGCGATCATGCTGGGCGCGATGTGTGGCTTTGATCCCAAAGACAGCACCTCGGCCGATATTCCCGTACCGGATTTCGAGGCGATGCTGACGGGCGACATTCGCGGCAAGGTGATCGGCATACCGCGCGAATACCGGATGGAGGGCATGCCCGCCGAGATCGAAAAGCTGTGGTCTGATGGGGCCGATATGCTGCGCGCCGCCGGGGCAGAGATCCGCGATATCAGCCTGCCGCATACGAAATACGCACTGCCCGCCTATTACGTGATCGCGCCTGCCGAGGCGTCAAGCAACCTCGCACGCTATGACGGGGTGCGCTATGGCCACCGGGCCAAGCTGGCGCAGGGCGATGGCATCACGGAAATGTATGAGAAAACCCGCGCCGAAGGCTTTGGCGCGGAGGTGCAGCGCCGCGTGATGGTGGGCACCTATGTGCTCTCGGCCGGGTTCTATGACGCCTATTACAACCGTGCCCGCAGGGTGCGCGCGCTGATCAAGCGTGACTTTGACGACGCCTTTGCCGCTGGTGTCGATGCGATCCTGACACCGGCCACGCCAAGCGCCGCCTTTGGTCTGGGCGAGATGACCGATGCCGATCCGGTGCAGATGTATCTCAACGACGTCTTTACCGTGACGGTCAACCTCGCGGGGTTGCCGGGCATTGCCGTGCCCACCGGGCTGGATGGCAAGGGTTTGCCGCTCGGGCTGCAACTGATCGGGCGGCCTTGGGAAGAAGGCGATCTGCTCAACACCGCCTATGCGCTCGAAGCGGCTGCAGGCTTTGTGGCCAAGCCCGCGAAATGGTGGTAAGGCGCGGGTCGATAGAGTTTTTGGCAGGATTAGGACAGATGCGGTTCACTCTTGGTTTGGTCGCCCTCGTGGCGCTTGTGGCCTGCGCGCCCGCAGTTCCCGATAGCGGTGCCGGGGTCGGGTTTCAGGATTATGGTAGCTATGAGCGTGAGAAAGCGGCGCGCGAAGCCGCCTTGGCGCAAGGTGGTTTGCCACCGCCCGATGCGGTCTCGACCGAGCCGCTGAACGCCACAGGACAGTCCATGTCGGCGGGGTCCGATGATGCAGCGGCCATCGCGGCAGACGCGCGTGCCGCTCTTGATGCGGCGGCGGCCAATTCCGGTGAGGTGCCGCTACAGGCAAGCCCGTCCAACCCTCCGCCCGCAGTCGAGAATGCCGCCGGGATCTCAGAAGAGAATAATTTTGATGCCGTTGGCGCAGAGCGTTCCATCGAAGAGGATGCCGCGCGGATTGCCAATAATCGCGCGCAATATCAGGTGGTCCAGCCGCAAGCGATTGGCAGCCGTCCCAATGACGTTGGTCCCAATATCGTGGAATATGCGCTGAACAGTAAACATGCCGTGGGCACGCCGGTCTATCGACGGATCGGATTGAGTGCGTCGAGCAAGTTCGAGCGGAATTGTGCGCAATACCCGTCTTCGGATCAGGCGCAGTTGGATTTCCTGCGGCGTGGTGGGCCGGAGAAGGACCGCCAAGGTCTTGACCCCGACGGCGATGGCTATGCCTGCGGGTGGGACCCGCGCCCGTACCGCAATGCGGTGCGCGGCTGACAAGCCCGTGATCTCGCGCCCCTCGCCCAATTTCGGTCCGCGCCGAGGGGGCGTGTGGCCGGACATGATTGTCTTGCATTACACGGCGATGGCGACCACAGAGGCGGCGCTGGAGCGCCTCTGTGATGCGCAGGCCGAGGTGTCGGCGCATTACCTGATCTGCGAACATGGCCGCGTCTGGCAACTGGTCGAGGAGGGCGCGCGCGCCTGGCATGCCGGGGCTGGGCAATGGGGGGATGTGACGGATGTCAATTCGCGCTCCATTGGAATTGAGTTGGCGAACACTGGGGCGCATCCGTTTTCCGAGCCGCAGATGGCGGCGCTTGAAGGGGTGATGGCAGGGATCATGGCGCGTTGGGATATTGCGCCCGCGCGCGTCATTGCCCATTCCGACATGGCACCCGCGCGCAAATGCGATCCGGGGCCACGTTTTGACTGGCTGCGGTTGGCGCGGCAGGGTTTGTCGATCTGGCCCGAATTTTTGGCAGAGGCTGAGGTCGCGCCCGCGCAATTCGCCCGCGATGCCGCGCACTTTGGCTATATCCAGGCCGAGGGCGTCAGCGACGCCGATATCCTGCGCGCCTTTCGCCTGCGGTTTCGCCCGATGGCCTCTGGCCCGCTGGAGCCGCAGGACTGCGCGCTGATGGCAGACCTCGCCGCACGCTTCGCCGTTGACCGCACCGCCCCAAGCGCCTAAGTCAGCGCTTGCGCGGAGGGCCGGATGGCCGCGGCACCTGCAAGGGTGACGAGGAAAGTCCGGACTCCACAAGACAACGGTGCCGGGTAACGCCCGGCTGGGGTAACCCAAGGGAAAGCGCCACAGAGAAGAGACCGCCCCCGAGTGATCTGGGGTAAGGGTGAAACGGTGGGGTAAGAGCCCACCGCGGGACGGGCAACCGGACCGGCACGGCAAGCCCCACCGGGAGCAATGCCAAATAGGGACCGCGCGCGGGGGCTGGTCCCGGACCCCGGTCCGGGATACCGCCCGCAGGCACGTCTTGGCCCGGCGGTCCGGGTTGGCAGCTAGAGGGGCGTTGGCAACAACGTCTCAAGAGGAATGGTCATCCAACCCCGGATCACGGTCCGGGGTGGACAGAATCCGGCTTATAGGCCCTCCGCGCCCTTTTCATTTTCCACCGGCGGGTTAAAACCCCGACATGCCGTATGAATGGACCACGCCTCGCACCGAGGCAGACACAGATGTGACCCTCTCGCTCTGGCCGCACCGGTCGCTGCCGCGTCGGGGGTTTGCTGCCTTTGTGCTGGCCACCTTCACGCTCATCACCGTCCCGCTCTATCCGCTGCTAGGCACGGCGGTGCTTTGGGGGCTGTTGCCCTTTTTGCTCTTGGCGGTCGGTGGGGTGTGGTGGGCGCTGGAGCATAGCTATCGCACCGCGCGGCTGCGTGAGGTTTTGACTATCGCGCCCGAAGACGTGCATCTGGTGCGCACCAATCCGCGCGGTAATGTGCAGGAATGGACCTGCAACCGCTATTGGGCGCAGGTCACCATGCATGACACGGGCGGGCCGGTGGCGCATTACCTGACGCTCAAAGGGGCGGGACGCGAGGTCGAGATCGGGGCGTTCTTGTCCGAGGAGGAGCGCAAGGTGCTTTACGGCGAATTGCTCCGCGCGCTGCGCCCGCCTGCGCCGCTGGCCGGGTAAGGGGGCGCGAACGATTGGGCCTGATGATCCCAGAAGCATGACTTTGGCGTGACCCTTGCATGACGGCGCATACCGCCGCAGTGGTCTGCGTCTGGAGGATCGGGGAAAGGCAACAATTGGTCATCACGGACGAACTGCCCGGTCGATGCGCCTAACCGAGGCGGGTTTTGACTTGTGGGCCGACCGCGCCGAAATCCATTTGTCCGGCATGACGATCCTTGAGCTTGCCCATGATCTTGCCCATGTCGCGGATCGTGCTGGCCCCAACGTCGCTGATCGCCTTGTCGATGGCTGCGCTGACCTCGTCCTCTGTCAGTTGACGTGGTAGAAATTCTTCGATGACCTTGATTTCGTCGCGTTCCCGTTCGGCCAGATCAAGACGCCCGCCCTCTTCATAGGCGCGCACGCTCTCGTTGCGTTGCTTGGTCATCTTGGCGAGAATGGCCAAGATGTCGGCATCGCCGACAGGCGTGGCTCCGTCAGCGCTTCGGCCGGCAATTTCTTGATCCTTGATTGCAGCGTTTATCAGGCGAAGCGTTGCCAGCCGGTTTGCCGCCTTGTCCCGCATGGCCTGTTTCAGCGCCTGATCGACCCGGTTGCGCAATTCCATTCCAGTTCATCCCCATGATCTTTACAAGAGGAGGAGCCTAACGTTAATGGGGTGTGATGGCAACTGCCTGACGTGTCGGTCAGCGGGGCAACTGGGCCTTGACCCGACCGGGGCACGCCCGTAGGTATGCGCAAATTTGCCCGCGCCGGAGACTCGCACCCATGGCCCACGCCTCCACTCCCCGCCCGACTGCCTGCCTTGCCCTCGCGGATGGTTCGCTCTTTTACGGCTACGGGTTTGGCGCGGTGGGCGTGACCACGGCAGAGCTGTGCTTCAATACGGCGATGACGGGCTATCAGGAAATCATGACCGATCCCAGCTATGCCGGGCAGATCGTGACCTTCACCTTTCCGCATATCGGTAACACCGGAGTGAACATCGAGGATGATGAGACCGCCGAGCCTGTGGCCGAAGGTATGGTGGTGAAATGGGACCCGACCGAGCCGAGCAATTGGCGCGCGCAAGAGCATCTGACAAGCTGGTTGACCCGGCGTGGTCGGATTGCGATCGGGGGGATAGATACCCGTCGCCTCACCCGCGCCATTCGGCAGCAGGGGGCGCCGCATGTGGCCCTTGCCCATGATCCTGAGGGAAATTTCAACGTTGAGGCGTTGGTGGCACGGGCCCGCGGCTTTCGCGGGCTGGAGGGCATGGACCTGGCCAAGGATGTGACCTGCGCGCAATCCTATCGCTGGGATGAAATGCGCTGGGCCTGGCCCGACGGATATCTGCGTCAGACCGAGGCACGGTATAAGGTGGTCGCAGTCGATTACGGCGCCAAACGCAACATCCTGCGCTGTTTGGCAAGTGCCGGGTGTGACGTGACCGTCCTGCCTGCGACGGCTACCGCCGAGGATGTGCTGGCGCATTCACCGGATGGTGTGTTCCTGTCCAATGGACCCGGTGATCCGGCGGCGACCGGAAAATATGCCGTGCCGATGATTCAGGGTGTTCTGGAGACGGGGCTGCCGCTTTTTGGTATCTGTCTCGGGCATCAGATGTTGGCACTGGCCCTCGGGGCGCAAACGATCAAGATGAACCACGGACATCACGGGGCCAACCACCCGGTCAAGGATCTGGAAACCGGCAAGGTCGAGATTACCTCTATGAATCATGGCTTTGCCGTTGATAGTCAGACCTTGCCTGCAGGGGTTGTCGAGACGCATGTCTCGCTTTTTGACGGATCGAATTGTGGTATCCGGATCAAGGATCGTCCTGTGTTTTCGGTTCAGCATCACCCCGAGGCCAGCCCCGGACCGCAAGACAGTTTCTATCTGTTCGAGCGGTTTGCGGCCTCAATGGCGGATTAAGCCGACAGAAAGTCGTCTCTGTTAACTTCTCCTTAAAACATCGTTAACCAACGGCGCGGTAGCGTTCCTTGAACCGAATGGGGAAAGGGCGCAGCATGGGAATTTCCGAACTCCGCCACATGGGCGCGCACGGGTCTGGAGCGCGGGTGCCGATCAATCCGCTGGGGCGCGCCCTGGTTCGGGCCGGTGCCATCAGCCGATCCGATGCCGCCTTGGCCGAGATGGTGCGGCGGCATTGCGATACGTCCCTCGACCGCATTCTGCAGGCTGAGGGGCTGGCGACTGAAGAAGATTTGCTCGCCGCCCACGCCCGCCGCCTGTCCAGCCAACGGTTGACGGCCCAAGACCTCGCGGTTGCCGACCCTGTTGACGCAGGCATCGACCCACGCATTCTGCTCAAATATGGCGTGCTGCCTTTGACCGGAGCCTCTGGGGCTACGGTTCTGGCCACGGGTGGGCCAGAGAGCCTTGCGGCGTTGCGCCCATCCTTGCCCAAATCGTTGGAGCGTGCGCGCGCAGTAATGGCGCCGCGCCACGCGATTCAGGACCGCATCGCCCAAGAGCACCGTGACCTCTTGCGAGAGAGGGCAGAGGCCCGCGTGCCGGAGACTGAGAGTTGCCGCACCTGGGAGGGAGCGTTTGACCGCCGCTTGCGGATAACATTGGCCGGTCTGGCCGGAATCGCAGTGCTCAGCCTTGCGTTTCCGGTGATGATTTTCGCTCTCTTTGCCTTTTGGGCATGCTTTACCCTTGTGGTGTCTGCCGGGCTCAAGATCGCTGCATTTGTGGCGCATCGTGTGGCCGAGACAGCCACTCCGGCGCTCGATCCCCGATCCCAACGTCCCCTGCCCAAAGTGTCGATCCTTGTACCACTCTTTCGCGAGACCGAAATCGCGCATGCGCTCATTGCCCGGCTGAGCCGCCTCACATACCCGAAGTGCCTGCTCGATGTGATCCTCGTGCTCGAAGAGGAGGATGATCTGACCCGTCAGACGCTGGCGGGTATCGACCTGCCGCCGTGGGTGCGGCCCGTGATCGTGCCCGATGGCAAACCGCGCACCAAGCCGCGCGCGATGAACTTTGCGTTGGATTTCTGCGAAGGCGACATCATCGGCATTTTCGATGCCGAGGATGCGCCCGATGCTGATCAGATCACTGTTGTCGCCCGTCGGTTTCAGCAGGTGCCGCGCGAGGTGGCCTGCCTGCAGGGGATATTGGATTATTACAACCCCACACAGACTTGGTTGGCGCGTTGCTTTACCATCGAATACGCCACCTGGTTCCGCACTCTTATGCCCGGTATGGCGCGGCTGGGGCTGGCTATTCCGCTTGGGGGCACCACGCTTTATTTTCGGCGCGATGTGCTCGAAGAATTGGGCGGATGGGACGCGCATAACGTGACCGAGGATGCCGATCTGGGCTTTCGTCTGGCACGGCATGGCTACCGCACGGAAATGATCAATACCGTGACCGAGGAAGAGGCCAATTGCCGCGCCTGGCCTTGGATCAAGCAACGCTCTCGCTGGCTCAAGGGCTACATGACCACCTATCTCGTGCATATGCGCCAGCCCCGATTGCTTTATGCGCAGCTCGGGCCGCGCAAGTTCTGGGGGTTTCAGGCGCATTTCGTCTCGGCGCTCTCACAATTCCTGCTGGCGCCGTTCTTGTGGTCCTTTTGGCTGGTGCTGCTTGGCCTGCCGCATCCGCTCGACCCGGTTCTGCCGCGTGGGCTGCTGGTGGGATTGGGCAGCCTCTTTCTGACGGTCGAGGTTCTGAATGTCTGCATTCACATGGCGTCTGTCGCGGGGCCGCGTCACAGACACCTGATGGCATGGGCACCGACCATGCATTTTTACGCACCCTTGGGGGCTATTGCCGCCTATAAGGCGCTGTACGAGCTGATCCTCAAGCCGTTTTTTTGGGATAAGACCACGCATGGCCTGTCAGTCGCCGCCCGAGGGCGGCGCACGTCAGACGGTGGATTTGACCTCTCCGGAATCAAGCTTGAGCCGGGTCACAAAGGCCTTTGAAATATGATCGCGCAGGGCCTGTGCCGCAGCCTTGCCATCATGGGCCTCGATCGCCACGACGATCGCGTCATGTTCGCGCAGCGCGTCCTCATCCCGACCCACCGCCGCAAGTGACGTGGTCGCCAAAAGCGCCATCGAGCGATGCACAAGATCGAGTTGTTGCACCAGAAAGCGGTTGTGCGAGGCCAAGTGAATCTGCTTGTGAAACCGCCGGTTGGCGCGCGCGAGTTCCACCGGCTTGCCCAAGAGCGCGCGATCATCCTCGACCATATCACGCAACACGCGCACCTCTTCGGGCGTGGCATGGCGCGCGGCCAGCTCTGCCGCCAGTCCCTCCAATTCGGCGCGCACCACGTAAAGCTCTGCCAACTGGTTGTAATCCAACGAGGATACAATCAGGCTGCGCCCATCCCGGCTCAGCATGGATTGCGTCTCGAGTCGTTGCAACGCCTCGCGGATGGGCGTGCGCGAGACACCGAAGCGTTCGGCAAGATCGCTCTCGACCAGTCGGTCACCGGGTTTGAAGATGCCAACATCTATTGCCTCAAGTATGAGCGAATAGGCATCGGTAGGGGGCGGTTTCATCAGCATGTCCGTTTCTTCTGATTGTTGGTGGGAACCTTACGCGCTTTGGGCGCGGGATCAAGCCTTGGGCGATTGCACGCCATGTCGCGGCCGCCTATATCTGCGCCATGCCCAAGACAGATTTTTCTCACATCCGCACATGGGTCTTCGACCTCGACAATACGCTCTATCCTCCTTCGGCACGGCTCTTTGACCAGATCGAAGTGCGGATGACGCAGTTTGTGATGGACACGCTTCGCGTGACCCATGCAGAGGCGGATAAGTTGCGGCATCACTACTGGCGCGAGCATGGCACGACACTGGCGGGGTTGATGCGGCTGCATGATCTTGATCCGGGGCCATATTTACAGTCTGTGCACGATATCTCGCTTGATCATCTGGAGCCGGACGCCGCGCTGAATGCAGCTATTCGCGCATTGCCGGGACGCAAGATCGTCTATACCAACGGCTCAGCACCCTATGCGGAACGGGTGATCACGGTGCGCGGACTGACCGGGACGTTTGACGCGGTTTACGGCGTGGAACATGCCGGATATCGACCGAAACCCGAGGCCGAAGCGTTTGAGATCATACTGAGGCAGGATGGGAGCGCGCCGCAAACTGCGGCCATGTTCGAGGATGACCCGCGCAATCTTGCGGCGCCGCATGCCATGGGAATGCGCACCGTGCATGTGGCGCCCGAACGGATCGAGGCAGAGCACATACATCACCACACCGATGATCTGGGCGGATTTCTGGCGGCTCTGGTCTGAGCGCTGCGGCGATACGTCCCTTTGAACTCGGCGGGTGGGGCATATCTATGCGGCACGAGATTCATCTTTGACCCATGAGGCCCGACATGACCGCGACCACAGCCCCCAGCAATGCCAAGCAAGCCCTCGCCAAGAGCCACGATCCCGACGCCGCCGCCGTTGGCCCGATCCTGCTGAGCGTGGCGGTTTTTCTGGCCGGATGGGCCACAAGTATTGTGCTTTGGGGCATTCCGGGGCTTTATATTCCGGCACTGGCCCTTGTCCCGGTGATCTGGGTTATGCTGATTTTGATCTCGCGCGGCTGAGCAAGCGCTCGACCGCTTTCGGAGGCTCTGAGAATGGCGCAGGCAGACTATGATATCGTGGTCTCGGGCGGCGGTGTGGCCGGTCTGACGGCGGCTGCGGTTTTTGGCGGCGCGGGGTTTTCCGTGCTCTGCGTTGATCCCGCGCCACCTGTGACCGCGCGTGATGCCGAAGGGTCTGACTTGCGCACTACGGCGTTCTTGCAACCCGCACAGGCGCTCTTGGATCAGGCGGGCCTCTGGGCGCGGCTGGCCCCTTTTGCCACCGACCTGCAAGTGATGCGGATCGTTGATGCGGGCGGCGAGGTGCCCGAACCGCGGGTCGTGCGCGAGTTCAACGCCAGCGATATTTCCGAGCGCCCCTTTGGCTGGAACCTGCCCAACTGGCTCTTGCGCCGCGAGATGGCGGCGCATCTGGAAAGCCTGCCCTCGGTTACGTTCCGGCCCGGCACCGGCACGACCACGCTCTTTACCCGCGAGGCGGAGGCGCGCGTGGGGCTGACTGACGGTGCCCGCGTGCGATGCCGTTTGGTGATTGCCGCCGACGGGCGCAATTCACCGATCCGTGAAGCGGCAGGTATTGGTGTGAAAACAACACGTTATGGGCAAAAGGCGCTTGCCTTTGCCGTCACGCATCCGATCCCGCATGACAATGTATCGACCGAAGTTCACCGTTCTGGTGGGCCGTTCACTCTTGTGCCGCTCCCTGACCACGAGGGACGGCCGTCGTCGGCGGTCGTCTGGATGGAAGAGGGACCAGAGGTGGTTCGCCTGGCTGCGCTGCCGGTGGCTGAATTCGAGGCCATGATGAACGCCCGCTCCTGCCAGCTGTTTGGCCCCCTGACGCTGGCGTCGCGCCGCACCGTCTGGCCGATCATCAGCCAAGTGGCCGAGCGCATGTCAACCGAGCGGGTGGCGCTTGTGGCTGAGGCTGCGCATGTGGTGCCGCCAATTGGTGCGCAGGGCCTCAACATGTCATTGGGCGATATGCGGGTATTGCTGGAACTGGCGGAGGCGAACCCTGAGCGTTTGGGCGACCGCCAGATGCTCGACACCTACCATCGCCGCAGGCATTGGGAAGTGCAGGCGCGCGTGACGGGGATCGACTTGCTCAACCGCGCCTCGATGCTGAGCGCACAGCCCCTGCGGGATGCACGCGCGCAGGCGTTGAGTGCGATCTATTCGCTGGCCCCGGTGCGCAAGACCCTGATGAAGATGGGACTTGGGGCGCGGGGGTGAGGCTCAGAGCACCTTAGCAAGCACCACCTCTAGCCGCTTCAGCGCTGCGGGCACATCGTAGAGCTTATCAAGGCCAAAAAGCCCGAGGCGGAAGGTGCGGAAACCCTCGGGCTCGCCCACTTGCAGCGGCACGCCTGCGGCAATCTGCATGCCCTCTGCCATGAATTTCTTGCCGTTCTGAATGTCGGGATCGCTGGTGTAGCTGACGACCACGCCGGGCGCACCAAACCCCTCGGCGGCGACAGACATCACGCCGCGCGCGGCCAGCATGGCGCGCGCGCCATTGCCCAAGTCCCATTGCGCATCGCGCAGACGCTCGAACCCATAATCGCGGGTCTCGATCATCGTATCGCGGAACCCGCGCAGCGCGTCTGTGGGCATGGTCGCGTGATAGGCATGGCCGCCATTTTCATAGGCCTGCATGATCGCGCGCCATTTCTTGAGATCGAGCGCGAAACTGTCCGACGTCGTCTCTTCCAGCCGCGCCACTGCACGGGCCGAGAGCATCACCAGACCGGCGGAGGGAGAGGCCGACCAGCCCTTTTGCGGCGCGGAAATCAGCACATCGACGCCCGTGGCGCGCATATCGACCCAAGCACAGCCCGAAGCGATGCAATCGAGCACCAAGAGCGCACCAACCTCATGTGCGGCATCGGCCAAGGCGGTGATATAATCATCGGGCAGGATCAGACCGGCAGAGGTTTCCACATGCGGTGCAAAGACCACATCGGGCTTTGCTTCGCGGATCTTGGCCACGACCTCGTCGATAGGCGCAGGCGCAAAGGGCGTCGTTGCCCCGTTGCCGGTTTGCCGCGCCATACACACGGTGGTGTCAGAGGTGAACTGACCCGCGTCGAAAATCTGGCTCCAGCGGAAGGAAAACCAGCCGTTGCGCACGATCAACGCATGCGCGCCGCGCCCGAATTGCCGCGCCACGGATTCCATCGCATAAGAGCCACCGCCGGGCACGAGCACCACGGCATCGGCGGCATAGACGTCCTTGAGCATGGATGAAATGTCGCGCATAACCTCTTGAAAAGAGGCAGACATATGGTTGAGCGAGCGGTCGGTGAACACCACCGAATATTCCAGCAGGCCATCGGGATCGACGTGGTCGAGCAGGGCAGTCATGGGATGTCTCCTCTATCTTGCGGGCAAGATGGCGCGGGATGGCCCATAAGTCCAGTGCGTCACGTCAGCCAATCGGCCCCGGACGACGTTCCTCGCTCAAGAGTACATTGGCCTCGACATCGCCGACCCCCGGCAGGGTCATGATCCGGCGGCGCAGGACGCGCTCGAAATCGGAAATGTCGCGGGCCACCACGCGCAGGCGATAGTCATAGAGGCCCAAGATATGTTCGACCGTCTGTACCTCGGGGATTGCCGATACCGCACGTTCGAAATCCTCCAGGCTGACCCGGCCCTTGGTGGCGAGTTTGACTCCAAGGAACACCGTGACGCCAAAGCCCAGCTTTTCGTGATCCAATTCAAGGCGTTGCCCTTTGATCACGCCGGTTTCGCGCAGGCGGTTGATACGCCGCCAAGCCGCAGGTTGCGATAGGCCGAGGATGCGGCCGACAGCGCTTGCGGATTGCGTGGCGTCACGCACGAGTTCACGCAGGATCAGGCGGTCGGTGGTGTCGAGTTCGATCATAGCGGCAACACCTCGTCGGATTTGATCCGGGCGACATGCATGAGCGCCTCGATATCGGCAATATGGGGCAGGGTGAGAATGGCGCTGCGATACAGTTGCTGATAATGCGCCATATCGCGGGCTATGATCGACAGCCGAAGATCAACGCGGCCGAGAAATGTTTGAATTTCAAGAACTTCCGGGACATCTCTGGCCGCTGCCGTGAATTCGTCAAAGGCGCGTGGTTGGGTTTTGTCCAACGTGATGCGAAGCGAAACCTCGACTTCATAGCCAAGGGCACGCCAGTCGATGACGGCGCGGTTGGCACGCAGTATCCCGTCTTCCTGCATACGTTCCAACCGACGTGTGCAGGTCGCAGGTGCCACACCTGATCTCTCCGCCAACTCGGCGGGTCCGAGAGTCGGTGCATGCTGATATTGCCGCAGAATGCGGCGGTCTGTGTCGTCAAACATGATATTTTTGTCAATTGTGAGTTTGTGAATGATTGCACAAAAATTACTGGATTTCAAACCGAATTCACATGCGTCTTTGCGCGCGGAGTCACTATGCTGCGCCTATCCAATAGAAGAGGAGAACGCCATGCGCGTCTATTACGATCGTGACTGTGACATCAACCTGATCAAAGACAAGAAAGTCGCCATTCTGGGCTATGGCAGCCAAGGCCACGCCCATGCGCTTAACCTGCGGGATTCAGGGGCAAAAAACCTTGTGGTGGCACTCCGTGAGGGATCGAAATCGGCCAAGAAGGCCGAGGCAGAGGGCCTCAAGGTCATGGGCATCGCAGAAGCGGCAGCCTGGTGTGATCTGATGATGTTCACCATGCCCGACGAATTGCAGGGCGAAACCTATCGCAAGTATGTGCATGACAACATCAAGCCCGGTGCGGCGATTGCATTTGCCCACGGTCTCAACATCCATTTCGGCCTGATCGAGCCGAAAGAGGGCGTCGATGTCATCATGATGGCGCCCAAGGGCCCCGGTCACACGGTGCGCGGTGAATATGTCAAGGGCGGCGGCGTGCCCTGCCTTGTGGCGGTCAACAACGATGCGTCCGGTAAGGCGTTGGAACTCGGGCTTTCCTATTGCTCGGCGATCGGCGGCGGGCGCTCGGGGATCATCGAGACCAACTTCCGCGAAGAGTGCGAAACTGACCTCTTCGGCGAGCAGGCTGTGCTCTGTGGTGGCCTTGTCGAACTGATCCGTATGGGCTTTGAGACGCTGGTCGAGGCGGGCTATGCCCCTGAAATGGCTTACTTTGAGTGCTTGCACGAGGTGAAGCTGATCGTCGATCTGATCTATGAGGGCGGCATCGCCAACATGAACTATTCGATCTCGAACACGGCTGAGTATGGCGAGTATGTCAGCGGTCCGCGTGTGCTGCCTTATGACGAGACCAAGGCGCGGATGAAGGCCATTCTGACCGATATTCAAACAGGTCGCTTTGTCCGTGATTTCATGACGGAAAACGCCGTTGGGCAGCCGTTCTTCAAGGGCACGCGCCGGATGAACGACGCGCATCAGATCGAAGAAGTCGGGGCCAAGCTGCGTGGCATGATGCCGTGGATTTCGGCGGGCAAGCTCGTAGATCAAGAGAAGAACTGAACCTATTGAAATATAAAGCGAAAGGGCATCCTTTGTGGGTGCCCTTTTGTGTATGAGGGAATGCCCATGCAAGAGATTTCAGCGCTCAACTGGTTGAGGATTGGTGCGTTGGGCATAATCTGGGGGGCGTCCTTCATGTTTGTCTCCGTCGCGTTGACCGGGGTGGGGCCGTTCTTTTTGGCGGCGGTGCGGATCGTGTTGGGGGCGGGGTTTCTGCTGTGCCTGCTGCGGATCAAGGGGCGGAAACTGCCACCTCTGCGACAGGGGAATGGTCAGAGAATTTGGCAATTTGCCCTGATCATGGCATTGTTTTCAAACGTTTTTCCTTTTATCCTTTTGTCTTGGGCACAACAATCCGTGGCCTCGGGGTTTGCCGGGGTCTGCATGGCGGCGGTGCCGCTCTTGATCTTGCCCTTGGCGCATTTTCTGGTGCCGGGAGAGCGGATGAGTTTGCGCCGGTTGGTGGGGTTCGTGCTCGGGACCGTGGGCGTCGTGGTTCTGATCGGTCCGGAGGCTTTCACGTCGACCGGTAAGGATCTGGAATCCTTGGCAAGATTGGCCTGCCTAGGTGCTGCGGGCGGCTATGCGATCGGCTCGATTGCGACGCGGTTGTCGCCGGAAGTGGACCGTTTGTCCCTGTCCGCCTTGGTTCTGATGCTGGCTGCGGGGATTATCGTGCCGGTGGCGATGGTGGTCGAGGGTTGGCCTACGATGTTGAATATGAAGAGTTTATTGGCCCTCCTCTATCTTGGTGTCTTGCCCACAGGGGTGGCGCAATTGTTGTTGGTGCAGGTCAATCGCGAGGCAGGGCCGAGTTTCTTTAGTCTTGTCAATTACATGGTGCCGGTCTGGTCGGTGATCCTTGGCGCTCTGGTCTTGTCCGAGGCGCTGCCGCCGAGTTTGTTGGCGGCGATGACGTTGATCTTGATCGGTGTCGGGATGAGCCAATGGGGCGCGTTGCGGCGGGTGTTTGGCCGGGGGTGATGCGTACAGGCGGTACATTTTCGGGCGCGAAATGCACGCAATCGCGTCCATCGTCGCAAAATGTAAGCTTTTGGTAACTATTCCCGGATTATCTTTGGTTAAGTGTCAAGCGAAGGTCTGATTCAGACAAGCTCAAAATCGAGGAGCAGAGAGTGTTGCACGCCAGAGATCGAACGCCGCGCGGGTTGCGGCCACGTCATGCACGCGCAGGATCTGAACGCCCTGCGCAAGACCTCCCAAGGCGACGGCGATTGAACCGGGGACGCGGTCGGCGGCGACCGGGGTTCTGCTGATGTCGCCAATAAAGCGTTTGCGCGACGCACCGAGCAGGATGGGGCAGCCGAGGCTGTGAAAGAGCGAGAGGTTTTGCAGGAGGGTCAGGTTATGCGCCACGGTCTTGCCAAAGCCGATGCCGGGGTCGGTGATGATCTGGGTGCGGGGGATGCCCAAGGCGGTGAGCGCCTCGATCCGGGCTGCGAGCCAGTCGTAGACATCGAGCAGCACGGTGTCATAGCACGGGTCGGCCTGCATGGTTTCGGGCGTGCCCTGAGCGTGCATCACGCAAACGGGCAGGGCGTGGGTCGCGGCAAAGGGGGCGAGGGCGGCATCATAGGTAAAGCCTGCCACATCGTTGATCAGGTTGGCCCCCGCTGCATGGGCGGCACTGGCCACTGGCGTCTTGCGGGTGTCGATGGAGATGGGGGTGGTGAGGCCCGCGCGCAGGGCCGCGATCACCGGGGCGGTGCGGGCGATTTCATCCTCGATGGGCACCGGGGCCGCGCCGGGGCGGGTGGATTCGCCGCCCACGTCAAGAATGCTGGCCCCATCAGCCGCCATCTGCCGGGCATGGGCGAGCGCGATCTCGGGATCGAAATGCCGCCCGCCATCGGAAAAGCTGTCCGGGGTGACATTGAGAATACCCATGATCTGGGGCGTGGCCATGTCGAGCGAGACGATGGGCGCACGGGGGGTGGTGAGGTGGTGCAGCGCGTCGGTTGGCAGGTCTGAGGCGGGCATCAGAGAGGAGGGTGCGCCTCGGTCCAGCACCTCGACCGTATCGAACCAGCACCAGCCGCCGGCAAGGGTCAAGGCGCCGGTTGGGCGGGCAGGATCGGTGCGGGGGATCGGGCGGTAATAGGGCATGAGCGACCTCGGAACGACGCGGAGCGTTGAACCGGTGAGGTAAGCGGGTGCGGTCGCGGGGTCAAGGCCGAGGATGGGGCCGAGGTTGGGGCCGGAGAGAGGACCCGTGATGGGGCTAAAGATTGGGCCAGAGAGAGGGCCATAGATTGGGCCTGCAATGGGGCGGATGCAGGCTCAGGCGGTGGCGTCAGGCGCAGGCGTGACCCGCACGCCATTGATGCGCCAGCCGTCCGGGGTTTCGACCATCTCGTATTCAACGATCCAGCCCGCGCCGGTCGCATCCCGCAGGCTCACGCTCTGCCAGAGTTTGCCGGCGATGTCCTTGGCGTCGAGAAAGATGACATCGGACGGTTTCCACACCATCGGATAGCCATCGCGCACCATCGCGCCGAATTGCTCCGGGGTGCCGAATCTTTGCTGAATAAAGGGCGTGGCGTAGCCATAGGCGCGCGCCACGTCCTGTGCCAGAAATGCCTCGATCTGGGCGGAAATGACGGCCCGCGCGCCCTCATCGGCCCGCAGGGGAGCGGCCAGACCAAGGGCCATAACCAGAGACAGGAGCAGATACCGCATGGCGCACCTCCGTTTCGGATAGAGATAGCCCTGCGCTGGCCTGCGTCAACTGGTCAGGATTTTTGCAACCCTTGCAGATAGGTCACCAGATCGACAACCGGTTGGCTGGTCAGGATCGTCTGGCCGCGTTCGGTCGTGAGCCCGATATCGCGATCCTCGAAGAAACTGCCGTAGATCGGCATCGGGCTGCCATGCGAGACCAGCGGGTCACGCCCGTCAATCCGGCGCACCACCCGTTCGACGGGGAACAGTCCGTTGTTCTTGGCCTGCAACATGGTCAGGTCTGTCGGCTGCACCGAGAGGACCGCTTGCATCGGTCCCATTCCGGTGGCGTCCAGCCCGTGACAGGCGGCGCAATAGCGCTCATAGGTTTGCTCGCCCGCGCGCGTGTCCTGCGCCTGTGCGGGGTGCATCAGGCTGAGGGTGACGAGTGTCAATGTGCAGAATGTCGCCCGCATACGTGGTCTCCTTGCTGCTGATCATGTTTCTGGATGGTGCCTGATTTTCGGGGCACGCACCTTGATCCACATCAGCCTGGCACGACCTGACCCTGATCCAATCGCAAGATGCGGTCCATCCGGGCGGCCAGATCAAGGTTGTGGGTGGCAATGAGGGCCGAGAGGCCGGTGCCGCGCACCAGCCCTGTGAGCGCCTCGAACACCTGATCCGACGTGCCGGGATCGAGGTTGCCGGTGGGTTCATCCGCCAAGAGCACGCGGGGGGAATTGGCCAGCGCCCGGCAAAAGGCCACGCGCTGTTGCTCGCCCCCCGACATGGCCGATGGCCGATGCCCGGCGCGCGGCCCAACGCCCACCTGTTCCAGCAGCTCTTGCGCGCGCAGTTCGGCGGTGCGGCGGGCAATGCCATTGGCCAGTTGCGGCAACACGACGTTTTCCAGCGCGCTGAACTCGGGCAGCAGATGGTGGAACTGATAGACAAAGCCCACCTCTTGCCGCCGCACCGCTGTGCGTCGCCGGTCATTGAGGCCGGTCATGTCCTCAGCCCCGATTTCGACCCGGCCTGCGTCGGGCGTATCGAGCAGCCCTGCGATATGCAGCAGTGTCGATTTGCCCGCGCCGGAGGGGGCGACCAGCGCCACCATCTCGCCGCGTGCGAGGGTCAGGTCGACGCCGTTCAAGACCCGCACCTCAGAGCTGAGGCCGCGATTGTAGATTTTCTCGACGCCCGTCAGGCGCAGCATCGCGTCACTCATAGCGCAGCGCCTCCACCGGGTTCATCCGGGCCGCACGCCGCGCCGGAAAGATCGTGACCACGAAAGACAGGCTGAGCGACAGCATCACCGCCGACATCACATCCTCGGCGCGCAGTTTTGCGGGCAGGTGATAGATGCCGCGAATGGAGGGGTCCCAGACCTGACCGCCCATTGCCATGTTCACAAAGCCAAAAATCGGGTCGATGTAAAAGGCAAAGAGGCAGCCGAGGATCACGCCCATGGCCGTGCCGATCATGCCGGTGAAGGCGCCGCAGATGAAGAACACTCGCAGAATAGACCCCTCTGTCAGGCCCATGGTGCGCAGGATGCCGATGTCGCGGCCCTTGTTCTTGACCAGCATGATGAGGCCGGAGGTGATGTTCATCGCGGCGATCAGCACGAGGATCGACAGGATCACGAACATCACGTTATCCTCGACCTCAAGGGCGCGCAGGAAAGAGCCGCTGGCGTCTTGCCACGTCCAGAGCATTGCGCGCTCGCCCGCCGCCTGCAGGAGCGGCAGGGTCAGAGTGTCCACGGTTTCGGGGTCTGAAACCATCACCTCGAGTTCGTCGGCGCGGCCATCGCGGTTGAAGAAACTCTGTGCCTCTTTGAAGGGGAGATAGGCGCGGACCCGGTCGATGTCGTAGCGCCCGGCGGAAAAGATATAGACCACCTCATAGGCATTGACGCGGGGGCTGGTGCCCAGGGGCGTCTTGACCCCGTTGGGAGAGATGAGCTTGATCCGGTCACCCACGGTGATGGCCAATTCCTGCGCCACGCCGGAGCCTATGGCGATGCCTTGGGAAAAGCGCGCGATGTCACCTTGGGAGGTTTCGGGATCGGCGACGCGGGGAATGGTTTGTAGATCCTCGGGCGTGATGCCATAGACCTGCACACCGGCGTTGCGGTCACTGGCATTGGCCATGACCTGACCCTTGATCAGGGGCGCGACGCGCGTGACGCCGGGGACGGCGCGCACGCGCTCGGCCATGGCGGCATAATCCTCAAGGCTGCGATCCACCCGGCCCGAGGCATCGACCGAGCCGGAGTTGTAGACCGTCACATGGGCATTTGCCCCGAGGATCGTATCGACGAATTCCGCGCGAAAGCCCGAGCGCACGGCAAGCGTGGCGATGAGGGCAAAGACCGCGAGCGTGATGCCGATGAGGCTGATCCAGGTCATGACGCTGACGCCGCCCTCGGCCCGCTTGGCGCGCAGATAGCGCCAGGCGATCATCCATTCGAAGGCAGCAAAGGGGGCGGGAGATCTGGCCATTGCGGCTCCTTGGTCTTGGGTTGGGCGGAGAGTGGGGGTTTCGGGTGGGGGCGTCAAGGGAGGGGGAGGCAACCTCAGCCCCCAGTGTTGAGCGGCGCGGTGCCCGACCGCCGGGGGGGCGCACCTACCTCGTCGGCTGGCATTTGATGCCTGCAAGACACTCCCGTGTTTTCCGAATGTTCAAACGTCACAAAGGCGCCCGCCCGAGGGGGCGGTCGGGCGCCGCGCGGCGGTGCCTGCGGCACCTTGATTCCGCGCTTTAGTGCCCACCGCGCGCGCCCTCACACCCTCACAAACTCGGTCGCAGCACATGCCCCGCGTAGATCTGCGCCAGCCTTTCCACCGCAGCTTCGGGCGGCAGTTCTTCGCTTATACCCGTGCGGCGGCAGGTCAATTCGACCACGCCATTCTTGAGCCCGCGCGGCCCCACGGTGATCCGCCACGGCAGGCCGATGAGGTCCATCGTGGCAAACTTGCCGCCCGCCCGCTCGTCGCGGTCATCGTAAAGCGGCTCCATTCCCAGAGCCACCAGCGAGGCATAAAGCGCCTCGCAGGCGGCATCGGCCTCGGCATCGCCTTGCTTCAGGTTGACGATCCCGGCATGGAACGGCGTGACGCCTTCGGGCCAGATGATGCCCTTGTCGTCATGGTTGGCCTCGATGATCGCGCCGATCAGACGGCTGACGCCAATACCATGGCTGCCCATATGGACGGGCACAGATTTGCCATCCGGCCCCTGCACATTGGCGCCCATCGGCTCTGAATATTTGGTGCCGAAGTAGAAAATCTGTCCCACCTCGATGCCCCGGCTGGCACGACGTCGCGCCTCGGGGATGGCGTCATAGAGCGCCGCATCATGCGTCTCGTCGGTGCGCGCATAGGGCGTGGTCCATTCGGTGACGATGGCCGCGCATTCCGCGCGGCTGCTGTAATCCACCACACGCTCGCCAAGGCTCAAGTCGGTGATGGCACTGTCGTAGAACACCTCCGACTCGCCGGTATCGGCCAGCACGAGGAATTCATGCGTGTCGTCGCCCCCAATCGGCCCGCTATCCGCCCGCATCGGAATGGCCTGAAGCCCCATCCGCTCATAGGTGCGCAGATAGCTGACCATGTGGCGGTTATAGGCATGCAGAGCGTCTTCCTTGGTCAGGTCGAAGTTATACCCGTCCTTCATCAGGAATTCGCGCCCGCGCATGACGCCAAAGCGCGGGCGCACCTCGTCGCGGAACTTCCACTGGATGTGGTAGAGCGTGAGCGGCAGGTCTTTGTAGCTGCCGACATGCGCCCGGAAAATATCGGTGATCAACTCCTCGTTGGTCGGACCATAGAGCATGTCGCGATCGTGCCGGTCCTTGATCCGCAGCATTTCCGCGCCGTAATCGTCATAGCGCCCGGACTCGCGCCACAGGTCCGCCGATTGCAGCGTCGGCATCAGCACCGGAATATGCCCGGCGCGCACCTGTTCTTCGTGCACGATGTTTTCCAGTTTGCGCAGGATCTTGAAGCCCAAGGGCAGCCAGGAATAGATCCCGGCACTGGCCTGCTTGATCATCCCCGCCCGCACCATCAGCCGATGCGAGGCAATCTGCGCCTCTGCGGGGGTTTCCTTGAGAACGGGCAGAAAATAACGGCTCAGACGCATGGGCAGGGCACCTTTGGGATGAAATGCTTGGTTGCCCCCGAGTATCCTAGGGCGGGGAGCGCCGCAAGCGTTGAGCGGTTTGGCGCGGTCTCTGGGCGTGCGTCAACTGGCCGTTGCGGGTATTTCCCTATAGGAGAGGCGGTATTACAGGCGAGGATCGACGCGAGACATGCAGAACGAACCCTTTTTTGCTCTGAATTCCTATCACATCGCGCTGGCTGTGATCGGCCTGACCGTGATTGCCGCGCGGTGGCTGCCGCGGCTGGTGTCGAACCGCGAACCGGCGTCCGCGCCGCTGATGATCCTGTTCGGCGCGGCGGCGACGCTCTTGATCCCCGGACTGCCGACAGTGCCGGACCCGCGTCAGACGCCGCTGCCGTGGGAGTTGTTGAGCGAACTGACCGTGATCGTGGCGTTGTTCGGCACCGGCATGCGCATCGACGGCCTGCGTCCTTGGAGGCGCTGGATGCCGACGGTGCGCCTGCTGGCTATCGCAATGCCGCTGACGATACTGGCCATCGCTCTCCTCGGGATTGGTTTGGCCGGGCTTACGCTCGCCGGGGCGATCCTGCTGGGGGCGGTGCTGGCGCCGACCGATCCGGTGCTGGCCGCCGATGTGCAGGTGGGACCGCCGCAAGAGGGGGGGGAGCATCCGGTGCGCTTTACCCTGACCACGGAGGCCGGTCTGAATGACGGTCTGGCGTTTCCGTTTGTGTATCTCGGTTTGATCGTGGCGGTCGAAGGGGTGAACCCAGGAGCCTGGGCCGTGGAGTGGCTGTTGCGCGATGTCGTCTATCGGATCGTTCTGGGGGTTGCGATGGGGTGGCTCGGGGGGCGGGCCTTGGGCTATATCCTGTTCTCGGTGCCCAAGGATGCCGCGCTCGCGGAAACCAGCTCGGGGATCATTGCGCTGGCGGGGGTTCTGCTCTGTTACGGGTCGACCGAATTGATCGAGGGGTATGGTTTCATTGCCGTCGCGGTCATGGGGCTGACCCTGCGGCGCATCGAGACGGAGCATCATTTCCATCGGCGGCTGCACGATTTCTCGGACTCCATCGAGCATGCGTTGACCGCCGTCCTGCTTATTGCGCTGGGGAGCGTGATGCCGCTGCTGTTCGTGGACCTGAGGTGGGTTGATGTGGGCATGGCGGCGCTGCTCATTCTGGTGATCCGACCGCTGGCGGGCTGGGTGGCGCTCTGGGGATCGGATCTTGACCGTCGGAGCCGGGCGGTGGTGTCCGTCTACGGGGTGCGCGGCATCGGCTCGATCTACTATCTCTGCTACGCGGCGGGCCATGTGGATTTCGCCAATGAGGCGCAATTGTGGTCCCTGATCGCCTTGGTCATCCTGATTTCCACCATCTTGCACGGATTCAGTGTTGGGCGGGCCATGGACGGTCTCAAGGACGGGTAAGAGCGGGGGTGTCTTGCGCGGGCCTCTTCCCCAATCCCGTCGCACCTGCTACCAGCCCGCATGCTCAGTTATCAGCACCATTATCACGCGGGCAATCCGGCGGATGTTCACAAGCACGCAAGCCTCGCGTGGGTGCTGGACTATCTTTGCCAAAAGGACAAGCCGCTCAGCTATATCGAGACCCATGCCGGGCGGGGCCTCTATGATCTGGGCGATGCGGCGGCGCTGAAAACCGGCGAGGCGGCGCAGGGCATTGGGCGGCTTGAGGCGGGGTTTGATCCCGATCACCCCTATCGGCGCTGCCTGACCCTGACCCGCGCGGCGCATGGCGCCACCGCCTATCCCGGTTCGCCGCTGATGGCAGCCCTTGCCTTGCGCAGCGTGGACAGCCTGCATCTGGCCGAATTGCACCCCGGAGAGCACGCGCATCTGCGCCGCAATCTGGCGGGGTATGACGTGAAAATCCGCCAGCAGGACGGGTTCGAGATGGCGCAGGAGATTTGCCCGCCGACGCCCCGGCGCGGGATCTTGCTGGTCGATCCCAGTTACGAGGTGAAGACCGAATACGAGAGCATTCCCCGGCACCTGACCCAGATCGCCCGCAAATGGAATGTGGGTATTCTCATGCTCTGGTATCCGATCCTGACCAGCGGGGCGCATGAGGGGATGCTGACCCATCTCGGCGCGGCCTTCCCCGAGGGCCTGCGCCACGAGGTCCACTTCCCCCCGGTGCGCGCCGGGCACCGGATGCTGGGCTCCGGCCTCTTCGTGGTCAACCCGCCCTATGGGCTGGAGGCGGAATTGGCGCGGATAACAGAGGTGTTCGCGGGGAGAGCACGTTGCGTCTGATCGGGTTCATATCGCCCCGGCCCCCGAGCCGGGGCCTCTACGCTGCCTCGGAGAGGTCCCGGGTCAAGCCCGGGACGTGCGTGGTTTCGATGGGGCGCAACACGCCCGAGGGGGTGACGCCCCTTACAAATCCAACGCCCCTTGCGCGCCCCGGTCCTCTTCGCGCGCCGCGCGCATGAACGTGTCATCACGCCGCGCGGGTAGGCGCACGGCCATCATGGCGAGATAGGCCATCATGTCATTCTCACCCAGAAATGACCGCATCGCGCGGAGCATTTCCGCCGCCGCCCCAATGCCCGAGCGCAGAACATCGCCAAACGCCGCTTCCGCCGCGTCGGTCCAATGCCAAGTATCATCAAACGCCTCGATCTACGCCGCAGACTCATTCCCCGCCGGGCCGCGAAACAGCACGTTATAGCTGGCATTGGAATTGAACGGGGGATCGAGATAGACCAAATCCACGCTCTCGCTTTTGATGCTCTCGCGCAGCACGCTCAGATTGTCGCCGTAATAGAGGTGATTCATCGCGCCCGCCCGCCTGCTCTGCCCCGCCATCATGGTCCGGGTCTGGTTAATACAGAGTTTAGGCGCGCAGATGGGCGGCTGTCCATGCCTTGCCGCGCGCGAAAATGCCCCCCAATCCGCCCGTCATCCCCCGCCCCAACCGCAAGGGGGTGCGACAAAATTCTTTGATCTGCATCAATTTCGCGCATTGCCGCGCCCCCCCGGACATTCTAAAACCCAAAAAGATCACGGGCATGTGGGACTCAATCGTTCTGCATGCCGCGGCACTTACACCAGCAGGAGGCAGCCAATGGCAGATGCAGCCATTCACGGCCACGAACACGAAGATCAGCGCGGGTTTTTCACCCGGTGGTTCATGTCCACGAACCACAAGGATATCGGTATCCTCTATCTGATCGTCTCGGCATTCGTTGGCCTGATCTCGGTCACGTTCACCGTTTATATGCGGATGGAACTGATGGAACCGGGCGTTCAATACATGTGCATGGAAGGCGCGCGGTTCATCGCCTCTGATGTCGCAAGCTGCACGCCCAACGGCCACCTCTGGAACGTGATGATCACCTATCACGGCGTTTTGATGATGTTCTTTGTCGTCATTCCGGCGCTCTTTGGTGGGTTTGGCAACTATTTCATGCCGTTGCAGATCGGCGCGCCGGATATGGCGTTTCCGCGCATGAACAACCTGTCGTTCTGGCTCTATGTTGCGGGAACCTCGCTGGGTGTGGCCTCGTTGCTCGCTCCGGGTGGCAATGGTCAGCTTGGCTCGGGTGTGGGCTGGGTGCTCTATCCGCCGCTCTCGACGAATGAGGCGGGCATGTCGATGGACCTCGCGATTTTCGCGGTCCACGTGTCGGGTGCAAGCTCGATTCTGGGTGCGATCAACATGATCACCACCTTCCTCAACATGCGCGCGCCGGGTATGACGCTCTTCAAGGTGCCGCTGTTTTCCTGGTCGATCTTTGTCACGGCCTGGCTGATCCTGCTCAGCCTGCCGGTTCTGGCGGGGGCGATCACCATGCTTCTGACCGACCGCAATTTCGGGACCACCTTCTTTGATCCCTCGGGCGGCGGCGATCCGATCCTCTATCAGCACATCCTTTGGTTCTTTGGCCACCCGGAAGTGTACATCATCATCCTGCCCGGTTTCGGCATCATCAGCCATGTGATCGCCACCTTCTCGCGCAAGCCGATCTTTGGCTATCTGCCGATGGTGTGGGCGCTGATTGCGATTGGGGTTCTGGGCTTTGTCGTCTGGGCGCACCACATGTATACGGTGGGCATGTCGCTGACCCAGCAGAGCTATTTCATGCTGGCGACGATGGTCATCGCGGTGCCGACAGGCGTCAAGGTGTTCTCTTGGATTGCCACCATGTGGGGCGGCTCGATCGAGTTCAAGACGCCCATGCTCTGGGCCTTTGGGTTCCTCTTTCTGTTCACCGTCGGCGGCGTGACCGGCATCGTGCTCAGCCAGGCCGCGATCGACCGCGCCTATCACGACACCTATTATGTCGTGGCGCATTTCCACTATGTGATGAGCCTCGGCGCGGTGTTTGCCATCTTTGCGGGGATCTACTTCTACTTCCCCAAGATGACCGGGCGCATGTTGCCGGAGTGGGCCGGAAAGCTGCACTTCTGGGCGATGTTCATCGGTGCGAACCTGACGTTCTTCCCGCAGCACTTCCTGGGACGTCAGGGCATGCCGCGTCGCTATATCGACTATCCGGAGGCCTTTGCGGTCTGGAACTGGTGGTCGTCGATTGGAGCATTCTTGTCCTTTGCCTCCTTCGTGTTCTTTATAGGTCTGGTGTTTTACACGCTGCTGCGCGGCGCTCGTGAGACCCGGCCGAATCCGTGGAACGAATACGCCGACACGCTGGAATGGACCCTGCCGTCGCCGCCGCCGGAGCATACGTTTGAGACGCTCCCCAAGCGCGAAGACTGGGACAAGCAGCACGCCCACTAAACGGGACGACAAGATACGGCAAAGGCCCCGGACATATCCGGGGCCTTTTGCGTTGCGGCTGCCGCGCGGCGTTCCCCGACTGTCGCATTCGCCCTTTCAAGGGCTTTAGTCCGCATGCTATCCCCTTGCCCAAGTTACGCAGGAACCATGCCATGACCCAAGAAATCCGCCTCGCTTTTGAGCATCCGTCGGCCCGCGCGCGCGCCACCTCGCCCGATGGGCCACTGGATCGCATTTCGGTGCGCGACCATGTGGTCGCGGTCGAGATCGGTGCCTTTCAGGCCGAGCGGGGCACGACGCAGCGTATTTGCTTTAATGTCGTGGTCGAGGTGCGCCCGCTGACCGATGCCATCGAGGATGATGTGGACCGCATCCTGAGCTATGACAAGGTAACAGAGGCGATTGCCGCCGAACTGGCGGAGGAGCGGTTGAACCTGCTGGAAACCCTCGCCGAGCGCATTGCCGAGCGCATCCTGTGGGAGCCGCAGGCGGTGCGCACCTTTGTGCGGATCGAGAAACTGGACCGGGGACCGGGGGCGCTTGGTGTCGAGATCGTGCGCTCGGTTAATGACCTCAAGACCAAGCCGATCACGCCGCATGCCGCCACCACGCCGCATCCGCATGTGGTGTTCCTGACCAATACCGCGATCCGCTCGCCCAATCTTGGCCGCTGGCTCGACCAGCTCGAGGCGCGGGCAGAGCCGGTGATCCTCTGCGTCGGACGCGCCGATCAACCCGCGCCACGGACCGGGCACCGGATGACGCAACGTCGCGTGGATCTCTTGGCGATGGAGCAGAATGCATGGGTGCTGGCGGGGCGCGATGAGCGTTGCGTCGTTGTGGCCACCCGGACCGAGCTGGATTGGTCGATGAAACACGGGCAGATCAGCGTTTGGGCCCCGTCCAAGATCGTGCTTGACGCGGTGGATGGGCCGGGGGTGGCGACGGATGATCCGGTGGCGCTTGCGGCATGGTTTGCGGGGTATATCGAGGCGTCGGATCTGTTGATGATCGGAGAGGCTCCGCCGAAGTCCTGCCGTGTGCCGGTGCTGTTTCAGGACGTGGCGCAATCGGGTCTGTGACAGACGGTTATTGGCACCGCCCTGGGCGGAGACCTGGCCACTGGTGACCATCACATCCAAGTCAACGCAGCCTGTTTTGCCCCCTTGACCAGCAAGGCCATGCGCGGGACGGTGTGATGCTCTTGCTCCTTGGGGCAAAGCCGGGGTAAGAGCAGCAAAAGCACAACCAAGGGAGAGGGAGCATCATGCGGCGTGTCGTTGTCACAGGTATGGGTCTGGTGACCCCGCTGGCCGATGGGGTCGAACTGACTTGGAGTCGTCTTTTGGCGGGTCAATCAGGGGCGGGGACGATCATCCGATTTGACCCGGTCAATGTGGTGACGAAATACGCCTGCCAGATCCCCTTGGGCGATGGCACCGATGGCACCTTTCACGCTGATAAATACATGGAGCCGAAAGAGCGCCGCAAGGTCGATGATTTCATCCTCTATGGCATTGCCGCAGCCCAGCAGGCGGTCGAGGATTCAGGCTGGATGCCCGAGGATGAGGCCGCGCGCGAGCGTACCGGCGTCATGCTGGGATCGGGCATCGGCGGGCTGCGCTCGATCGAGGAAACGGCGGGCATTATCCGCGAAAAAGGCGTGCGGCGGGTGTCGCCGTTCTTTATCCCCGGCGCGCTGATCAACCTGATCTCGGGTCAGGTGAGCATTCGGTATGGCTTCAAAGGCCCGAACCATTCGGTCGTGACCGCCTGCGCCACGGGCGCGCATGCGATTGGCGATGCTGCGCGGCTCATTCAATGGGGCGATGCGGATGTGATGGTGGCGGGTGGGGCCGAGGCCTCGATCTGCGAAATCGGGATTGCCGGGTTCAACGCCTGCAAGGCGCTCTCGACCAAGCGCGCGGATGATCCAAGGGGTGCAAGCCGCCCCTATGACGTGGACCGCGACGGGTTTGTCATGGGCGAGGGGGCGGGTGTCGTGGTGCTTGAGGAATACGAGCATGCCAAGGCGCGGGGCGCTAAAATCTATGCCGAGATTCTGGGCTATGGTCTCTCGGGGGATGCCTATCACATCACAGCGCCGTCCGAGACGGGCGATGGCGGGTTCCGCGCGATGCAGGCGGCGCTGAACCGTGCCGGTCTGACCGCGTCGGATATTGATTATGTCAACGCGCATGGCACATCGACCATGGCGGATACCATCGAATTGAAGGCGGTCGAGCGGCTCTTGGGCAATGCGGCGGCGAATGTGACGATGAGTTCGACGAAATCCTCGGTCGGGCATCTCTTGGGTGCTGCGGGCGCTGTCGAGGCGATCTTTTGCATTCTGGCGATCCGCGATCAGGTGGCCCCGCCGACGATCAATCTGGACAATCCGGCGGTGGAGACCCCGCTTGATCTGGCCCCCAATGCCAAGCGTGAGCGCAAGATCGACGTGGCGCTCTCCAACAGCTTTGGCTTTGGCGGCACCAATGCGGCGCTGATTGTCGGGAAACCGCGCTGATGTGGCGACACATCGTTTCAAATTTCCTGACGCTGCTGGTGGTGGCGGTGTTTCTGCTCGGGGGGGTCATCCTCTGGGGGCAACAGCAATATTCGGCCAATGGTCCGCTCTCGGATGCGATCTGTTTGCGGGTCGATCCGGGCAGCACGATGCGGCGCGTGTCGTCGCAATTGGAAGCGGAGGGCGCGGTCAGCAGTGGCGCGATTTTCCGCATCGGCGCGGAATATGGGGACAAGACCGGGCTGCTCAAGGCCGGAAGCTGGCTTATCCCTGAAGCGGCAAGCATGGCTGAGATCACGGATCTGATCACACGCGGCGGGGCCAGTACCTGTGGCACCGAGGTGGTGTACCGTTTGGGCGTGACCAGTTCGGAGGTGGTGGTGCGCGAATTGGATGCGGCGACGGGGCGGTATGAGGAACGCGCCAAGTTCGATCCCGCCGCCGAGGGCGAGGTTCCGGCAGAGTTTACGCAAGTGCGCGAACAGGCCGATACGCGGTATCGCGTGGCCTTGGCCGAAGGGGTCACAAGCTGGCAGGTGGTCGAGGGGCTGAAGGCGGTCGATGTCTTGACCGGCGAGGTGGCCGAGGTGCCGCCTGAGGGCACGCTGGCCCCCGACAGCTATGAGGTGAGTGCGGACGATACCCGCGAGAGCGTTTTGGTGCGGATGAGCGAGGCGCAAGCGGTCATTCTGGCAGAGGCCTGGCAGGGGCGGGCCGAGGGGCTGCCGCTCGAGTCTGCGCAAGAGGCGTTGATCCTTGCGTCGATCATCGAGAAGGAAACCGGCGTTGCGGATGAGCGGCGGCAGGTGGCCAGCGTCTTTGTCAACCGGCTCAACCGGGGGATGCGGCTTCAGACTGACCCGACGGTGATTTATGGTGTGACCGAGGGCAAGGGTGTGTTGGGCCGGGGTCTGCGGCAGAGCGAATTGCGCGGCGCAACGCCGTGGAACACCTATGTGATCGAGGGGCTGCCGCCCACGCCCATCGCCAATCCGGGCCGCGCCAGCATAGAGGCGGCGGTGAACCCGGATAGCACGGAATACGTGTTCTTTGTGGCCGATGGCTCTGGGGGCCATGCCTTTGCCGAGACATTGGATGAGCATAACCGCAACGTCGCCCGCTGGCGCGAGATCGAGGCGGAGCGCGGGAATAACTGAGGGGGTGGGGCTCAAGCCCCCGCGCGGCGTATCCCGTCTCCCTCACCGCCCCCTGATCCTCGGGTCCAGCGCGTCGCGCAACCCGTCGCCCATGTAGTTGATCGACAGCACCGTGAGCGAGATGCCAAGGCCGGGCCAGAAGACGCGCTCGGGGTAGTCCTGTAGATACTGCGTGGCGTCATTGAGGAGCCGCCCCCATGTCGGGAAATCGGGCGGAAAGCCCAAGCCAAGGAAGCTGAGCGCGCTCTCAGTAATGATCGCATTGGCGATGCCCAGCGTGGCCGAGACCATGATCGGCGACATCACATTGGGCAGGATGTGCCGGGTGATGAGGCCGAAATTTGTCGTGCCGATGGAGCGCGCCGCGAGGATGAATTCACGCTCTTTCAGCGCCAGCACATCGCCGCGCACAATGCGGGCGGTGGGCATCCAGCTTGTCACGCCGATGGCCACCACGATCAGGATGAAAATGCCCCGCTCGGGACCGAAGGTACCGTTGAGCGCCTCGCGGAACAAGAGCACCATCACGAGCAGGAGCGGCAGAAGCGGCAGCGACAGGAAGAGGTCCGTGAGGCGCATGAGCGGCCCGTCGAGCCGGCGGAAGAAGCCTGCGAGCACGCCCACAAGTGAGCCGAGCACCAACGCCAGCAACATCGCCGTCAGACCCACCGCAATCGAGGTCTGCCCGCCGGCCATCATCCGCGCCAGCGTATCGCGGCCCAACTGATCGGTGCCAAAGGGATGGGCCCAGCTTGGCCCCTGATTGCGGGCGCGGATGTCGATGAAGGTGGCGTCATAGGGCCAGACATGGGGTCCGATGAACACGGCGACGATGATAAGTACAAGGATAACCCCCCCGGCGAGGGCGCCCCGGTGGCTCTTGAACTGGTCCCAGACATCGCGCCATTGGCTACGTGGCGGGGCGGTGGGGCCGGTATCGGCGAGGGCCACGATGGGTTTGGGGGTCTCAGTCATAACGTATCCTCGGGTCGAGCACGCCGTAGAGCACATCGGCTATGATGTTGAAGAACACGATCAGCACCGCGATGATAAAGGTCACGGTCTGCACCATCGGCAGGTCATTCGCCTGAATGGCGGTGATCAGGAGCTGGCCGAGGCCGTTCACCTTGAATATCTGTTCGGTGATGATCGCCCCGCCAAAGATCGACGGCACGCCGAGGGCGATGACCGTGATCACCGGGATCATCGAGTTGCGCAGCACATGCACCATGACCACTGACCATTCCGAAAGCCCCTTGGCGCGGGCGGTGCGCACATAGTCCTGATTGAGATTGTCGAGCATCGAGGCGCGCATGAAGCGGCTGATCTGTGCGGTTGTTTGCAGGGCCAGCACCATCACCGGCATGACCATCTGCATCAGTTGCAGTTTGAACGTCTGCCAATCGACCACCACCAGCGTGGTGTCATAGATCGAGGGCAGCCAGCCCAGTTGCACCGAAAAGATGACGATCACCAGCACGCCGGAGAAAAAAGGCGGCACCGAATAGCCGACCATGGTGATGAAGGTGCCGGTCTGATCGAACACGGAATATTGCCGGTAGGCGGAATAGATGCCGATGGGCAGGGCAATCAGGATACCCACGACATAGGACATGGCCACCACCCAGAGGGTTTGCGGCATGCGCTGCACGACCACATCCATCACCGGGGAGCGGAATTGCCAGCTCAGCACGCGCTGTTGGCCTTCGGCCAAGGCCGTGCCAAACAGCCAGTCGAGGAACATCATCGGCTCGACCACGAAGAATTGCCACATCCATTTGACAAAGCGGATATGGGTGGGTTCGCCCAGCCCCAGCGCCAGACGCATCTTTTCCTTGACCTCGGGCGGCACGGTCAGCGGCACCTGTGCCATCGGGTCGCCGGGGGCCAGTTCGAGCAGGAGAAAGATCACGAGGCTGATAAACAGCAGCGTCGGGATCGCGAGGACAAGCCGTCGGATCGTATAGGTCAGCATGCGCGGCGCCTTATGCGGTCGTTCTTATCGTTGTCGGGCAAGCAAGGTGCCGCCCCGGAGGTGATCCGGGGCAGCCAGTCCGGATCAGATCACTTGATCCGGAACCAGTCCGCAGCGTTCCAAAGCTCGGTGTCCCAGGTGTTCAGCTCGACCCCGCCCAGCGTGTTGGAGCGGGCCGAAACGCGGCCACGGTCCACCAGAGGCACGATGGTGTAGCTGTCCTTGGTCAGCATGTCGTTGAGGGTTTTGGCGATTTCCGCGCGCTTTTCCAGCTCTGCGGTGCGGCCCAGTTCCTTGATCAACTCGTCATAGGCCGGGTCGCAGAAGCGGTTGATATTCTCGCCTTGCCACTGGGTTTCGGGGCGCGGTGCCTTGTTGCAGGTGTAGCCTGCCAGATAGGACTGCGGATCGGTGCCGTCAAAGTTGTTGGCGTACATTTCCACATCGGCGTAGAATTTCGGGAAGGTGTCGGGGCTGCCCGGATCGCTGCCGAAGAAGACGGAGGCCGAGATATTGCGCAATTCGGTTTCGACACCGATTTCGGACCACCACTGTTTGATCAGGGCCTGAAAATCCTGACGCACGGCATTGGTCGAGGTCTGATAGAGCAGCGACAGTTTCTTGCCGTCTTTTTCGCGGATGCCGTCCCCGCCAACGGTCCAGCCTGCCTCTTCCAAGAGCGCCTTGGCGCCTTCGATATCCTGCACCAAGCAGTCGGTGTTGTCGGAGGCAAAGATTTCCGGTGCGGGCACCAGATTGCAGGTGGCGCGGCCTGCTTTGCCATAGCCCACTTCGACCAGCAATTCGCGGTCAATTGCCATTGAGAGCGCCTGACGCACGCGCATGTCGGTCAGGATCGGGTGCGGGTGCTTGGCGGTGGCGCGTTCGCCCTCGGGCAGGTCGGGCGAGGGGTCGGTCATGTTCATCTCGATCCGCTCGACCAGCGTGCCAAAGGCCGACATGGCCACGCCCTTGCCCGCCGCCTCCATATTGGCGATGACGTCGGGGGCGAGTTGCAGGTTCCAGGCATAGTCGAATTCGCCGGTTTCCAGCACCGCGCGCCCCGCCGCCGTGGCATCGCCACCGCCCTTGAAGGTCATGGTGGCAAAACGCGGCTTGGCCGGGTCGCGGTAATTCGGGTTGGCCGAGAGCGAGATCACGTCATTGGGGCGGAATTCGTCCACCTTGAACGGGCCGGTGCCGATGGGCGAGAAATTCGCATCGGTGCATTCCGGGGCCTTGGGGCCAAGACACTCGGCGAATTGCGCGGCTTGAATGATCGGGGCCTGACCGCCCATAAACGGGCCATAGGGCACCGGGGTGGGCTGTGAGAAGTTGACCTTGACCGTCAGGTCGTCGATGACCTCGACCGAGGACACGCCTTCGTATTTACCAAGCTGGGCGCAGCCGCCCTCGGGGTGCATGCAGTATTCGGCGGTGAATTTCACGTCTGCTGCGGTGAAGGGCGTGCCATCTGACCACAGGATGCCCGGCTTGATTTTCCATGTGATGGAGGTGAGATCCTCGGACACGCCGCCATTGGAGACGGTGGGGATTTCTTCGGCCAGATAGGGGATCATCTCGCCCTTGGTGTTGTAGCGGCCCAAGGGTTCGATCACGAGGCTGGCGGCCTCGACCTCTTTGGTGCCGCCTGAGAGATAGGGATTCATGATCGAGGGCGCTTGCCAATAGATCAGGTTGACGTGGCCATCCGCGCCGCGCTCTGCCATCGCGACAGAGGCGAGGCTGGTGGCGGCGGTCGCGCCAAGGAGTAGGGATTTCAGGGTCATGGGTTTGGTCTTCCTCCGGTGTTGGACAGCGGTTTGGTGTGCCATCTCATTCGCTTTTTTCCCGGCGCGTCAGGGACGCGAGCGGGCGAGTGCCGCAAAGAGAAGCCGCCCACACCGTCGGTGTCAGGCTGTCGCATCCCCGGACGACATGGGGTATCTCAGACTGGATACGTTTAAATTGCAAGCATTCCATTTGGGCGTGTGCTCAAAGGAGCATCACAATCCCCGTGTTATTTGACTCGGAGGCGGCAAAGTGAGTAGCGTTTGAGCAGTGTTCCCCAAAGTGGAGAGGTCGCGGCGCATGCTGGATACCCCGATTGTCCGGATCGAGAATCTCCGGGTTGAGTTCGAGACACGGGATGGGCCGGTTGTTGGGGTCGAGGATGTCTCCTTTACAGTCAATGCCGGTGAGACCGTGTGCATCGTCGGTGAATCCGGATCGGGCAAGTCGGTGTCGTCGCTGTCGCTGATGCGGCTGGTGGAATATGGTGGCGGCACGATTGCCGGCGGGCGGATGATCTTTGACCGCAAGGAGGGGGGGGCTGTCGATCTGGCCCAGACGGATCAAAGCCTGATGCGCACGATCCGGGGCAATGAGATCGGGATGATCTTTCAAGAGCCGATGACGGCGCTCAACCCGGTGTTCACCGTGGGGCGGCAATTGTCCGAAGGGTTGCGGGTGCATCGCGGGTTGAGCAAGGCAGAGGCACGGGCGCGGGCGCTGGGCCTGCTGCGCGAGGTTCGCATTCCCGAGCCGGAGCGGCGGCTTGATCAATATCCCCACGAATTGTCGGGCGGTATGCGACAGCGGGTGGTGATTGCCATGGCGCTGGCCTGCGCGCCGCGCCTGTTGATTGCAGATGAACCGACGACGGCGCTTGATGTGACGATTCAGGCCGAGATTCTGGCGCTGATTGACCGGCTCAAGCGCGAGACCGGGACGGCGGTGGTGTTCATCACCCATGACATGGCGGTGGTGGCGCAGATGGCTGACCGGGTGGTCGTGATGTTTCGCGGCAACAAGGTCGAAGAGGGCACGGTCGAGCAGATATTCGAGGCCCCGGCACATGAGTATACCCGCGCGCTCTTGGCCGCTGTGCCGAAACTTGGCGAGATGCGGGGCAAGGCCTATCCCGAGCCGATGCGCCTGTTGGGGTCCGATGCGCATGAGATCAAGCCGATCATGGGCTACGATGACGAATTGTTGCATGTCAGCGGCTTGACCACGCGGTTCCCGGTCAAGGGCGGGTTCTTTCGCCGGACACTGGCCAATGTGCATGCGGTCGAGGATGTGTCGTTCACGTTGTCACGCGGGCGCACGCTGAGTCTTGTGGGGGAATCGGGCTGTGGCAAATCCACCGCGGGGCGGTCGACCCTGCGGCTGATCGAGCCAACCTCGGGCGAGGTGCGGCTGGGCGGAGTGGATATCATGGCGCTTACGCCGCCCGAGTTGCGCCGCGCGCGGGTGGATATGCAGATGGTGTTTCAAGATCCCTTCGCCAGCCTCAATCCGCAGATGAAGTTGGCGGCACAGGTGGCGGAACCGATGAAGAACTACGGGCTGGTGTCAGGGTCCGAGATCGAAGACCGGGTGGCGATGCTCTTTGACCGGGTGGAATTGCCGCGCTCTTTCCTGCGCCGGTTTCCGCATGAATTGAGCGGCGGACAGCGGCAGCGGGTGGCGATTGCCCGCGCGCTAGCGCTCAATCCCAAGCTGATTGTCGCGGATGAGGCTGTAAGCGCGCTGGATGTGAGCGTGCAGGCGCAGGTGCTCAACCTGATGATGGAATTGCAGGCGGATCTGGCGTTGAGCTACGTCTTTATCAGCCATGACATGGCGGTGGTTGAGCGGGTGAGCCATGACGTGGGCGTCATGTATCTGGGCCGGATCGTGGAGCGGGGGCCGCGCGCGGCAGTATTCGAGAACCCGCAGCATCCCTATACGCAAGCGCTGATGAAGGCGGTGCCGATTGCCGATCCACGGCGGCGGAAATCCGAAAAGGACCTGAATTTCAAGCCGATCCCCTCGCCCATCCACCGGGTCGGGTATGAGCCGGGACCGTCGGTATATAAAGAGGTTGATCCGGGGCATTTTGTGCTGACCTCCGAGAGCGGGTATTGAGCATGGCAGACCGTTGGACGCCGTTCGAAATCATGGAACGGCTGGTGGGTTTTCCCACTGTTAGCCGGGACAGCAATCTGCCGTTGGTTGACTGGGTCGAGGATTATCTGAGCAGTCACGGGATAGACTCGCATCGCCATTATGACGAGACCGGCGAGAAGGCGGCTATTTTCGCGCATGTCGGGCCGGAGGTGGCGGGCGGTGTCGTCCTCTCCGGTCATACCGATGTGGTGCCGGTGGATGGTCAGCCTTGGGCCAGCGATCCCTTTGCCGTGGTGGAGCGCGACGGCAAATATTTCGGGCGCGGCTGTTGTGACATGAAGGGGTTTGACGCGTTGGCGATCTGGGCGCTGGTCGAGGCGCAGCACGCCGGTGTGGCGCGGCCCCTGCAACTGGCGCTGAGCTATGACGAGGAAGTGGGCTGTGTCGGTGCGCCGCCGATGATCGAGCGGATGCTGGAGGTGCTGCCGCGGGCGGATCTGGCGATCATCGGCGAGCCGTCGATGATGCAGGCGGTGACGGGGCACAAGGGCGGGCTGGGCTATGAGGTGCATATGGTGGGGTTCGAGGTGCATAGCTCGATCATGCATCGCGGGGTCAATGCGATCATGGCGGCGGCGCCCTTGATCGACTGGGCCAATGTTCAGAACGCCGAGAACCGCGCGCGCAGGCCTTCGGAACTGGCGTCGATGTTCGAGCCGCCCTGGACCACCTTGCATGTGGGCACCATCGTGGGTGGCACGGCGCATAACATCACCGCCAAGGATTGCCGGTTCGGCATGGATTTCCGGGTTGTGCCGGGTGAGGACCCGGAAGACTGGGGGCGGCGGTTCGAGGCGCGGGTGGCTGAGGCCGAGGCCGACATGCGGGCGGTGCATCCGGATGCCCGGATTGATCTGCGGCCCAAGTTTCAGGTGCCGGGGTTGAAACCCGAAGAGGCGGGCGCGGCAGAGGGTTTGGTGCGGCAGATCACCGGCGACAATGGGCGCCATGTGGTCAGCTACGGCACCGAGGCCGGGCAGTTTCAGGAGCGCGGGTATTCTGCGGTGATCTGTGGTCCCGGCGACATTGCGCAGGCGCATCAGCCGGATGAGTATATCACCGTGGCACAGTTCGAGGCAGGGCATGATTTCATGCGCGCGTTGTTGGAGCGGCTCAAGAGCGCGTGAGAAACTGGCTCAGGTGGGGGCGAGATGCACCACCTTTGCGCCGTTGAGAGAGGAAGCTGCGGCGTCTATTTCTTCTTTTGACATCAGGCACATGGCGGTGCTGAGGGCGTCGGCGAGTGCTGCGCTGTCGGCGGTGACGCTGATGAGGTGCCAGCGTGGTGTTGCGGGTTTGCCGGTCCGGGGATCGAGGATATGGCCTGCTGTGGCGTCTGCATCAAAGACGGTGCCCAAAGGCGCGGAGGAGGCCAGAGCGCGGTCGCGCAGCCCGATTTGCGGGCGGTCGGGCGCGTCGAGCGTCACCGGCCAGTCACCGCCCTGCGGATTGCCGCCAAGGGCGCGCAATTCGCCGGTGTCGATCAGGATGTCGCTCAACCCTTCGGCCTGCAAGAGATGGGCGATGCGGTCGGCGATATAGCCCTGTGCGATGCCATTGAGCGTGAGCGCCATGCCGGGGCGCAGGGAGATGGCATCGGCGTCATAGCGCAGATCGGCCCATGTTCCATAGGCGCGGGCGGTGGCGATGTCAGCCTCTGCGGGGGCATGGCCCGCGCTGTAACTGCGGGCGTAGAGATCCCAGAGCGGTTGCACGCTTGGGTCAAAGAGCCCGCCTGTTGCGCGGTGCGCGGCAGCGGCCAGAGACAGGCAATCCAGCAACTCGAAAGGCGGCGCGGCGAGATGACCGGTGGCGTTGAGCTGGCTGAGCGCAGAGGTCGCGCGGTAGAGGCTGAAGACCTGTTCCAGCCGTTCAATCTCGGCGCGGGCGCTCTTGGTGATCCGCTCCGCCGCAGGATGGCTGAGCGTGATCGTGGCGCGTGCGCCAAGGGCGGTGCCCTGCCAGCGATAAAGTGGCGTCGCCTGAGCCCTGTGGCCAAAGGCGAGCGTTGCGGCGGAGATGCTCAGGAAACGGCGGCGAGAGAGGGTCATGTCAGTTCTGCCTTTCACGGGACAGTTGGTTGAGCCGTGCCTCGAAATCGTCCTCTTCGGCGCGGTCCGTGGTGCTGGTGACGATCGGCACGGCCGAGAGCACATCGGCATCCGCCACCTCTGCCAGCCTCAGGACATGCCCGCCGCGCGCCTCTGCAAATGCGGTGGCGTCTTGGGCGGTGAGGAAAGGCACCAGTTCCGGCGCGTCCATGCCGCCCGTTGCATCCGAGCCGATCACGTAATGCGCCGCCGTGGCGTCGATCCAGTTCTCGGCGCCGGGCTGGTCCCAACTGGTGGCGGCGGCCATATCGTTGACGTAGATGGCGGTGATGGCGTGGCTCTGTTCAGGCATACGCTGATAGGCGATGGCGTCGCGCACCTGACTGAAAAAGAGCGGGTGATCCAGCCCCTCAAGATGCACCTGCGCCTTGGGACCGGGATGTTCGAGCAGGTCCATCTGGCAGTAATGGCCGACGGCTTCGGCCGTGAGGGACACCGGGTCGGGGAGGGTCGCTGCTTCTTCCTTGCAGGCGGCAAGGGCGAGGGGGAGAATGGCAATCAATAGAAACCTCATGGCGTGACCCTCCGAAGGGCGGCGACCGCCAGTCCAAAGGCTGCAATTGGCCAGAGCAGGACCGAGATCAGGGCATGGGCTGCCGGAATGGTCTGGGCCGCGCCACCAAGGCCAGAGGCCGCTGCGGTCGCCTCGGAGGCGGCAAGGTTGTAGAGGCGGAAGGCGTCGGCGGGATTGGCCAGCAAGAGCCATGGCAGGGCGCGGGTGGTAAACGCCCCGCCGCTATCGGCCACCACGGCCGCCAAGAGGCCCAGATCGTAGAGCACCACGAGGGCAAGCCAGACGCCAATGGCAAGCCCTGCCGCTGTTCCCGGACGCCGCGCGATGGACGAGAGCGCATAGCCCAAGGCGAGAAACACCGCGCCCAAGAGGATCGAAGACCAGAAGAGGCGCAGGAGCGCTGGCAGGCCTGTCACCGCCTCGGGGTCGGTTGCAAGAGCTGTGATGGCAGCCAGCCCATAGCCTGCGCCCACGGCAATCGTCAGCACCGCCAGATGCGCCGCGAACTTGCCCAAGAGGATGCCCGAGCGTGACACCGGATAGGTGAGCGTGAGCGAGAGCGTGCCGCGCTCGACCTCGCCCGCCACAGCGTCAAAGGCCATCAAAAGCGCCATCAGCGGCACCAGATAGACGCCAAGAGATGTGAGGCTGGCCACTGTGACCGAGAGCGCATCCACGCCCACATCGCCCGTGGGGGCGCTGCCTGCGGCTGAGAGGACGAGGGCAAAGAGCGCCATCAGAACAACGGTGATCGTTACCCACCGGTTGCGGAGAGCGATGCGGAATTCGGTGGACCCAAGGGCCATAACGGGGCGGATAAGGGCGGTCATTGGTCATCTCTCCGACTGAAATGGCTGTAGAGGTCTTCGAGGCTGGGCGGGATGATCTCGACATCGTCGATCAGGTCATGCAGGGCGGCGATATCGCCCAACCGGGTCAGTTTCTCATCATGGGCGCAGGTCAGATCGACCATGACGCCATTGCGCCGCCCGCCTGAGAGTTGCGCGGCCACCTCATCCGCTGCCCCCGGACGCGCTGAGACCTGAAGCCGGATGGGCAGGGCAGCCTGACGGCGCAGGGCAGTAAGCGTGTCATTGGCCATGAGGCGCCCCCCGGACAGGATCACGATCCGGTCGGTGCGGGCCTCGACCTCGGTCAGGGCATGGGACGAGAGCAGGATCGCGGCCCCCTCAGAGGCCAAGCTGTCGAGAATGGTGTAGAAGTCGCGGCGTGACACCGGATCAAGCCCGCTGGTCGGCTCGTCGAGGATCAAGAGGCGTGGCTGACCGATCAGGGCCTGCGCTAGACCGACCCGCTGGCGCATGCCCTTGGAATAGGTGCCAATCCGGCGACGGGCGGCGTCGTCCAATCCAACGCGGCTCAGCAAATCCATCGCCTGTGCCGGGTCGCAGCCGCGCAGGCGCAGGTAGAGGCGGATTTGCTCCAGCCCCGTCAAGGCCGGGTGAAAGGCCACGTTTTCGGGTAGATAGGCGGTGCCATCGCGGGCGCTCGGACTGCCGGGGGCGGCGCCCAATACCTCGATCTGACCAGAGGTGGCGGGGATGAGGCCAAGGATGATCTTCATCAGCGTGGATTTGCCAGCGCCATTATGGCCCAAGAGCGCCACCCGTTCGCCGGGGGCCACGGTAAAGCCCACGGCGTCGAGGGCGGTCACGCCATCATAGACCTTAGTGACGTGCGAGAGGGTCAAACTGTTCATCATCTGTCTTTCTGTTGCGCGCGGTGGCCATGGCGCTGGCCTCCATCGCGGCGATGTGGTCTGGCACCGTCACGGTGACGGGTCGCATCAGGGGAGCGCTATCCAGCACGGCGCCGGGCAGGGAGGCGGGGAAATGTTTCTGACCCCAGCGGATCAGTTGCACGGCGGGCGCACCCATCAGGAGGCTGGCGGCGGGTTGGGACCAGAGGATGTGATCCATGAGGTCATTGGGCCGAAAGCTGGCATCGGCGATGCCGTCGCCATCCAGATCAAAGGCGGGATGGTCCGACCAGTAGTTGCCGCGCCCGTCATGGCTCCATTCCACATGCTTGGTGCCCACATATTTCACTTGCGTTTGGTTGCCGACAAAGGCGTTGCCGGTGATGGCGTTGCGTTCCGATCCGGCGGTGAAGTGGATGCCGATCTCGCAGCCCTCAAAGCGGTTGTCGTAGATCAGGTTGCGGTGGGCGTTGTAGATGAAGGTGCATTTCTCGGGGCCGCCGCGCACCAGATTGCCGCGAATATCGGCGTTGTTGGCGTAGTTGAGCATGAGACCGTGGCTGCGGTCCGCGAGGCTGAGATTGTCATGCACGATGATGCGGTTCGAGAACATCAGTGCAAAACCCAGCGTATTGCCGATCGAGATATTGCCCGACACTTCGGAATTGTTTGCATACATGTAATGCACCGCAAAGCGCAGGTCGCGCATCAGGTTGCGGCGGAAAATGCCGTCGTTGGAGGCGTTCACGAAGATGCCGTCGCGGCCAAGGCGGATGTCGTTATCCTCGATGACGGTGCCCGGCGCATTCCACACATAAACGCCATTGCCACGGCTGTTCATATGGTGATCGGTGCGCCCGACAATGCGGTTGCCGCGCACGGTGGCACCCTTGGGGCCATGCACATCGACCCCGTAGAGATTGCCGAGGATGTCGTTATCCTCGACCAGCACGCGCGCCGCAGTCCGGGTGATCTGGACGCCGCTGTCGATGGCGTCATGGTCGCTGCCCGATCCGGTCAGGGTAAGGCCGCGCACGGTGATATCGCTGCCGGTGATGGTGATCACGCTGCCAGTGCCGCCGGCGTCAATGGTGGCCTTGCCCTGTCCGTTCAGTGTTATGGGATGCTCGAGTGTCACCGGGCCTGCGTGCTGGCCCGGTGCGAGGGTGAGCACATCGCCGGGCATGGCCCCGGCGATGGCAATGGCAAGCGCCCCGGTCTCTGCCGGAACATGCCGTTCGGCGGCGGTGACCGAGGTCGCCACGCCGAGAAACAGGATCAGGCCGAGGAGAGCGCGCAACATGGCTCAGGCGCCTTTCGGTTCAACGAACATACGACCGCGCATTTCCATGTGCAGCGCGTGGCAGAACCACTGGCAATAGTACCAGTAAACCCCCGGTTTGGCCGCGACAAAAGTGGCGGAGGCGGTGGCCTGCGGCGCGATCTCAAAGGCAACACCGTGATCGCCCATGCAGAAGCCATGCGTCAGGTCGTCGATATCGTCGATATTGGTGACGATGACCGTGACCTCATCGCCTTCCTTGACGGTAAAGCTCTCAAGGCTGAACGACGGCGCCTGACTTGACATGTAGACGCGCACCTTGTTGCCGTCGCGAATGATCGTATCCGCCCAATCGTCGATATTTACACCGTCCTTTTCGGCCTGCGCGCGGGTCTCGGCCCACATCGGATCGTTGCGGTCCCAGTTGTTGCGCGGGTTCACGACAGAGCGGTGGACGATGATGCTGTCATGCGGTTCGGCAAAGGTCGGGCTGTCGTGCAGAAGCGTGAGATTGGAGCCGTCCATTGAGAACAACTGTTCATTCTCAGGCTTGAGCGGGCCCACGTTCAGGAACCGGTCCTTGGAGAATTTGTTCATCGAGATGAACCATTTGCCATCCGCGTCCAGCGTCTCGCCCATCGAGGTCGAGTTGTGGCCGGGCTGGTAATGCACATCCACCTTGGAGCGGATCGGATCGACGTTCTCGCCCGCATAGGCCTTGACCGCGTCCTCGATATTCCAGACGACGATCTGGCTGTCGAGAAAGAGCGTGGTCAGGGCGTTGCCCTTGCCGTCAAAGGCGGTGTGGAGCGGCCCGAGGCCCAATTCCGGTTCGGCCACCACGACAGAGCGCGGATCGGCCCCGTCAAAGAACACCGCATCGAGTTTGCGCACGTCGATCACCGTGACGGTGGGCGAGAGTTTGCCCGCGATGCAGAGGTGAATCTTGTCGGGGGCCATGTTGCAGCCATGCGGGTTGTTGGGCACCGGGATATAGCGGGTGTAGTTCTTGTTCTGGCCTTTGCGCCCGTCGATGACCTTGACGCCGTTCAGCTCGATAAAGTCGCCCTCGGCGATGCCCTTTTCGATCTCAGCCAGGTTGTAGACAACAACGTGATCGCGCTCGAATTCGGTCATTTCGGCCAGAGAGATACCCATTTCCGAGTTGTAGGAGGTCGAAAACGCGTACTTACCCTCATAATCGGCATCGGTGTTGTCGAGGTTGCCCGAGACCATCACCTGCCACGCCACTTCCATCTTGTCGGCGTCGATGGCGGTGTAGAAGTTCACATATTGCGACGGATCATCGAGGATCTTGCCATCGTTGACCATCGGGCCCTCATCTTCGCCATTGGCAAAGACATAGTTGGTGCGTGGCCATTTCTGCGGGCGCAGACCGTGGATCGCCTTGGCGTTCGGAATTTCGAGGATCTTGTCAGCCTTCATCACATCGAGGCGGACGCGTGCGACGCGGGTATTGGCCTTGTCGTTCATGAAGAGAAACCGCCCGTCGTATTTGCCCTCGGTGAAGGACATGTGGACGTGGTGCAGGTCGCCATTGTCATGCACCTTTTTGCCATTGGCGGCGAGGTAGTTCTTGGTGCGCTCGGACATGCCGTCGGTCAGCACCTTGAGGGATTCGTTGGTCTGGCCCCAACCGGTGGCCGAACAGCGGTTGAACACGGGAATCCGCATGAATTCGCGCATCGACGGGATACCGAGGATACGGACCTCGCCGGTCTGGCCCGAGGACCAGAAGCCGTAATATTCATCGAGTTCGCCGGGGGCGAGATGCGACGAGGCGGCGGCGGCTGTGGCTGTGGTTGGGGTGGTCGCCGCGGCGGTTGCCACACCTGCGGCCCCGCCGATAAGCGCCATGCGCGAAGCTCCCATGGCCCCGAGGGCAGCGGCGCCGCCTGCGGTGGCGCCCAACAGGCCCCGGCGGCTGATCCCGGTTTTCTTGGCATCGGTTGACATGATCATTGTCCTTTCTTCATGTTTGGGTGGTTTGCGATCATCCGGTCCAACGCTGCCGCGCTGTCAGAGGCGCTTTTGCGGCGCTTCACGTTTTTGATGACGACCGGACATTTGGTCTCCGACTGGTAGAGAACCTGACAGTGCAGACAGTTCAGGCACTCGTTCGGGTTGATTTCGCCAGTGGGATGGATGGCCTGCACCATGCATTCATGGGCGCAGGTCTGGCAGGGGTTGCCGCATTCGCGGTAGCGCTTGAGCCAATCGAACATGCGCAGCCGGGCGGGGATGGCGAGGGCGGCGCCAAGCGGGCAGAGGTAGCGGCAATAGAACCGCTCGACGAAGAGGCCCGCCGCCAGGAGTGCCAGCGCATAGGCGACAAAGGGCCAGGCGCGGGCGAATTTGAGCACGATGGCGGTCTTGAAGGGCTCGATTTCGGCCAGATGTTCGGCCTGTTCGATCGAGGCGAGTGAGACACCGAAAAGCCCGAGGAAGATCATGTATTTGATCGGCCAGAGGCGTTCATGCAAGCCCCATGGCAGGGTCCATTGCGGCACGCCCAATTTGCGTGCGATGCGATTGGTCAGCTCTTGCAGCGCGCCGAACGGGCAGAGCCAGCCGCAATAGGCCCCGCGCCCCCAAAAGATCAGTGAGGCCGCAACCGCGAACCAGAGGATGAAGGTCAGCGGATCGAGCAGAAACGCCTGCCAGCTGAAATCCGTGGTCAGCGCGCCAAAGAGCGCCATCAGGTTGACGACCGAAAGCTGCGCATTGGCATACCAGCCCAGAAAGACCAGCGTGACCGTGAGAAACCCCATGCGGAACCATGTTGTGATCCGCTCAGACCGCACGAGATAGCTCTGAAAGAAGAAGGCGAGGGTGAGGATCGTCAGCATGACGCCAAGCCCCACGATTTCGACGGTCTTGTCGCGCCAGATGCGAGTCCAGAGGGCGGTTTGGGCGGCGCTCTCGGTATCGGACACTTGCGCCAGCGGGGCAGCCGGGGCCGGGGCGGCAAGGACGCGCAGGTAGGGTGCGGGCACCTGATAGCTTAGGTCGAAGGTGGTAAAGACCCGTTCGATCGCGGCGACATCGCGCTGCACCAGCAGTTGCAGGCGCCACGGCTCTGCGGGGTCAAAGCCAGCATCTGCGGGGATCTTGAAGATATCCATTTCCGAGAGCATCGGCACGCCATCGACCATGATCTCGCCCACGCGGCGATGACCCCGGTCGCGAAAGCGCACGGAATCCTCGCCCTGCACCAGAATGATGCGGTCGAACACGCCGCCGCGCACATAGCCTGAGCCCTTGAAGGAATAGAGGCCACGGGCGGCGACAAGGATCGCATGCTCGCCCTCGTCCAGCCAGTTGGTCAGGTTGGCGTATTCCGCCTCGCCCAAGAGTTGCCGCCCGATGGCGGGCACGCTGATGAGCGTGGCATACATGTCGATATAGGTGTCGCCGTCGGGCGCGGTGATCGGGCGGGCGGCGGCGCGGGGATCGTCCATCGCGGCAAAGGCGGCGTTGACCTGCCCCACATCCAGCGACATGCGGCGCAGGGTGCCGTCCCCGGTGAGGGTAAACCAGTCGTCGGCGGCCTCTGCGTCGAGGTTCAGTTCGAACTTCGGGCCAGAGGGGGCGGTGAGCGGTGCAAGGCCGCCCAGCGCGAGCGCCCGTGCTACCCGGATGCCCGAACGGGTGATCGAATCGTCGATCACCATGATGGTGACGGTCGCGCCGGAAATGATGTCCAACTCATGCGCCGATCCGCCTGCTTCGGCCTCGGCCACCAGATCGAGGCCGATGAAATCCGCCACCAGCTTTTTCACTTTCGCCTCGGGGATGCCGATCAGGACGATGGGTTCGGAGTGTTTGACCAGCTTGACGCCGGTCAGTTTGGCATCAAGGCCGACGGCGACCATCACATGAATGGGTTTGCCGGAATATCCTGTTGTGCCCACGAAATCGGACGTGATGAAGGCCCAGCCAATGGTTTCTCCGCCGCGCAGCACCGGGGCCACGGGCAGGTCGCTGCGCATCGCGCCATAGCTGTCGGCGCCGTCGACCAGCGTCGCGGCGGGCACGTCCGTCAGATAGGTTGCGAGATACGGGGATTGCGCCTGAACCGCCGTGACGGAGGTCATCAGGATGATCCAGATGGCAATGGCCCACACCACAAAGAAGCCAATGGTGCGGCACGTCGGATCGAGGCAGGCGCGGGGCATTGAGAAGACTTTCATAGAGTGGCCAGCAGGGCCGGGGGCGCGCGACTGCGCGGCTGCAAGACGGTGCTGGGGTGATGCAGGGCGGTGCCGGGCAGGGCGGTGCCGGCGGTTTCACGGGCCACGCCCACGTGGGATACGGCGGTGCCAAGGGTCGCCTGCGCGCCAGCCTGCAAGCAGTGGTCGCAGAGCATCTTGGTGCAGTTCGGCAGATCCACAGGGGTGCCATCGCGGGTGAGATGGACGGTTTCATGCCCCTCGCCATCGGCACAGATCACCAGTTCTGTAAGGGTCGCCTCAAGCACCGCACGGCCTGCGGCACGGCCCGCGGCAATACCGCCGAGCGCCATGGAGAGCGCCAGCAGCAGGCAGAGCATGAAGGGGGCAGTGATCCGTTTCATGAGTCAGACCTTACCAAAGCCGACGCGAGTCGATCTTGATATGGATCAATCTAAATGTCTCTTTAATGAGGTATATGTCGCAGCCGCAGCCTCTTGCCAAACTCCGGTCTTTCAGGATCATGTACAGTAACGGGAGCCTGAGATGCGTCTAACAAAGTTTACAGATTATTCCTTGCGTGTTCTTTTGTATGCGGCGACGTTGAAGCCAAAGCAACTGACGACGATAGAAGAGACATCCAACCTCTATGGTATTTCGCGCGCGCATCTCAAGAAGGTGGTGCTCGGGCTTATCCATGAGGGATTTCTGGAAGGTGTGCGCGGGCGGAGTGGAGGGTTTCGGCTGGCTAGGCCCGCCAATGAAATCAATCTCGGGCAGCTTTTGCGCAAGACGGAGCCGGATTTTGCTCTGGCGGAATGTTTCCTGCCGGATAATGCCTGTCGGGTCACAAAAGGCTGTCGTTTGCCGATCGTTCTGAATTTGGCGCTGAGCAATTTCCTCAAGACATTCGACGATTTCACGCTGGCAGATGTGGCGCTTGCACCGCGATACTTTGGATTGCCGGAGCAAGAGAGCTATCCGCAGCGCGGCCCAAACCTGCCGGAAGCCATCTGATCCCGCCTCGCCCTCTTGGCGTCCCGGCGCGCAGAGACTATCACTGATCTCTCAGATCATCCGAGGGAGTCCAGAGTGACAGACACAGCCGAGCGCATCGCCCGCCTCATCGCCACCGAAATCGACGCACGCCCGGCGCAGGTGGCCTCTGCCGTGACGCTCTTGGATGGGGGGGCGACGGTGCCGTTCATTGCCCGCTATCGCAAAGAGGTGACGGGCGGTCTGGACGATACGCAATTGCGTAATCTGGCCGAGCGCCTGACCTATCTGCGCGAATTGGAGGCGCGGCGCGCGGTCATCCTTAGCTCGATCAAGGATCAGGGCAAGCTGACAGAGCCGCTCGCGCGTGCCATCGCCGGGGCCGAAACCAAGGCGGTGCTCGAGGATATTTACCTGCCCTTCAAACCCAAGCGCCGCACCAAGGCGATGATCGCGCGCGAAAACGGGCTGGAGCCGCTGTTGCGGGCGATTCTGGCCGAGCGGTCTGCGGTGCCCGAAGAATTGGCCGCAGGGTATCTCAATGAGACTGTGACGACCGTGAAAGAGGCGCTGGAGGGCGCGCGCGACATTCTGGCCGAGGAATTGACCGAGAATGCCACGCTTCTGGGCCGCTTGCGCGCGTTCATGCGCGCCGAGGCGATGATCAGCGCGCGCGTGCTGCCGGGCAAGGAAGAGGCGGGGGCCAAGTTCTCGGATTACTTCGATCACCGCGAGCCTTGGTCAAAGATCGCCTCGCACCGCGCCTTGGCCATTCTGCGCGCGGCGAAGGAAGAGATCGTGACGCTGGATATCGCCCCCGATCCCGACACCGGCGCGCCGCGTGCCGTGGCCATGATCGAGGCGGCCATCGGTATTCCGGGCAAGGGTCCGGGGGATATGTGGTTGCGGAATGTGGCCGCCTGGACCTGGCGGGTCAAACTGAGCCTTTCGATGTATGTCGATCTGATGGGCGAGTTGCGCAAGCGTTCCCATGATGAGGCTATCACGGTCTTCGCGCGCAATCTCAAGGATTTGTTGCTGGCGGCCCCGGCTGGGCCACGTGCCACGCTGGGCCTTGATCCCGGCATCCGCACGGGCGTCAAGGCGGCGGTGGTGGATGCCACGGGCAAGTTGCTTGCGACCGCGACGCTCTATCCGTTCCAGCCCAGAAACGATCTGCGCGGGGCACAGGCTATGGTGCTGGACCTCGTCCGCAAGCATGGCGTGGAATTGATTGCCATCGGCAACGGAACTGCCAGCCGCGAGACGGAGCGGATGGTGGCGGAGGCGCTCAAGCTCTTGCCGCAGGGGGCCAAGCGGCCGATGAGCGTGATCGTGTCCGAGGCGGGGGCTTCGGTCTATTCCGCCTCGGAACTGGCGGCGCAGGAATTTCCCGGTCTCGATGTCAGCCTGCGCGGCGCGGTGTCGATTGCGCGGCGGTTGCAGGACCCGCTGGCCGAACTGGTCAAGATCACGCCGCAGTCGATTGGTGTGGGGCAGTATCAGCATGACGTGGATCAGCGGCGGCTGGTGCAGACGCTCGATGCCGTGGTCGAGGATGCGGTGAACGCGGTCGGTGTCGATCTCAACATGGCCTCGGCCCCGCTCTTGGCGCGGGTGGCAGGGCTGGGGGCGTCCTTGGCCCAAGCGATTGTGGCGCATCGCGACGCCGAGGGCGCGTTCCCGTCGCGCAAGGCGCTCTTGAAGGTGTCGGGGCTGGGCCCCAAGGCGTTCGAGCAATGCGCCGGGTTTCTGCGCATCCGGGACAGTGCCGAGCCTCTGGACGCCACGTCCGTTCACCCCGAGGCGTATGGCGTGGCGCGCCGGATCGTGAAGGCCTGCGGGCGGGATATTCGCGCCATCATGGGCACGCCCGAGGCGCTGAATGGTTTGCGGGCCGAGGATTTCGTGGATGACAAATTCGGTCTGCCCACGGTGCGAGACATCCTGACAGAGCTGGAAAAACCCGGTCGCGATCCGCGCCCAAGCTTTGTCACCGCGCGGTTTGCCGATGGTGTGGATGACATCAAGGATCTCAAACCGGGCATGATGATGGAGGGCACTGTGACCAATGTTGCGGCGTTTGGTGCCTTTGTCGATATTGGCGTGCATCAGGACGGGTTGGTGCATGTCAGCCAGTTGGCCGATCGGTTCGTCAAGGACCCGCATGAGGTGGTCAAGGCGGGGGATGTGGTCAAGGTGCGCGTGACCGAGGTCGATGTCGCCCGCAAACGCATCGGTCTCAGCATGCGCAAGGACGGCAGTGCGCCGGAGGCGCGGGTCCGGGAGGCGGCTGCTGGGGCCAAGCCGTCAAAGGCTGGCAAACCAGATGGCCGCGCGCGACCAAAGGTTGAGGCGGCGCACGCTCCCAAGCCTGAGGCGCAGGCCGGGCAGGGGGCCTTGGCCGATGCCCTGCGCGCGGCGATGCGTGGTAAGCCATAAATGGGGCGGACCTGACGCCTGACGCCGTGTCGGGGGCGGTCCGGGCTGGATCATTCAGGTGTCAGAACGCCGTCCTGTCTTTGGTGTCGACGCCGGATGTTGCGGGGTCTTGTGGCGTGATCCGCAGAGCGCGCAGGGCATTCAGGATCACGGCCACGTCGATCGCCTCTTGCAAGAGCGCGCCTTGCACCGGGCTGAGATATCCGAAGGCTGCGGCAATCATGCCGAGTACCGAAAGGCCGATCCCGGCGACCACGCTTTCGATGGCAATCCGCCGGGAGGCCCGCGCGATATCGAGCGCGGGGCCGATCCGGTCAATCCGGTCAACGAGCAGCACGACATCGGCCGCCTCTGCCGAGGCCGCTGCGCCCCGCGCGCCCATTGCAACGCCGACATCGGCCGCCGCGAGGGCTGGTGCATCGTTCACGCCGTCACCGACCATCATCACCGGGCCGTTCTTGCGCTCGGTGAGAACCAGCAAGACCTTTTGATCCGGCGTGAGGCCAGCGCGCAGACCGTCGAGACCGAGCCCTTTGGTTATGCGCTCTGCCACCTCGATCCGGTCACCCGTGGCCAGCAGGATGCGGCTGATCCCACCACGGCGCAGGCTGTCGAGCATCGCCCCGGTGCCCGCGCGCAGAGGGTCGGACATCACCAGATGCCCGGCCATGCGCCCGTCAACGGCGAGTGCGACAAGCACGGACCCAGCCGCAAGCGCGGGATGGCCGCTAGATCCGGTATCGGTATGGTGGCTCACAAAGCCTATGCCCCCAACACTGACCTGGTGACCTTCGACCAGTCCGATCACACCCTCGCCGGGAACCTCTGCAACTTCGGACGGGATCGGCAGCAGGAGGCCACGCGCCTTGGCGGCGGTGACAAGCGCCTGTGCGACAGGGTGTTTGGAGGCCTGATCGAGCGCTGCGGCCAGCCGCAGGATTTCGTCTTGGGACATGCTATCCCGGCTCTCGATTGCGACGATCTGCGGTCGTCCGTCGGTCAGGGTGCCGGTCTTGTCGAGAATGAGGGTGCGAATGCGCGCCATGGTCTCGAATGGTCCGGCACCCTTGATCAGAACCCCGAAATGCGCGGCACGCGACAGGCCCGCGACAAGGGCCACCGGAACTGCGAGGATCAGCGGACAGGGGGTCGCCACGACCAGCACGGCGACGGCGCGAATCGGATCGCCGGTGAGCCACCATGCGGCACAGGCAATGACGACCGTAACCGCCAGAAACCCCAGGGACCAGCGGTCGGCCAGCCGTGACATCGGGGCCTTGGAGCGTTGCGCCTCTTCGACCAACCGCACAATGCCAGCATAGGTGCTCTGAGCCGCGCGTTGAGTCGCCACGAGGTCGAAGGCGTCGCCGGCATTGGTTGACCCGCTCAGCGCCTCTGCGCCGCGCGACACGCGCAGGGGCAACGATTCGCCGCTGATGGCGGATCGATCAAGAAAGGCGGACTCAGAGACCAGATTGCCATCCACAGGCACCACATCGCCCTGACGGATCAGCAGTCGGTCGCCCGGTTCTATGGCGTCGAGAGGCACCTCTTCGAATCCGCCATTGCGGTGTCGGGTGGCTGTGCGGGGCACGCGCGCCAAGAGGCTGTGCATTTCGCGGCGGGCACGTCCTTCGGCGAAGCTCTCGAGAAAGGTTCCGCCGGAGAACATCACCGCGACGACTGCGGCTGCCAGTGTCTCGCCGAACGCAAGGGCCGCTGTCATCGACAGCGCCGCCACGATGTCGAGTCCAACCTCGCCGCGCCTGAGGCTGCGCAGGATTTCAACCACGAGGGTGGCGAGGACGGGCGTGACCCCGGCGGTCCATGCGAGGGACGCGAGATGCTGCTGGCCCGCGGCATAGATCCCGAGACCGGCGATCAATCCAGCCACGGCGAAGAGCAGGAGCGCCGTCTTGAACCGGTCCGTGCCGATGTTCTCCATGCCGTTCACGTTCCTATGCCTGAGGCACCTGCCACCGGGTCGTGTGAGAAAAGCGGGCCGACTCTGACCTCTGTCACCTCGCCTGCATCATGGCGCAGCAGGAAGAGGGCGTCGAGTCCGCGCTCTTCGGCCCTGCGTGCGCCTGTTTGCGGCCCAAGTACCATGAGGGCCGTCGCCCAAGCGTCGGCCTCGGCGCAGCTTGGGGTGACGACCGTCACCGAGGCCGGAGCGGCGATCAGGGGGGCGCCCCGGTGCGGGTCCATGGTGTGCGACAGGCGGCGTCCCTGCACCTCGACCCAATGGCGGTAGTCGCCAGAGGTCGCGACGGCGGCATTCTCCAGCGCAAGGATGGACTGTGCTGCGCGGCGCGTGGAGTCCGGCTTCTCTACCGCGATGGTCCAAGCCGTCCCATCCGGTCGAAGGCCCAACGCCCGCATCTCGCCGTCGATGCCGACAAGGGCTGCGTTGATCCCCTGCGCCTGCAAAGTGTCGGCCAGACGATCAACGCCGTAGCCTTTGGCGATGCCATTGAGGTCGATGGATACAGGCGCGGATTTGCGGATGCCGATTTCGCTTATGTCGAGCGCGTCCTGTGCCGACGTGCGTTTGCGTGTCATGGCCATGCGGATGCGGTCGGGGGTGGCGGTCTCGGGCCCGAAACCCCAAGCGGTGACCGCATCGCCCATACAAATGTCGAATGCGCCACCAGAGGCCCGCCCGATCTCGAGACCGAGCAGCAAAACGCGGCGCAGATGCTCCGGCACTGGCACCCATGTTCCCACTGGGGCGGCGTTGAGGCGCGTGAGGTCGCTGTCGGGTCTCCAGGTCGACATCTGCGCATCCACGCAATCGACGGCGGATTGCAGGGCGATCTGAACAGGGGCAGGGTCAAGGCCGGTTGGGGCAAAGAAGAGCGCCGTCCAGCGGGTGCCCATCGTCGGGCCGTTCAAGGCAAAGCGCTGTTGTTCAGTAGACATCTTCGACATATCGACCCTCCGCCTTGAGCACCGCAGGGGTCAGCCCGGTTGGCGCGAGTATGTCGGTCAGCGCGTCGGCGACGCCTGCGGCCATATCGCGCCCGCCACAGACCATCACGCGGGCGCCATCCCTGATCAGCCGGGCGACCTCGGCGGCGTCGCCGCGCAGGGCGTCTTGCACGTAGTTGGGGCGCGCCCCGCGTGAGACAGCGGTAACCAGTTGGGCTAGCCGACCGTCTTTCTGCCATGTCGGTATTTCGTCACTATAGAAGAAGTCACTGTCTGGGTGGCGCATGCCGAAAAAGAGGTGGATAGGACGCTGTCGCGCGTTCCCGCGCACAAACCCCGCCAGCGGCCCGATGCCGGTGCCCGCGCCGATCAGGATCAGCGGGGTGCGGCCCCGTCCCGGCTGAAAGCCGGGGTTGCGGCGGAGAAAGGCGCTAATGGTGTCGCCCGGTTCCAGCGCGTTGAGTTGACCAGAGCACAGGCCGCCTGGATGTTTCTTGACCACGATTTCAAGGAACCCGTCGCGGCGCGCAGAAGCGAGCGAATAGAGGCGGGGCAGGAGGCTGCCCTCGGGAAGGATGCCGATCAGGTCGCCTGCGTGAAACCGGGCAAAGCCCGCCCCAGTCAGCCTGTCCCAGAGCGATGCGCGCGGCAGGGCAAAGCGCAGGATTGCAGTTGGGGCCTGCACCTCTGCGCCATAGTCACGCCGCGACACCAAGGTCAGGGTTTCTGCCGGGGGCCGGATTGGATCATGGACGAGATCAAGGTCGATCCCCAAGGCCTGCCCAAGGGTCCGCCCCCAGCGTGCAAAATCCTGCGGCGATTGGCGATCCACGGTGTCGAGGGGCAGCAGGTCCGGCCAGCCTTGTGCCTCGGCCGACGCTGCGACGGCCTCGGCAAAGGCGCAATAGGCCGGAAAGCTGCGGTCGCCAAAGCCAAGTACGGCGAGCGGTGCAAGGGCTGCGCCGTCGAGATCCTTGAGCCGGTCGAGAAATCCCTTGGCCGAGGCCGGTGCGGCCCCATCGCCATAGGTTGCAGCCAGCACGATGATCCGAGCGGCGTTGGCATAGCTGCCCGGCGCGAATGCCGACATGGGCGCTGTGTGGACCTTTTGTCCAGCTTGCGTGAGCGCGGCATGCAGCGTTGCGGCAAAGCCCCATGTGCTGCCGCCTTCGCTGCCGACGAGCAGGATCGTATCGGCGTGGATTGCGCGCTGATTGCCACGAATGCGGGGGCGTCCACGCCGGCCTGCAAGCCAGATCAGAACACCGGTCCCCCCCATCGCAGGCACGCCAAGCACCATCAGCCCCAGTGCCAGCCCGAGGGCTGCCGCGCCCTGACCGGTATGGAGCATGTAGATCGTTTCCGACACGCGCTCTAATCCGTTCGGATCAGCCCAAGTCAGGAGCGCGCCCGTGCCCTGATCAATATATCCGGTGCCTTGGTCGGTCTTGAGGGTGAAGACGTCCGATGCGTCACCGGGATAGGGAAAGCTGAGGTCGCGCAGATCTGTGACCAAGGTATTGACCAGCGTCGGCATGTCGAAAAAGGCCACATCGGTTTGGCCACTCACATCCGCCGGAAAGGCCGGTGTGCTGTCCGCCTCCGGCAAGAGACCAAAGGTCGAGGCCGTCATCCACAAGCCAGTGATGGACGACAGGAAAAGGCCCGCCACCGCGATGCGCGCAATCTCGACATGCAGCCGATGCGAAAGCGGACCGCGCAGCGGCGCGAACCAGCGACGCCAGCCTCCGGTGCGCCGCATAACCAGCGCCGCGCCCGTGAGTGACAGAACAAACATCGCCGCCGCCCCAACCGCCATTGCGATGCGGCCGCCGTCCCCCAGAAACAGTGATCTGTGCAGGTTGGTGAGCCAGCGTTCCACTGGATTAGGGTCGGCAGAAGCGACGCCCATTCCTGTTGCGGGATCAATCACGGCGGCACCGGGCGCACCCAGATCGAACCAGTAGGCGGTGATCTGACCAGAGGGCGCGCGACGGATTTGTTCGACGCCGGGATAGGCGATCTGAATGCGGGTGGCGAGCGTGGCCATGTTCAGGCCCGCCTCGACCTGCTGCGCTGCAAGCCGGTCAGCGGCGGGAAAGACCGACAAGGCCGCGCCGCTCAGACTGAGCACCGTGACAAGGGCCAGGGCCAAGAGACCCGGCCAACGATGGAATGCGCGGATCATGGCCCTGTCTCCTCACATGTCGTAGGCGAAGCTGGCGACGTAGCGGCGGCCTTTCGTGGGCATGCCTGCCCCTTGGGTCGTCAGCGGCACAGCGACTTCGTTCGGGCTGTCGCGCATGTCCTCGACGGCGGCGTCGATATGGAGCGTGTAGCCCGCATCAAACAGCGCATCGGCAAGGTCGAGCGTGATCTCAAGCGTCCGGCCCGCGCCGACGCTGGCCCCTGTGATGCCGTTGACCTGAGCTGCGTCGCCAGCCGTGGCACGATGCCAATCGGTCAGGTGCTTGTAATATTTTGATTTTCCACCGGCCATCCACAGGCTACCGGCATAGGCACCAGAGGCATCGGTCACATAAAGCGCGAGATAGGCACCGTCGCCGCCATAGCTGTTGAGGGTGGTGGTCAGTGTTACCGGTCGCGCCATGGCCAGGCCGGGCATGGTCAGGGCCGTTGTCAGCGCGAGGGTTGCAAGAAGTGATTTCATTTCGTCGGTCCTTTGAATTCAAAGATAAAGATTGAACGCGGGCGCAGCGCCGCAGCGATGTTTAGTTCACCTTGACTTGTGGCGGGGCGCCGGTGCCGAAGAGACCGTTCTGCGGCGGCGTGACCGTTCCGGCGGGCGCGGGATTGCGAGCGCCATCGCGACCATTGTCGTCGTCGTCGTCGCCCTCGCCCTCGTCATCATCCTCCTCGTCGTCGTCTTCGTCGTGATCACGGTCATCGTCGTCACCGCTAACGCGCAGGAGCGGCAGCGCTTGCGACCCGTCGTCAAAAAGCGCGGCGAGCGGCCAGAGGTCTTCGCCCTCAGAGGCGCGCATCGCGCTCCAAGCCGGAACACCAATGGCGGCAGTGAGCGCGGTCGAGGCGACAAGAAGTGTCAGGATCTTTTTCATGGCAGTGTCTCCTTTTCATCTGCTTGAGCCAATCTGGAGGCTCGACCTGAGGGCTCCCTGACGGGGTGGCGATTCTCTCTTCAGCTTGGCGTCAGGAAGAAAAATGACCCCGCCTGGAGTACGGGGCCAAGTGGGCCGATGGGACCGTCGGCCTTGGAGAGGTCGCAGGGTCCGGTCAGACGATATCGTCTGGACCGGGCTCACGCTTGTCGCCAGTCACCATGGAACGGGCGAGGTTCTCCTTATGTCGGAATGAGGCAAGGACGACGCCGCCCACATGCAGCGCCACCAAGAAAAGCATCAGATTGGCAAAAACCTCATGTACCTCTTCGAGCATGTCCTCGCTGCCCTTGCCGGATTCGTTGTCCCCATCGGCAAAGGCGGGGGCCACGATCTGCGGCACCTCTGGCAGCATAGCAACGCGATCCGGCTCTTCGAGAAGCCAGCCGCTGAACGCTGTGCCCGACAGCGTGACGAGCAGGGCCACGATCATCGCCGCGCCCGCAGGGTTGTGACCCAGATAGCGCCGCTCTTTGCCACGAACCATGTCGCCCAGATAGGCCAGTGTCGCGTCGGGGCCCTTTATGAAACCGGCAAAGCGTGCGTAGCGGCTGCCGATGAGCCCCCAGACAAGGCGAAACGCGACAAGCGCCGCGATCCCATAGCCTGCGATCTCATGGACGGTCGAAAGCTCCTCTGCGCTGAGCCATGCGATGGCAAAGGCCACAACAAGGGACCAATGAAAAATCCGCACCAGCGGGTCCCAGACCCGGACCGTCCGAACCTTGGTTCTATGGGATGCGAGATCAGTCATTTTTGCGATCCTTGCCGTCGCGGTGCAAGCGACCGTCGTCGTCATCCTCATATTCGAACTCGATCACCGCAAGCGTGGCGGGATGAACCGTCACTTCGATCTGGCGACCATCGGCGTCGCGCCCGTCAATTTCATAGCAGCCGTCGTCGATCTTGATCCGGCGCACGGTCCAGCCGTTTTCAGCGGCGAGACGGGCCACGGCATCGCGCGGTTGCCAGTCGGCCATCGGCACAAAACAGTCGTCGCTGGCCAACGCCATCCCAGCGGGAATGACCGCGAGAAAGCTGAGAATTGTCAATGTCATCTTCATGGGCCAAACTCCTCGTTGCGGCCATCTTGAAACAGGTCATGCGCGACGAAACTGACGTGAACCTGAAGCAGTAGACCCTTTGGCGTCAGTATCATGTAAGCCAGACGGACGAGTGAGGGGCACAGGCACGGATAATAGGGGCAAAGATGCGCATTCTGCTGATTGAGGATGATACGGTTCTGGGGGCCGCCGTGCGCGACCAAATCGCCAGCGACGGGCAGACCGTCGATTGGGTCACCCGGCTGGATGCGGCGGGCGATGCGGTGCGCGGCGCGGCGTTTGACTTGATCCTGTTGGATCTGATGCTGCCGGATGGCCGCGGCATCGGCTTTCTCAAGACGCTGCGCGCGCGTGGGGAGGTGACGCCGGTGATTATCCTGACCGCACTCGATCAGGTGTCGGACCGCATCGAGGGGCTGAACGCGGGGGCTGACGACTATCTGGTCAAGCCGTTTGATCTCGCCGAATTGTCGGCGCGGATTGGCTCTGTTGCGCGGCGGTACAGCGGCAATCCCAATCCGATCGTGACGCATGGCCCGCTGGATATTGATCTGGCCGCCCGTAGCGTTCATCGCGGCGGAAAACCTATCCAACTGACAGCACGCGAATGGGCGCTGTTCGAGGCGTTTCTGGCCCGCCCCGGACAGCTTTTGTCCAAGGCGCAACTGGAGGACAAGCTCTATGCCTATGACGCAGAGGTGGAGAGCAACACCATAGAGGTCCATGTCAGCCGCCTGCGCAAGAAGCTGGGCGCAGGAATTGTCGAGACTGAACGCGGCCTAGGCTACCGACTGGGCAAGGCATGAGGCGGCTGCGCAGCCTCGAGACTCGGCTGGCACTGTCGCTAGGCCTATTGCTGACGCTGCTCTGGAGCGCGGCGGCTTCGGTCACAGCGGTGATCCTGCGCAGCGAAATGGACGCGATCTTTGACTCGGCCCTGCAAGAGACTGCGCAGCGCCTCTTGCCGTTGGCGGTGGTTGATATTGTCGGGCGCGAAGATGACGGGGTCACTCAACGCCTTGGGGCGATCCGCGTCCATGATGAATTCTTGACGTATGTCGTGCGCGATGCCGAGGGGCGGATCCTGTTGCAATCGCATGCTGCGGACGCTGCTGTGTTTCCGGTCTGGGACGGATCTGGGTTTCGCGAGACCGCGACCCATAGACTCTATAACGAAGACGCGGTTCAGGGCACTGTGCGGATCACCGTCGCGGAACCTCTGAAGTATCGCGCGTCGGTGGCGCGTGACATCCAGATGGGCCTTGGGTTGCCATTGCTGATCGTGGTTCCGGTTGCATTGCTGGCGATCATTCTTGCGGTCCGGGCGAGCCTCGCGTCGTTGCGCCGGTTCCGGGAACGTCTTGAGGCTCGGAGCGCCAGAGACATGTCGCCTGTTCCGGCGCAGGATATGCCCTCAGAAATCAGCCCCATAGCGGCCACCGTTAATGTATTGCTCGAACGTCTGAATGCCGCTTTTGAGGCCGAGCGCAGCTTTGCAGCCAATGCCGCGCACGAGTTGAGAACACCGCTTGCCGGGGCGATCGCGCAGGCGCAGCGACTGCGTTCGGAAACCTCGGACCCGCAGGTAATGCGTCGTGCCGCAGAGATCGAGGCGACGCTCAAACGCCTGACGCGTCTGTCTGAACGGCTCTTGCAATTGGCGCGCGCCGAAGGTGGGCGGCTGCGGTTGGAGCGGTCCGCAGACCTGCGTCCTGTTGCGCGCATCGTGGTTGAGGATCTGGCGCGACCTCTCGCTCCGGGCCGTCTCGTGCTGAGCCTGCCGGATGCGCCGCTCCTGTCGGACCTTGATCCGGACGCCTTTGCGATCCTGTGCCGAAATCTCGTGGAGAATGCGCTGCGTCACGGCTCCGGGGATGCGCCGGTTGCCGTGAGGGTGACACAAGAGGGGCGGTTGATCGTTGCCAATGACGGCCCTGTGGTGCCTGCGGAAACGCTGGGCCGCCTGACTGCGCGGTTCGAGCGCGCGGGGGCCGGGCAGGATGGAAGCGGCCTTGGGCTTGCGATTGTCGCGGCGATTGCGGATCGTATCGGGGGGCGGCTTGTCCTCAATTCACCCCGTTCGGACGGCGCATCGGGGTTTGAGGCCTCTGTGAGCCTGCCGATGAACTGAACCCTGTCGGGTTTCGGGATTGAACCCTGTCGGGATTATGGAGTGAACCCTGTCGGGTTTGCGTCACAACGCCGTGCCACGGTCGCTCCAACGCAACGAGATATTGTAGTCGTTTGCCGAGCGGCGAGCCTCTTCGCCCCGCGCGAAGCTCTGCAATGACCTGCGTCAACGGATTGATTTTATTGGCGGAAGCTCAGTCCGCCTATTACTTTTCCTAGTGCATCCGTAGTGTTCCTGTAAGTATATGTAAAACAATAATTTTATCTGATCTTTTGTCCTATTTGTTCCGATGTATTCCGTTTACATCCCACAAAAAGTGTGGGAAAGATTGTGGGGTAAATAGTTGGAGGAAAGCGGGAATGGTGCAGGCGACTACAGGCGGTAAACGTCACCCCGAAAAAGCCTTGTCCGCTGTGTTTGTGCGTCAAGTGACGGAACCGGGCAAATACTCAGATGGCAATGGTCTGTTTCTTCTGGTGCAGCCCAATGGTTCTAAGCAATGGGTGCAGCGCATCACCATTCGCGGCAAGCGTAGTGACATAGGGTTGGGTGGCGCGTCATTCGTTTCCTTGGCCGAGGCGCGCGAGGCGGCGCTGGCAAACAAGAAACAAGCGCGGGCCGGTGGTGATCCGTTGCAGGCCAAGCGCGAGGCGCAGGCGGTGCTTACCTTTACCGAGGCGGCGCGCAAGGTTCACGAAATGCACAAACCGACGTGGCGCAATGAAAAGCACGCGGCGCAGTTTATCAGCACATTGGAAGCTTATGCCTTTCCCAAGATTGGCGCGCGCAAAGTGGCAGAGGTGACAACCGGCGATGTGCTGGGCGTGCTGCAACCGATTTGGCTGGAAAAGCCCGAGACTGCGCGACGGGTGCGGCAACGTATAGGCACCATTATGAAATGGGCTGTGGCGCAGGGGTGGCGACAAGATAACCCAGCTGAGAATATCAGTCAGGCGTTGCCAAAGCATAGCAACGCCCAAGAGCATCGTAAAGCGTTGCCCTATTCCGAGGTGTCAGGCTGCATCAAGGCGGTTCAGGCATCAAACGCATGGCCTGCAACAAAGTTGGCTCTGGAGTTTCTCATTCTGACCGCAACCCGTTCGGGTGAGGTGCGCGGCGCGTTATGGGATGAAATCGAATTTCAGGGCGGTAACACTGCTACAACCGCTACATCCGCTACTTGGTCCATCCCAGCGGAACGCATGAAAATGAAAAAGCCGCATCGCGTGCCATTGTCGTGCCGTGCCTTGGAAATTTTACGCGAGGCTGAGGCTTTGCGTGGTGTATCGGGGCTGGTGTTTCCGTCTATCCGGGACAAGCCGTTGTCCGATATGACGTTGACCAAGTTGGTGAAGGAACAAGGCTTTGACGTGCATGTGCATGGTTTTCGCACGTCATTCCGCACGTGGTCGCAGGAACAGACCAATTTTCCGCGTGAAGTCGCCGAGGCGGCGCTGGCTCATATGGTCAAGGACAAGGCCGAAGCGGCTTATGCCCGGTCGGATTTATTCGAAAAGCGGGGGGAACTGATGGAGGCTTGGGCAGCGTATCTTGCTGTCAGTCAATGTAAGATTCTGAAATTGTTAAATTAAATATAGATCAAGGGCTTTTTGAAATTAAGCAAGCGAGACTTCCGCAGTTCCACTGGCTGAAAACACCGGAAAACAGTTGCTGTGGGTGGTAGAGTTGCTACTCTGCTTGTGCCGAAGCTGTGTAATGCAAGAGTAAGGCATCCCGTAACGTTGCGCTAACAACGTCACGGGATGGTGTTAGGAAAATCTTGATCGGACGTTTCCTAACACCGTTTTTGCATGCCAACCCTTCTGTGACAAGTCTCATGTGAGGATTGTTACAGCCTGCAATACGGAAGAAAAATAAATGCGAGCAGCAGTATATCGACGCCCCGATGTAGAGCGCGTCACCGGGCTTTCCCGTTCGACCCTCTACGCCATGATGGCCGAAGGCGACTTCCCAAAACCAATCAAGCTGGGCAAGCGCGCTGTGGGCTGGCGCGAAGCCGATATAATCGCATGGCTCGAAAGCCGCACGCAAAACGTGGCATGATCCATGACCGGCGAAAAGAGTGCGCGGTGCAGCTTAGGGGCTGGCACGGCGCGGGATTATCCGTTTGCGGCTGCGACGGATACCCGAAACCTATCATCTAATTGCCATAGCGGAGGCACGGCTAACCGGCTGCAAATTGCTTTGCTGATGAACGCGCACGGACTGACCGAGGCGCAAGCTCACGGCATGGCGATGTTGATCTGGGGGGCGTGGTGATGGACGCAAAACAGATCACGGATGCACTTGGCGGCAAATGGTATCGCCGATATGGCAGCGCGCCTTGCCCGGTGTGTCAGGCTGGGGGTGACAAGAAGCAGAACGCTTTGACGTTGGCCGATGGCGATGGCGGGCGGCTCTTGTTGCATTGCAAGAAATTCGGATGCGACTTCGCGGAAATTCTTGAAGCGGTAGGGGTTTCAAGGGCTGATTACTCTGCGCCCGATCTGATCGAGGTGGCGCGGCGGCGGGCGCAGGATCGGGCAGAAATAGGGAAGCGGGCGAAACAAGCGGCTCGGCTCTGGCAAGATGCGCAGCCTATCAAGGGCAGTCTAGCGGAAACCTACCTTCGCAGGCGCGGTGTCACCTGCGATTTGCCGCTTACGGTTCGCTATCATTCGGAGTGCTGGCACGGCCCGACCGCGAAGCGCTGTCCGGCCATGATCGCACTTGTCGAAGGTGGCGAAGGTTTCGCGGTGCATCGCACCTACCTTGCACCAGATGGAAGCGGAAAAGCGGATGTTGACCCGGTCAAACTGATGCTGGGCAATGTCGCTGGCGGCGCTGTGCGGCTTAAAGAGGCGCAGGGACCGCTTGTGGTGGCCGAGGGCATAGAGACCGCGCTTAGCCTGTCGTGCGGGCTTCTGCGAACGCCTGCGACTGTCTGGGCCGCGCTTTCAACGTCTGGCATGCGGGGGCTGCAATTGCCGTCTTACCCACACCGGCTGACCATTGCGCCCGATGGCGATGCACCGGGCCGAGGCGCTGCAAATGCCTTGGCAGAACGAGCAGTGGCGCTGGGCTGGCAGGTGTCGTTATTGCCTGCACCAGATGGCCGCGATTGGAATGATATTCTGACCATGAAAGGGGAAGCCGCATGAACGCCCCCGAACCTATCCCCTTCAAGACTGAGGGACCGCAGCCGCTTTTACGTCACATTCCGGCGGGCCAGCCTTATCCGGTGGCTGCACTTGGGCCGCTGCAAGGGGCCGTGCAGGCGGTGCAAGGGATGGCGCTTGCACCTGTCGCTATACCCGCGCAATCGGCGCTGGCGGTGGCATCCTTAGCGGTGCAGGGCTTTGCCAATGTCGAAGCCTTGGGTGGGATGTGCCCCTTATCACTCTACTGCCTAACCATTGCGGCAAGTGGGGAACGCAAATCAAGCTGCTATGAACCTTTGATCGCCTGCCTGCGCGACTACGAAAGGGAACAGGCCAAGGCCCAGCGCGATGATCTGCAACGCTGGCAGAACGCGCATGCGCTCTGGAAAGCCCAGCGTGACCGCATCTTGCAGGATGCTAAAAACAGTAAGGCCGAAAAGCGGGTGGCCGCCCAAGCTGACATGGACGCTTTGGAAAAAGAACCCGCCGCGCCCCCTTCCCCTGATCGAGTAGTGACGGAACCTACTTTTGAAGGGCTAACGCGGCTCTATGCAACCGGGCAACCGTCGCTTGGCATCTTTTCGGATGAGGGCGGGCAATTCCTTGGCGGGCATGCCATGAACAGCGACAACCGGCAAAAGACCCTGACCGCGATGAATGATCTATGGCAGGGCAACCCAATCCGGCGCACGCGGGCTGGTGATGGTGCCTTAACGCTCTATGGGCGGCGGCTGGCGGTGCATCTGATGGCGCAACCCGGCGTGGCGCGCGGGTTCATGTCGGACCCGCTGGCGGCGGATAGCGGCTTTCTGGCCCGGTTTCTGATCTGCGAACCGCCCAGCCATATCGGGACAAGGCTGCATGCGAATATTAGGCCCGATGATGGCGCGCTGGCGGCATTCTCAGAACGGTTGCGCGCAATTCTTGAAACGCCGTTACCGATGGACGCGGAAACCCGTGAATTGCAACCGCGTGTTCTGGTGCTGGGCGGTGCGGCGCGCGCGCTTCTGATCCAGTTTTCAGATGCAATCGAGCTGGCGCAGGCCAAGGGCGGGAATCTTGAACATATCACCGGCACGGCGTCCAAGGCGGCGGAACAGGCGGCGCGTATCGCTGGTGTGTTGACGCTCTGGCACGATTTGCACGCGGCTGAGGTGTCCGCCAATGATATGGCCGATGCAATCACGCTGGCGCAATTCTATCTGTCAGAGGCGGCGCGCTTGGCGGATGCGGCCACGGTATCGGCTGAAATCGACCGGGCGGAACAGTTGCGCAAATGGCTTGTGGAGCGCTGGGCAGAACCGGAAATCACCGTGCGTGATGTGCTGCAAAAAGGACCGAATGCGCTACGCGAAAGTCCCAAGGCAATGGCAGCTTTGACGGTTTTGGAAAAGCACGGTTGGCTGGTGCGGCTTGAACCCGGCGCTACCATTCGCGGGGCAGCGCGCAAGGTGGCATGGCGGATCGTGCGAGGGGGTGGCGATGTGGTTTGATGCGCAAGCCGCGCTGGCAAATATCGAGGGGGGCGAAAATGTCCATTCTAACCCCGCGCCCCCGTCAAAGCCTGCAAATCCGAATGTAGCAAGTGTAGCAAGTGTAGCGGGTGTAGCAGGGGGTGAGGTGGCAAATCCCATTCTCAAGCCTGATCCAAAACGGTCTGGGCCAGTTTCCCCTTACGGTGCATCCGTAGGGGGAAGGCTGCTGACCTATACCGGGCGCGTGGTGTCTCTGGAGGCTTGGCGCACCCTGTCAGAATGGGAACGCCATGGGGCGAGTGGCGGCGGATAATGCGGGGGCCAAGTGGCAAGAGAGGCGGCCCAGCATATACAAGTCCCCACGCCACAAAGCCCTTTCTATCTCTGGGCAACCGTTGCAAGACTAGGGCAAGGACGTTGCAACGGGGCCGTGGTTTTGCAGATCGAGGATTTCATTACGCGCTGGAAAGGCTCAGGGGGAAGCGAGCGCGCGAATTTCCAGACCTTTGCGAATGAGCTTTGCGATGTGCTCGACCTTCCCAAGCCTGCCCCGGCAACGGATGACCCGGCTACCGATGGATACCGATTTGAGCGGCCCGTGACTTTTATTCACACGGGCAGCCAAACGCGGGGCTTTATCGACCTCTACCGCGCAGCGCATTTCGTCATGGAAGCCAAGCAAGGGGTAGGGGCCACGACGCCCGAGGATGATACCCAGCTTGCGCTCTTGCCTGACCAGCCCAGCGCAACCCGCAAGGGCCATGGCACGCGCGGCACGCGGCGCTGGGATGACACCATGTTGCGGGCGCGTAATCAGGCGGATGGATACGCGCGCGCGGTATCACGCCATGACGGATGGCCGCCATTCCTGATGGTGGTGGACGTTGGGCACGTCATAGAAATCTATGCGGATTTCTCAGGGCAGGGGCAGGGGTATACGCAATACCCTGATGGCAACCGTTACCGGATAACCATGGATGATCTGCGCGACCCCAAAACGCGGGAACGCTTGCGCCTGATCTGGACAGACCCGCACACCCTGGACCCCTCTAAAATCGCGGCCCAAGTCACCCGAGAGGTTGCGGATCGTCTGGCGGCTTTGGGCCGATCTTTTGAAGGGCAAGGCCATGAACCCGAGGCGGTGGCCCGCTTTCTCATGCGGTGCCTGTTCACCATGTTTGCCGAGGATGTGGACCTGATCCCGCATGACAGTTTTTCGGACCTGCTAAAACGCCTGCGCGGGCATCCCGAACACGCGGCCCCGGCGCTCAAGGCGCTATGGGAAACCATGAACACGGGCGGCTTTTCCCAAGCCCTCATGCTGGACCTCAAGAAATTCAACGGCGGCCTGTTCAAGAATGCCGAGGCTCTGCCCTTGTCAGAGGTGCAATTGTCGCTCTTGATCGACGCCGCCGAAAAGGATTGGCGAGAGGTGGAACCCGCCATTTTCGGCACGCTGCTAGAGCGCGCTTTGGACAAGCGGCAACGGCACAAGCTAGGTGCGCATTACACCCCGCGTGCCTATGTGGAGCGGCTGGTGGTGCCCACAATCATAGACCCGTTGCGTGCCGATTGGCGAAATGTGCAGGCAGCCGCACTGACCCTTGCCGCGCAGGGGCGCGAGGATGAGGCCCGCGACGCGGTGCGCGCCTTCCATGCGCAACTCTGTGAAATCCGGGTTTTGGACCCGGCCTGCGGATCGGGCAATTTCCTTTATGTCGCGTTGGAATTGATGAAACGACTAGAGGGCGAGGTGACGGCCCTCTTGGCAGAATTGGGCGAGGAACAGGCGGCGCTATCGCTGGAGGGGCACACCGTTGACCCGCACCAGTTTCTAGGCATCGAGCTAAACCCTTGGGCGGCGGCGGTGGCCGAATTGGTGCTGTGGATCGGCTATCTGCAATGGCATTTCCGAACCCATGGCAGGGCCAGCCCATCGGAACCTGTCTTGCGCGATTTCCGCAATATCGAGAACCGCGACGCGGTGCTGACCTATCAGGGCACCAAGGCGCGGCTGGATGATGCGGGCGCACCTGTGACGCGCTGGGACGGGCAGACCTTTACCACCCATCCCGTGACCGGCGAACAGGTGCCCGAGGCGGGCGCGCGGGTGGCGGTGCTGGATTATCTCAAACCCCAGCCTGCCAAATGGCCCGAGGCAGATTTCATCGTGGGCAATCCGCCATTCATCGGGGCAAGCCGGATGCGCGATGCGCTGGGCGATGGCTATGCCGAGGCGCTGTGGAAGGCCTATCCCAAAATGCCGCAAAGTGCGGATTTCGTCATGTTCTGGTGGGAAAGGGCGGCATTGGCGGCGCGCACATGGAAACCCGGCACGGATAAGGCGCGGGCGAAAGGCACCCGGCGTTTTGGTCTGATCACCACCAATTCGCTGCGCCAAACCTTTAACCGCAAGGTGCTGGAACCGCATTTGGCAGACCCGAAAACCCCGCTGTCGCTGACCTTTGCCATTCCTGATCACCCTTGGGTGGATGCGGGCGACGGGGCGGCGGTGCGCATTGCCATGACGGTGGCGGAACGGGGCCGCGCCACGGGGCGGCTTTTGACTGTGACCCATGAGGCCAAGGGTGCATCTGAGGCCGAGGGGCGGCCCGTCACCTTTGATATTCAGAAAGGCAAGATTTTCGCTGATCTGCGGATCGGGGCCGATGTGGCGGGGGCTGTGCCGTTGAAGGCGAATGAGCGCCTTGCCTATCGAGGTATGCAATTGATCGGGGCAGGTTTTATCGTCACGCCTGAGGAAGCGCACGCCTTGGGCTTGGGCACCGTGCCGGGGCTGGAAAACCATATTCGCGAATATCGCCATGGGCGCGACCTGACCGCGACGCCGCGCGGCGTCATGGTGATTGATCTGTTTGGACTATCTGAGGCCGAAGTGCGCACCCGTTTCCCGGCTGTGTATCAACACGTTCTGGACAAGGTGAAACCCGAACGCGACCAGAATAATCGCGAGGGATACAAGCGGAACTGGTGGATTCACGGCGAACCGCGCAAGGATTTGCGGCCTGCTCTTTTGGGTTTGCAGAGATACATCGCGACTGTAGAAACAGCGAAATACAGAACTTTCCAGTTTATTGATGCGACCGTGTTACCTGACAATAAGTTGATTGTTCTTTGTTTGGATCGAGCGGAAGATTTTGCCGTTTTATCATCGAGATGCCATGAAGTTTGGTCCCTATCCGCCGGAAGCTGGCTTGGGGTTGGAAATGATCCGGTTTACGCCAAATCTAAATGCTTTGATCCCTTTCCCTTCCCTGACCTCACCGAGGCCCAGAAAGTCCGGCTGCGCAGCCTTGGCGAACAGCTCGACGCGCACCGCAAGGCGCAACAAAAGGCCCATCCCAAGCTGACCCTCACGGGCATGTATAACGTGCTGGAAAAGCTGCGCGCCAAAGAACGGATCGAGGGCAAGGACCGCGAAATCTATGACCAAGGATTGATTGGCATTTTGCGCGACCTGCATGACCAGATTGATGCGGCGGTGGCCGAGGCCTATGGCTGGCCCGCTGACCTGTCCGACGATGAAATCCTGCACCGGCTGGTGGATTTGAACCGCACCCGCGCCGCCGAGGAAGCGCGCGGGCATATTCGCTATTTGCGGCCCGAGTATCAGAACCCCCAAGGCATCGTGGCGCAGGCCAAGGGCGAACAGGGGGCAATGGACCTTGGCCCCAAGAATGCCGACGCCAAAGACCCGTGGCCGCAATCCCTACCCGAACAAATCGCGGCGGTGCGCGCCGTCCTGTCCGATCTGGGCGAGGCCACCCCCGAACAGGTGGCCCGCCAATTCAAACGGGGCCGCGCAGGCACGGTGCAACCGCTCTTGGAAAGCCTGACCGCCCTGGGCCAAGCGCGCCTGACCGAAGGCGGGCGGTTTGCCGTCTGACCCTAGCCGCAAGGGCGCTTTGGTGATAGGTTTGCAAATGAAGGTTTGCAGCTTAGCATGTGGCGCAGGCGCGGGTTTCGAAAGGGGCGACCAGCATGAGAGAGGTAGCAGAGACAGAGGCCGCCGATCTGGGCGTGACGCTAAGCGGATCGGCCAGCACGGGGCACAAGATCAAAATCACGCGCGACAACGCCCTTTGCGAGATTTTCGGAACGCCAGACCGTAAAGAGGCGGATGCTTTGCTGGCGCATTGTATCAAGGTGCTCAAAACGGATGAGGCCAGCGATGATCACCCCGGCCATGATGAGCGGGTTTTCATGCTATCCATCATCCGCGACCTAGCCCCGCGTGATGCGGTCGAGCGCATGTTGGCGGTGCAGATGGCCGCAACCCATGTTGCCACGATCCGTTCCGCGCGATGGCTGGCCCATACCGAGAAAATCCCGCAAGTGCAGGCGCACTATACCGGGTTCAACAAGCTGGCCCGCACATTCGCAGCACAGGTCGAGGCGCTGCGCAAACATCGCACCGGCGGCAAACAAACGGTGGTGGTGCAACACATGAACGTGTCGGACGGTGGACAGGCTATCGTGGGCAACGTGCAGCACGGGGGGAGGGCCAGCGATGAATGATGGCGACAACCCCATGTGCAGGGCGCATGCGGCCCCGCGATGCGCCGCCACGTCCAAGCGCACCGGGCAACCCTGCAAGGGGCCAGCCGTGAAGGGATGGCGCGTCTGTCGCTTTCATGGTGCAGGCGGTGGGCATCGCGCGGGCGCTGATCACCCATCCTATCGCCACGGCATGCGGGCGCGGGAATGGATCGAGGCGCGGCGCGAGATTAACGATCTGGTGCGAGAGACCCGAGAGATTGAGCGCGCGCTAGGGGGAGGCGACGGGGGGTGGTTAAAAGTGCGGGACATTGTTTGAAAAGAACCGGCGTCCAAGGTCACTGGTGATAAACCGCAACAAAAAAGGTTTTTGCTCAAGGCTGCGGTCTATATTCGCGACCATACTGGCATTTAATCCCACGCCCCTGTTTCCGACCGGACAAAAGGTAGACAAGTTTTCAGGTCTGCGATTCTGGGGTGTCGAGGTTTATTCCAGCAAAGTCTGCTACCATCCGAAAAATAGTGTGGGCTAAAATGTGGGAAACCGAATCCAGAATAACTACTATGTTATTGATTTAAAATGATTTATTTGAGTTTTGTGGCGGAAGCTCAGGGATTCGAACCCTGGGTACCTCTCGGTACGCTGGTTTTCAAGACCAGTGCAATCGACCACTCTGCCAAGCTTCCGTATCTCTCCCTACACCGAATTCCAAAACCGGTGCAATCGACCGCTCTGTCATATGTGTGGTTCGCCGGTGCCTACAGAGGTCTGGGCGATTCTAAAAGAGGTGTTTCGTGGGGAAAATCGCGCATGTGCCGCCTGCGCACTTTTCACGCGATGGGCAAGCGGTTAGAGTACGCGCGCAGGATCATGCCGGGGCGAGAACAGGCCCGACCGGAAAACCGGCGGCTCAGGCCGGATGGATGCACGAGAAGGCAAGGGGCAAGGGGCAAGAGGCAAGAGATGACATTTCTGAAACAGGGCACGCAGGTACGGCTGTCTCGGCTGGTCCTTGTTGGGGCGGCGATTGCGGTGCTGGCAGGATGCGATGACAGCGGCAAGTTTTCTTTGAAGCCCGACAGCGCCGGGCAGGCCTCTGCGCAGGGCGCCACGGCGACGCGCGCGTCGGTCAAGCTGGTGGAGCGCGATGTTGAGGCTCCCGACGTGTTTCAAGTCACCGATATGGGGCTCTGGGATGGGCGGCCATCGCTGGGCGGGGTCTGGGTGGCGCATCCGGATGTCAAGGAACCTGAGCGGGTCATCATCCGCAGCACATCGGATTCGAAATTTGTGATCGGGGCGCTCTTCCGGCGCGAGCGGGACACTCCCGGACCGTCGTTGCAGGTGTCCTCGGACGCCGCTGCTGCCCTTGGCATGCTGGCCGGCGGGCCGGTTCAACTCAACGTGACCGCCCTGCGCCGGGAAGAGGCCCAAGAAACGGCCCCCGAAGCCGAAGCGACACCGGATGAGGCCATGACCCTTGCCGCCCCGGCGGACATCGAGGCTACGGCGCTTGATCCGGTGGCGGGGGCCGCCGCTGCGATTGACGCGGCTGACGTGGAACAGGCTGCGGCTGGCGAGGTGTCCCCTGTGGCCTCTCCCGCGCCGGTGGCGCGCCCTGCGGCTGCGCCCGCTCCGGCACGCTCCTCCAGTCTTGACAAACCCTACATCCAGATCGGGATATTCAGTGTGGAAGAGAACGCCCGCAATACCGCGACCGCGATGCGGCAGGCTGGGATGGTTCCAACGGTTCTGGAACAGAACACCCAAGGCAAGGCCTTTTGGCGGGTGATCGTCGGCCCCGCGACCACCGCGTCGGAGCGGACTACGCTGCTCAACAAGATCAAGGGGATTGGCTTTGACGATGCCTATGCCGTCACCAACTGAGAGGAATAGGAGCAAATGATCCTTACTCGCCATATCGCCGCAGCGCTGCTGTGCCTCGGGGTGGCACTGCCTGTGCAGGCCTTTGAAACCAGCGCCAAGGCGGCGTTTGTCATGGACGTGACCACCGGCACCGTGTTGTTGGACAAGAACGCTGATACAGCCCTGCCGCCGGCGTCCATGTCCAAACTGATGACGCTCTATGTAGCCTTCGAGGCGGTGCGCAGCGGGCGACTGACGCTCGATGAACGCCTGCCCGTGTCGGAGCACGCCATGAGCTATGGTGGCTCGACCATGTTTCTCGATACGACCGACCGAGTACGGGTCGAGGATCTGTTGCGCGGGATCATCGTTCTGTCCGGGAATGACGCCTGTGCGGTGATCGCCGAGGCGCTCAGCCCCGATGGCACCGAGGCGGGCTTTGCCCGATTTATGACGCAGCGCGCGCAGCAGATGGGGATGACAAATTCCATGTTCCGCAATGCCAGCGGGTGGCCGGCTGAGGGACATGTGATGAGCGTACGCGATCTGGCGCTTTTGGCGCGGCACATCATCGAAGATTTCCCCGATTTCTACAAAATGTTTGCCGAGACCGAGTTTCGTTTTGACGGGCGCGCCCCCAGCAATATCAGTAACCGCAATCCCTTGCTGGGATTGGGCATCGGGGCGGATGGCCTCAAGACTGGACACACAGAACAGGCTGGCTTTGGCCTGACCGGATCGGCCATTCAGGGCGACCGTCGGGTGATCTTCGTGATCTCGGGCCTGGCGACAGCACAGGACCGCGCGCGGGAATCCGAGGCGATCGTGAATTGGGCGTTTCGCCAGTTTGCGCAGAAATCCGTGCTCAAGGCCGGCGATGAAGTGGCGCGTGCCGATGTCTGGATGGGTGAGACGACGAGCGTGGGGCTGACCGTGGCCGAGGATGTCTCGACCCTTCTGCCGGTGCTTGATGGCGGCGAGTTGAAGGGCGAGGTGGTTTATACCGGACCGGTGCGGGCGCCGGTGGCCAAGGGCGATGTGTTGGCCGAACTGGTCTTTGCGCCCGAAGGGCTGCCCAAGACACGGGTGCCGCTTGTCGCCGCCGAAGATGTGGCACAGGGCGGGTTCATGACCCGGATTCGCACCGTCTCGGGCGTGCTTCTGACGCGCTTGCAACAGGGCCCCGAGGGGGCGCTTTGAGCGGGCAGGGGCTGTTCCTCAGCTTTGAAGGGATCGACGGGTCGGGCAAATCCACACAAGCGCGACGTCTGGCTGAGGCGCTGCGCGGGATGGGCCGCGATGTGGTGCTGACGCGCGAACCGGGGGGCAGTCCGGGGGCCGAGGAAATCCGGCGTCTGGTGCTCGAAGGCGACAAGGACCGCTGGTCCGCCGAGACCGAGATCCTGCTTTTTACCGCCGCGCGCCGCGACCATCTGGAGCGGGTAATCGCCCCCGCGCTGGAGCGTGGCGCGGTGGTGATCTGCGACCGCTTTGCCGACAGCACGCGGATGTATCAGGGTCTTGGCCGGAGCGATTTGCGCGGGCTTGTGGATCAGTTGCACGGGCTGATGATCGGACGCGAGCCGGATTTGACGGTCTTGATTGATATCGACCCCGGCGTGGGTCTGGGCCGGGCGCTGTCGCGTGGCGGGGCCGAGGCGCGGTTCGAGTCGTTCGGCGAGGGGATGCAGGCGCGGATGCGCGCCGGGTTTCTGGCCTTGGCGCAGGAATTCGCCCCCCGTTTCGCGGTGATTGACGGCGCGGGCGACTTGGACGCGGTGGCAGAGGATGTGGCCCGCGTGGTGCAGGCGCATCTGCCATGAGCGATGATGGGCTGCTGCCGGAACCGGACCGTGTCGAAGGCGCGCCACACCCGCGCGAAACCGAGCGGCTTTTTGGACAGGCCGCGGCGGAGGCGGAATTTCTCGATGCGTTCAATACCGGACGGCTGCATCACGGCTGGCTGATCACCGGGCCGCGTGGCGTGGGCAAGGCGACACTGGCATGGCGCATCGCGCGGTTTTTGCTGGCCACACCGCTGGTGCAAGAGGAAGGGCTCTTTGGTGCGCCGCCGCCGCCCGCGACGCTGGACGTAGCCCCGGATCATCCGGTGTCGCGGCGCTTGCTGGCCCTGTCTGATCCGGGACTGTTCCTGCTCCGACGCGGCCCCACCGACAAGGGCGACCGGCTGGCCGCCGAAATCCGCGTCTCCGAAGTGCGGCGTCTGGGTAATTTCTTTGCCCTCTCCGCCGCCGATGGCGGGCGGCGGGTGGTGATCGTCGATGCGGCGGATGATCTCAATACTCAAGCTGCCAATGCCATCCTCAAGATGCTGGAAGAGCCGCCCGCGCGCACGGTGCTGTTGCTCATATCGCATCAGCCCTCGGCCCTTTTGCCCACAATCCGCTCGCGCTGTCGCACGCTGCGGCTGGCCCCTCTGGGACCGCAAGAGATTGCGCAGGCGCTGGAGCAGGCGGGCATCGCACCCGAAGGCGATCCGGCGGCGCTTGCAGAATTGTCGGGCGGTTCGGTCGGGGCTGCGGTGCGGCTGCTCAATCTGGGGGGCCTCAAACTCTATTCGGAACTCGTCGGCCTGATGGAGAGCCTGCCGCGCCTGGACCGCCCCCGCGCCCTGCGACTGGCCGAGGCGGCGGCGACGCGGGGGGCGGAAGAGCGGCTTGATCTGCTGTTTTCTTTGACAGACCTTTTGCTGGCGCGTCTGGCGCGGGCCGGGGCCACCGGCCACGCACCACGCGCCGAGGCGGCACCCGGAGAGTCGGCGCTTTTGGCACGGCTGGCGCCCAATGCCCGCAAGGGGCGCGATTGGGCGGACTGTGCCGAGGCAATTGGAGCGCGCGCACGCCATGGGCGGGCGGTCAACCTTGACCCTGCCAGCCTGGTCCTAGATACGGTGTTCAGGATTCAGCAAACCGCCGGGGCCTGAGCCCCCACCAAGGACAGGCATGAGCACCGACATTCGTATCACCGACAGCCATTGCCACCTCGACTTTCCCGATTTCGACGACGAGCGGGATGAGGTGATCACCCGCGCCGTCGCGGCGGGCGTGCACCGCATGGTGACAATCTGCACCCGTCTGGATCAGGAGCCGCGCGTGCGTGCGATTGCCGAGGCACATGCGGCGGTTTTCTATGCGGCGGGCATCCACCCGATGCGCGCGGCAGAGAGCCCGCTTGTGACGGTCGAGGGTCTGGTGAAATTGGCGGCGCATCCCAAGTTTGTCGGCATCGGTGAAACCGGCCTTGATTACCACTACACCGCCGAGACCGCCGACGTCCAAAAGCAGAGCCTGCGGGTGCATATCGAGGCGGCGCGGCGCACCGGACTGCCGCTCATCATCCATGCACGCAGCGCCGATGACGATATGGCGCGTATTCTGGCCGAGGAATACGGCAACGGTGCCTATACCTGCGTCATGCATTGCTTTTCCTCCAGTGCCGCATTGGCCCACGCCGCGCTCGATCTGGGGTTCTACCTGTCGATGTCGGGCATTGCGGCCTTTCCCAAAAGCCAAGCGCTGCGCGATATCTTTGCCAGCGCGCCGGTGGACCGTATTCTCTTGGAAACCGACGCGCCCTATCTAGCACCGCCCCCCTATCGCGGTCGCCGTAACGAGCCTGGCTATACGCTGCACACGGGCCAGAAGGGGGCTGAGGTCTTTGGCATGGACTGGGCTGAGTTTGCCGCGCAGACCGAGGCCAATTTCGAGCGGCTCTTTACCAAGGCGGTGCTGTGATGGCCGAGTTGCGCTTTACCATTCTGGGCTGTGGATCGTCCGGCGGTGTGCCGCGCTTGGGCGGGCATTGGGGCGACTGTGATCCCACCAATCCGCGCAACACGCGCCGCCGCTGCTCTATGCTGATCGAGCGTGAGACCGAGGATGGCATCACCCGCGTGCTGATCGACAGCTCGCCCGACCTGCGCGCGCAACTGCTGGATGCGGGTATCGGCGCGCTTGATGCGGTGGTCTATACCCATTCCCATGCCGATCATGTGCATGGCATCGACGATCTGCGGATGATCGTCTTTAACATGCGCCGGCGCTTGCCGGTCTGGGCCGATGGCGACACGCAAAACGCGCTCTATGCGCGGTTTGGCTATGCCTTTGTTCAGCCCGAGGACAGCCCCTATCCCCCCATTCTCGACATGCACACGATTGACGGGCCGTTCGAGATCGAGGGCGCGGGCGGCGCGATTCGGCTGAACCCGTTTCAGGTCAATCACGGCTCGATCGACTCGCTCGGGTTTCGGGTGGCTGATCTGGCCTATCTGCCCGATGTGGCCGCCATTCCCGAGGATGTCTGGCCGGTTCTGAGTGGTCTGGATTGCTGGGTGCTCGACGCGCTGCGCCGCACGCCACATCCGACCCATGCGCATCTGGCCCGCTCGCTGGACTGGATTATGCGCGCGGCCCCGCGCCGGGCGGTGCTGACCAATATGCATATCGACCTCGATTATCAGACCGTGGAAGAGGAAACGCCTGCGCATGTGACCCCCGCCTATGACGGGATGATCCTGCGTTACACGGTCTGAGCGCGATGCAGGCGCTGTTTGAAATCATCCTGCCGGTCTTTTTGGTGATCGGCTTTGGCTATCTCGCGGTCTGGCGGCGCTGGTTCAGTCAGGCGGGTGTGGATGGTTTGATGAGTTTCACTCAGAAATTCGCCATCCCCTGTCTGCTCTTCACCGCAATATCGCGACTCGATCTGGCGCAAAGTTTCGATTGGCGGCTGTTGCTCAGTTTCTACGTGGGGGCGAGTTCCGGCTTTGCGCTGGGCCTTTTTGGCGCGCGGCTGATCTTTGGTCGAACCTGGGAGGATGCGGTTGCCATCGGCTTTTGCTGCCTCTTTTCCAACTCGCTCTTGTTGGGCCTGCCGATCATGGAGCGCGCTTATGGGGCGGATGCTCTGGCCGCGAATTTCGCCATCATCGCGGTGCATTCGCCGTTCTGCTACGGCCTCGGCATCACCGTGATGGAAATCGTCAAGGCGCGCGGTACGGCGGGGCCGCAGGTGGCGGTTAAGGTGCTTAAGGCAATGTTTTCCAACACGCTGATCATGGGTGTAGCAGCCGGGTTTGTGGTCAACCTGTCGGGGCTGGTGCTGCCTTCGCCGGTGCAGCAGGGGCTAGACCTCATCGCACGCGCGGCGCTTCCGGCGGCGCTCTTCGGCTTGGGCGGTGTGTTGGTGCAATATCGCCCCGAAGGCGATTTGCGCGTCATTCTCTATGTCTGCCTGATTTCGCTGGTGGCGCATCCGGCGATCACATTTGGTCTTGGCCTAGGGCTCGGTTTGCCGGTTGAGGGCGTGCGTTCGGCAGTGGTGACGGCGGCGATGGCACCGGGGGTCAACGCCTATATCTTTGCCAATATCTATGGCCATGCCAAGCGGGTGGCGGCGTCGAGCGTGCTCTTGTCCACCGGACTGACGATTGTCACGGCCTGGGTTTGGTTGCAGGTTTTGCCCTAAAGTAATGGCCTGAAGGGGACAATCGTCCCAAGCGTTGAGCCGCGCGACCGCTGGGCCGGGGACTAGCGATGCATCGGCGGTAACTGCCACTTAATGCCCGCAAAGTCCTTACGACTTCAAGGAGTTGCGCCACACCTCAATATCGCTAGGCCGCGGGACGGCCCAGCGATCGCGCGGCGCCCTTCGGGCTTGATTCCGCGCTTTGGAGATTAGGACCAACGTCCCCTTCAGGCCAAAACCGGCCCTCACTCCACCTCGACCGGCGCGCCGCCGCCAAAGCTGTTGCCATTGACGTAATCACACGGCGCTTCCTGCATTTCGAGATGCAATCCGGTGCCACGATAGGGATTTGCCCGAGCCAGATCTTCGTCCACCTCGATTCCCAAACCGGGGTTTTCCGGCGGAGTGATGAAGCCGCCCTCGACCCGGATGCTCCCCTTGATGAGCGCGTCATGAAATGGTGTCTCGATGCATTCGCACATCAAGAGATTGGGGATGGAAGCGGCAAAACTCACATTGGCGGCCCATTCCACCGGCCCGGCATAGAGATGCGGCGCCATCTGCGCATTGTAGACCTCGGCCATCGCGGCGACCTTCTTCATCTCCCAGATGCCGCCCGCGCGGCCCAGCGCCGGTTGCAGGATCGCCGCCGCCCCATCGCGCAGGATGGGGGCAAACTCTGCCTTGGTGGTCAGCCGCTCGCCAGTGGCCACGGGGATACGCACAGCGCGCGCCACTTGTGCCATCGCGGCGACATTGTCTGGCGGCACCGGCTCTTCGTACCAGAGCGGTGAATAGGGCTCGAGTGCCTGACCCAGACGGATCGCGCCTGCGGTGGTGAACTGCCCATGCGTGCCAAAGAGCAGGTCCGCCTTGTTGCCCACGGCAGCGCGGATCGCCCGGCAAAATTCCACCGAGAGCGAAATATCCGTCATTGCGGGCATATGGCCACCGCGCAGGGTGTAGGGGCCAGCGGGATCAAACTTGATCGCCGTATAGCCGCGTGCGACGCAATCCGCCGCACTCTCGGCGGCCATGTCTGGCGAGGTCCAGAATTCGGCGATGGGGTGGTGGGGCAGGGGGTAGAGATAGGTATAGGCGCGGATGCGGGGGTTCATCTTGCCCCCCAAGAGCGCCCAGACGGGGCGTCCGCGCGCCTTGCCCAGGATGTCCCAACAGGCGATTTCCAGGCCCGAGAACGCACCGATGGTGGTGGGGTCCGGACGCTGCGTAAAGCCTGAAGAATAGACGCGGCGGAACATGAGTTCGATATTCTCGGGGTTCTCCCCGGCCATGTGGCGGGCGAACACATCCTCGATCACCGCGCGCATGGCCTCGGGCCCGACGCTGGCAGCATAGCATTCCCCCCATCCCGTGACGCCGGAATCAGTGGTTACTTTGACCAATATCCAATAGCGCCCGCCCCAGCCGGGTGCGGGGGGCGCAGTCACGATGATGTCAAGGTCTCTGAGCTTCATGGGTGCATCCTGTAAGGTGTCAAGAGCGTGGGTTTGCAAGGCCGGACCGGGGAAGCAACCCCCGACTCCCGAGGTAATTGAGGCCGGATGACCGGCAGTCTGTCGAATCCGAGTACAGGTCGGCGGGCGTTGATCCTTGGTGCAGGTGATCCGGATTCGCGCGCCACCGCAAGCGGGTTTCAGTTAGGCGGGGTCGATATGCCCGGTGGCATGGGCCTTATGCCGACATCGGCATAAGATCCATAATGCCGCGTTTCGGATTATGCCGCGCCGATCCGAACTACCAGTTGCGTTTCAGTTAGATCGGCGCGGCGTGTCAGCATAATTCAGAGCGCTTCGAGGAATGCCAAGAGTTCGTCACCCGGTCGATATCGTCCACCCATCTGGTCAACCGGCTTTGTCAGAGCCATCGCTCTTTCCTTCAGTTCGATATCGGCGTGGATGTAGACCTGTGTCGTCTCAATCGATTCATGGCCCAGCCAAAGGGCAATGATTGTCCGATCAACACCGCTCTGTAGAAGCTGCATTGCAGCGGTGTGGCGCAAGACGTGCGGTGTGACGCGCTTCAATCTGTACGTCGAGCTGGTCGAGGCGGCGGTGGCCGCATGTTTCCGAACAATTCGCTCAACCGCATCTCTGCTGAGCGGCCTGCCACGGATGGTTGCGAACAGGGGATCGCTGGGCTCAGTCCGGCACTGCGCAAGCCATGCCTTCAATGCATCCCGACTGTCTGTCCGAAGCGGCGTTGCGCGTTCCTTTCGGCCTTTGCCCATGCATCTGAGATGCGCTCCGGTGCCAAGCTCGACATCGCCAATACGAAGGCCAATCATCTCTGATACGCGCAGGCCTGTCTGAAGCATCGTGAGGAGCAGCACCTGATCGCGCCGACCAAACCAGGTCGACTGGTCAGGTGCCTTCAGCAGGGCCTCCATCTCGTCACGGGTCAGGAAGTCCACGACGCGTTTTTCGTGCCGTTTGGACGGCATCGCCAGCACCTTCTGGCAATGATGCAGCAACTGGGGTTCACAGCCCGCGACATATTTGAAGAACGAACGGATCGCTGCTAGCCGCGTGTTCCGGCTTCGCGCGCTGTTGCCGCGTTCCTCCTCACAGAACGTCAAGAACCGCCCGATGATGTCGGCATCGATGTGGGCTACATGCAGCTCAGTCGGCGGCAACCTGGTCTCTGCTGTCGCGTATTTCAGCAAGAGCCGGAAGGTGTCGCGATAGCTGGCAATCGTGTTTGGACTGGCCTGCATCTGGGTCAACAGCCGCTCGGTGAAGAACCGTTGCACGTAGATGGGCAATGGATAGGTCGCGATCATGATGCGCCCTCCAGTACCCGTCGTTCGGCCCGCGCCGCGGCCAACTGCATCAGCTCGGGCACGGCCTCGACATACCAGAATGTGTGCTTTGGCTCGGAATGGCCGAGATAGGTGCTGAGCTTGTACATTTCGGATTCGATGTCCCGACCATCGCGGAACCAGTCCAGGATGGTATGGACTGCAAATGTGTGCCGTAAATCATGGATGCGTGGCCCATGACCGTGCCTGTTGAAGGCCTGCGGGGACCGAATGCCAAGGTTTTTGCTCACTTGCGCGAAGTTGTACCGAGCCGCGCAGTCTTTTGCATGTTTGCCATCTTCCTGGATGAAGAACCGGGACGAGTTTTGTGGGACCAGCCGGTCCCG